>JAQGHM010000188.1 GCA_028291615.1 Phycisphaerales bacterium | reverse complement strand
GGGAGCATCTCGACGTTGCGGGCGCTGACGGGCCGGCAGTCTGACTACACCGCGTGGGTCGAGCCCCTTGCCCAGGAGGAAGCCATTGGCGATTGGCGGCAGTGGCTGATTGGCGAAGGTCAAACGGCACAACTCACGTACCCGCTGCGCTCGACGAATCTTGAGATGGGCCGCACGCTCATCTGTCTCTACGCGAAGAACGAGATCATCGAGCTTGATGCCACCGGCCGCACCACGTTCTCGGCCAGCGAGCCGGGCGGATGTCCGTGGGCCTGCCAGGGGCTGGCCAATGGCGGGCGGCTGGTCGCGCTTTACTCTTCCAGCTCAGTGGTCGAGTATCGCCGTGACGGTCGCGAGCGCGTGCGCATCCCTGTGCCTGCGGGGCCCATGAGCGTTCAGCGGCTCGACAACGGCAACACGCTCGTAGCCGCGAATAATGCGCAACAGGTCGCCGAGGTCGATGGCGGTGGAAAGGTCGTCTGGCAGGTGTCGCTGACTGGCGGGCCCTGCGATGCCGTCCGCCTTGATAACGGCCACACGCTGGTCACGCTGCAGAACGCCAACTCGGTTGTTGAGATCGACGCCGCGGGAAAGGAATACTGGAAGGTTGAAGGGCTCAATACCCCGCGGAGCGCGTCGCGCCTCGAAAACGGCAACACGCTTGTCTGTGATCTCGGGAGCGGAAAAGTGCTGGAATATGACCCCGCCGGAAGCGAGGTCTGGTCGCAAGGCGGCTTCTCCTCACCCTTCTGCGCCCAGCGCTTAAGTACGGGCGCTACCGTCGTCTCGGACACCGAGGCGGTCAAGGAAATCGACCACAATGGAAAAGTAATTACCGAAACCAAGATGCAGGCGCTGGGCCGGGTGTGGCGTTACTGATCAAGCTCTGACGAGCGCCCACTGTTCGCTCAACCGCTTCGGCGAAATCGGAATCGATGTCTTCAGCTCCTGCGCGAAGAGCGAGATCCGCAGTTCCTCCAGCATCCAGCGGTATTGGAGGAGGGCGGGGTCGATGATTCCTTCCTTCCGGTGCTTCTGCACGCGCTCGCGATACGCTTTCTCAAGCGGTTCAACTACTGCTAATCCCTGTTGATCCTTCACCAGCCCCGCGTTGGTCAGCTTGGTTAACCGCACGCCGATGCCTTTCAACAACCGCGGCAGGTGCGGTAGCCATGCCGCCGGTGTCGCCGCGACAAAATTCTTCGGCATCAGCCGCGCCACGTGCTCGCGCATGTCGCGCACCGACAATTCGAGCAGCGGCGCTACTGGTTTCGCGAGGTCCTTCGCCACTGCGTAAAACGCCATGAGCGCCTGATCCGCCTGCTCGCTGATGCGCGCGTGTTGCTCGGAGAGGCGCTGCCACGCCGTCCCGCCGCGCTCCTGGTAGTCCGCCTGCTGTCGGACGTTGGCGTCGGGCGTGAACGCGCGTTCCGCCGCTACCGCCACGAGCTGGCCGCGCAGGTCGTCGGTGCTGCCGAGGAGCTTGTAGTTCATCGACATGCGTTCGAGGTTGCGAATGTTGCGCCACATGTGCCGCAACTCCGGCCCGAGTTGCAGCATGAACAGCCGCCGCACACCGGCGAGGTGGGCAGCCTTGGCGGCGTCGGGTGAATCGAAGAGGCGCAGGCCGATCGCATCCTGCTGATCGACGATAGCGGGGTATGCGCCCAGCGTGACGCCGTGTCGCTTGATCTCGACGCGCTCGGGCAGGTCGCCGAACGCCCAGCCTTCGAGACCGTCGCGATGAAACTCCGGGTGCGGCGGTAATTCGGCGAAGGTTGCGCGGGCGGCGAGGCCGAGCTTTTGCCGGATGACTCCCAAGTCACGCCCGGTGGCGATCTGTTTGCCGTGCTGATCGACGATTCGGAAATTCATCTTCAAAAACTCAAAGAGCTCCGCCGGCGCGAAATCGCTGGCGCGGACCTGCAGGCCGCTCAGCTTGCCGAGCACCGCCGCCAGGGCATCGAACAGCGATCCCTGTCCGAACTGCAGCAGCTCCATCGCGCGATCGGCGTGCTCGGGCGCGGGGACGAAGTTCACCCGCAGGGATTTGGGCAGGGTTCGAATCAGCTCCAGCACCTTCTCGCGCAGCAGGCCGGGCACCAGCCACTCGAACGGCTCCTGCGGCATCTGGTTCAGCGCCGCAAGCGGGATGGTGACGGTTACGCCGTCCATCAGGTCGCCGGGGTCGAGGTGATATTCGAGCGCGAGACGGCTGCCTTGCACGAGCATGAAGTCGGGAAAGGCTTCGGGCGTTACGTCGTCGGCCGCCCGCTTCAGGAGGTCGCGCCGCGTCATGTAGAGCAGTTTGGGATTGTGGCGCTCGGCCCCCTTGCGCCAGCGCTCGAACGTCTGGCCGTTGAACACATCGTGGGGCAGGCGCTTGTCGTAGAACGCGAACCGCGCCTCGGCCTCCACCAGGTAATCCCGGTTGCGGCTCTTGGCTTCCAGGGCCAGCACTTCTTCGGTGAGCTTCTGGTTATGGGCGAAGAAGGGGGCGCCGGTGCGGAATTCTCCCTCCACCAGCGCGTGATGGATGAAGAGCGTTCGGCTGACCTTTGGATCGATCGGCCCATAATGCACCACCCGCCGCGGCACGATCGGCAGGCCATAAAGCGATACCTTCTCGTCCGCCACGACGTTCCCGGTCTCGGCTTCCCAGCGCGGCTCGCTGTAGCTGCGCTTGACCAGGTGCTCGGCTGCGCGCTCGATCCATTCCGGATCGATCCGCGCGTTGGTGCGCGCGTAGAGCTTGGTCGTCTCGACGATCTCCGCCGACATCAGCCACTGCGGGCGGCGCTTGAAGAGCGTTGAGCCGGGGAAGATGGCGAACTTGGTTCCCCGCGCGCCGGTGTATTCGAATTGATCGGTCTTCTGGCCGATGTTTCCCAGCAGCCCTGCCAACAGCGCGCGATGAATCGCGGCGTAATCGATCTCGGCGTTGGTCTGGTCCTTCAACATCGACGTTCCTGAAGTTTAGTATAGACTGCCAATCCGCTTTTGGTGGGGTGGACATTCTTGTCTGCCCTGGTCTTTACGTCTTTCGCAAATTCTGGAGATCACGCTCATGGCCCGACCGAATCCTGCTTCGCCCGGTTCCTCCCGCCGCACCTTCCTCAAGACCACGGCCACCGCCGCCAGCGTCGCGGCGGCGGTTACGCCGCTCATCGTCCCGCAGGGCGTACGCGCCGCGGGCAGCGAGGTCGTGAAGTTCGGCCTGATCGGTTGCGGCGGGCGCGGCACCGGCGCGGGCGCGCAGGCGCTCTCGGCCAATCCTTCCAACCATATCACCGCCATCGGCGACCTCTGGCCCGAGCCGATCGACCGCGCCTTGGTCAGCTACACCAAGCAGCATCCCGAGCAGGTGAAGGTCACTCCTGACACACGCTTTACCGGCCTCGACGCCTTCAAGAAGGTGATCGACAGTGGCGTCGATGTTGTCCTCCTCACGACGCCGCCAGCCTTTCGCTGGATTCACTTTCAATACGCCGTCGAAAAGAACAAGCACGTCTTTGCCGAGAAGCCGCTCTGCGTGGATGCCGCCGGTTATCGCGCGGTCACCAAGACGATTGAAGAATCGAAGCGCAAGAACCTCGGCTTCGTGGATGGTTTCTGCTGGCGCTACAGCATCGGCGAGCGCGCCACGTTCCCCAAGGTTCACCAGGGCGCGATCGGCGACATCATCTCGATCTACTCGCATTACAACGCCAGCCAGCTCAAAATGACGCCCCGCCAGGCCGGATGGAGCGACACCGAGTGGCAGCTTCGCAACTGGCTTTATTTCACGTGGCTCAGCGGCGACCACATCGTCGAGCAGGCCGTGCACACGATCGACAAGGTCGCATGGGCCATGAAGGATGAGATGCCCGCCCGCGCCTGGGCGACGGGCGGGCGGCAGCAGCGCGTCGAGCCGGCGTATGGTCATGTCTGGGACCACTTCGCCGTCGTTTATGAATGGGCCAATGGGACGCGCGCCCACGTCTACTGCCGCCAGCAGGACCAGGTGAACACCGGCGTCAGCGACCACTTCGTCGGCACCAAGGGCGTCTGCGACATCACCTCCAACTTCTCCCCCAAGAATGGCGGCCTGAGCTACGTCATCCGCGAGCACGGTGACAAAGGCCCAGGCTGGCGGCTCACCGACGTGCCCAAGGATTATCCCAGCGCCTACCAGGTTGAGCACGATGAGCTGTTCGCGTCGATCCGCGACGGCAAGCCGATCAACGCGGGACAGCGCGTGCCGAACAGCGCGATGATGGCGATCATGGGCCGCATGGCCGGCTATAGCGGGGACGTGATCACGTGGGAGGAAGCGATCACCTCCACCGAGGATTCGTTCCCGAAGAACCTCGACCTTGCTGCCGCGATGCCGACGGCGCCGGTTGCGGTCCCGGGCAAGACGGAGTTGCAGTGGCTTAAGGATTTGCGGGAAGCGCGGCAGAAGAAGAGCGCCCCGCCGAAGCAGAATGCTTGAGAAGCTAACTGCGTCGCACGAACCTCGAACCCGGCAGGCCGACAAGGCTTGCCGGGTTTTTTTGTAAGAATACTTACGCCCCCAGCGACTACCCTTGCGTCCGCGACATTCACTTGAGACCGCATGATCGATTGGGACGGCATTCTCCGCGACGAAGGTCCAGCCATCTGGCGAACGCTTTGGCGCTTGCTGGGCAACCGGGCTGACGTCGACGAGTGCTTCCAGGAGACGTTCCTCACGGCGCTTCAGTATTCGCGCGGCGGCGGCGAGACGATCCGATACTGGTCCGCGTTTTTGCAGAGAGTGGCCACCACCCGGGCGATGGACCAACTCCGCAAACGCTACCGGCTGCGGCGCGATCGGACCGTTGACGAGGACGATTCCGCTGATGTGCACGATGCCATTTCCGCCCGGCCCGGGCCGGTGGAACTGGCGGTTGTAGCGGAACTGTCAGACCAGTTGCGTGCGGCGCTGGCGCGGCTTCCCGAGCAGCAGGCTGAGACCTTCGCACTCCATGCCCTTTCCGGGTGGAGCTACGACGAGATCGGCCGGCAGCTTCGGATGTCGTCCAGCAATGTCGGCGTCACGATCCACCGCGCCCGCCAGCGGCTCCGAGAGTTGCTGGGCGACGCGGCGGTCTCCAAGGCCCAGATCAACGGAGATTTGTCATGACCAAAGACGTTCGATCCGACAACCCCGACGATCAACTGGAACGCTCGCTGAGCGCGATGCGCATCGCGGCGATCCCGGACGGCCCTTCGCAGCAATTGCTCGCGGACACCCTCTCGGCCTTGCGTAAGGCCGAAACGCAAACACACAAAAACATCTTCACGAGAATCCTTACCATGAAACCGCTTACTAAAATCGCAGCCAGCATCCTCCTGGTCTTTGGCCTGTCGCTGCTGGCATTTGTCATGCTCCGCCCGAACGCCGTCGCGTGGGCGGACGTCGTCCAGAAAGTGCGCGATGCCAAGACGCTGACCTTCGTCGCCAGCGCCAATGTCCCCAACATTGCCGAGCCGATGCAGATGAAGTTTCTGATGACCGCCGACGGCCTGACGCGCGTCGAAGGCCCGCGCGGCGCAATCACGATCATGGACCCCAAGGCGGGCAAGATGCTCTCTCTGCAGCCTGCCGCGAAGCTGGCGTTTCTCACCGACACCGGCCCCAACTCCAAGGTGCAGCAAAAGATGCCCACCAATTGGATCGAGGAGATCAAACGGCTCAACGCCAACCAGGCTAAGGATCTTGGCGAAAAGGAGATCGACGGCCGCAAGTGCAAGGGGTTCGAAGCCGACGGGCAGGGTGTCCCGTTCACGGTCTGGGCGGACAAGGCCAGCGGGGACCCGGTGCGGGTGGAGATTGATTTTCCGATCGCCGGCAACCCCACGAAGATGGTGATGACCCAACTCATCTTCGACACTCCGCTCGACCGCGCGCTCTTCAGCATTGAGCCGCCGGCCGACTACAAGCTCACCACGATCGACATGTCGAAAACGTTCAAGACCGTCCAGCAGGCCTCGGGCGAAGAGCATGTGATTGCCGTCCTTCGCGGATATGCCGAGCGCAGCGACGGCCGCCTCCCCGCAAGGCTCGACGACTGGGCCACGTTCGCCACGTTGATCGGCAACAAGCCGCCCCGGCCCGCCGCGGACGGCCAAGCGCCGGTGATGGAAGACAAGGACGTGCAACTGATGGCGCACGTCGGTTCCCTCAGCCCGTTCCTGATGAGCCTGGGCAAAGACCAGTGGGCTTATCTGGGAGATGGCGTAAAACTGGGTGACGACGACAAGATCGTCTTCTGGTATCGCCATCCCGACACTAAAAAGTACCGTGCCGTCTGGGGTGATCTGTCCGCCAGGGAGATCGAGGCCGCTGAGGTTCCGCGCCCCGCTGCCAAGCCGTGAGATCATGATCGCTTCCCCTTTTCTGGTCTAAACTACGGCCCGCGCAAGGCGACTTGCGCGGGCTGGTTTATTTGGTGGTCGCGTCGCCGGGACCATGCATGGTCCGCGTTGGGTCGACGGCGCGTGCCCTGCGCCTGACCTCGGTCCCGCCGCGGCGCGTGTCGCGAGGCGGTTGGCGACGGTCGCCGGCTAGTAGCGGTAATTCTCCCACAACCTCCTTCAACTGATGATAAATATCGCGCCACTCGCGCATGCGGACGAAGGAGAGGAAGTTGGTTTTGCAGGCCTTGCGGAGCTGGCTGGTGGAGAGGTGGGCGCGTTTTTCCTCGTACCATTTCCACAGGTGCAGGTAGGCGACGAAGTCGGAGTTCTCGTCGCGCCATTTGCTGTGGGCTTCGTCGGCGGCTTGCTGCATCTCCATCGGGCGCTCGCGCGGATCCTGGACTGTCAGCGCGGAGGCGATGATCAGGACTTCTTCGAGGCAGCCTTCTTCCCTGGCGGCTAGAACCATGCGGCCGATTCTCGGGTCGATCGGCAGGCGGGCGAGCATTCCGCCTAGCGGCGTCAACTGGTTGTTCTCATCGATCGCGCCGAGCTCGTGGAGGGTTTGGTAGCCGTCCTTGATCTGGCGGTAATCGGGCGGCTCGATGAAGGGGAAATCCTGGATCTCGCCCAGGCGCAGGCTCTTCATCTGGAGGATGACGCTGGCGAGGTTGGTGCGGAGGATTTCGGGCGGGGTGAATTCTTCGCGGGTGTTGAAATCGGCTTCGCTGTAGAGGCGGACGCAGATGCCGGGGGCGACGCGGCCGCAACGGCCTTTGCGCTGGTCTGCACTTGCTCGTGAGATCGGTTCGATCGGGAGGCGCTGCACCTTGGTGCGGGCGTTGTAGCGCGAGATGCGGGCGTGGCCGGGGTCGATCACGTAGCGGATGCCGGGGACGGTGAGGGAGGTTTCGGCGACGTTGGTCGCGAGCACGATGCGACGACGGCCGTGGGGTTTGAAGACCTTCATCTGCTCGTCGGCGCTGAGACGCGAGTAGAGGGGGAGGATTTCTGTTTCGGGTGGGTGGTGCTTGCGGAGGGCTTCGGCTGTCTCGCGGATCTCGCGCTCGCCGGTTAGGAAGATGAGGATGTCTCCTTCACCGGTGGGGATGGAAGAATCCGGGGCGGCGCGGCGCGAGACTTCGTCCACGGCGGCGAGGATGGCTTCCTCCATGAGCATGTCTTCTTCGTCGGGGTCTTCGGATTGGAGAGGGCGGTAGCGGGTTTCGACCGGATAAGTCCGCCCCGAGACCATCAGCATGGGGGCGTCGTTGAAGTGGGTGCTGAAGCGCTGGGGGTCGATGGTGGCGCTGGTGATGATCAGCTTCAATTCCGGCCGTTTTGGCAGGAGTTGCTTGAGGTAGCCGAGGAGGAAATCGATGTTGAGCGAGCGCTCGTGGGCCTCGTCGATGATGATCGTGTCGTACCGCTCGAGGTAGGGGTCGCCCTGGGTTTCGGCGAGGAGGATGCCGTCGGTCATCAGCTTGATATAGGTGTTTTCGGAGAGGGAGTCGGCGAAGCGGATTTTGAAGCCGACGGTCTGGCCGAGGGGGGAGTCGAGCTCGTCGGAGATGCGTTTGGCGACGGTGCGGGCGGCAATGCGGCGCGGCTGGGTGTGGCCGATGAGGCCGGCGACGCCTCGGCCTAGCTCGAGGCAGATCTTGGGGAGCTGGGTGGTCTTGCCGGAGCCGGTTTCGCCGCAGAGGACGATGACTTGGTTCTTGGCGATGGCTTCCTTGATGTCCTCCCGTTTTTCCACCACGGGAAGATGTTCGGGGTAGGTGGGCTTGGGGAGGGTTCGCTGGCGATCTTCGCGGCGCTTGCGCGAGCGTTCGAGGTCGGCGGCGACCTGGGCGAAGGGGTGCTCGATCGGCCGGCCGGACTGGAGGTTGCGCTCGATGCCGCGGAGACGGCGGTGGAGGAAGTGGCGGTCGCGCAGCATGACGCTGTCGAGTTGCGCGAACAGGTGGTTGAGGTCGGGCTCGGGCATGGGGTTGTATTCTAGCCTGAACGGGGGTGGAACGATTCGCGGTGAGTTTGGGTTCGTTTTGCAGATTTCGCGCGATGGCGTGGGATGGGGCGCGTTGGCAGGGTTTGGCGGGCGGCCCTTCTACTCGCTGCGCTCGCTCAGGACAGGGCGGTGGGTTCGTTCTGCGCGTTTTGGTGTTGAGGATCGCGTAACGATCTGAATTGTCGGTGCGCATGCTGGACCTCCCTATCTCTGGCGGTGCTGCGCGCCGGGGACCCTGTTTGCGCAGCAGGGGCGGGAAATGTGGGTTTTTGGGGTGATATCGAGGGAAGTTTTTTAAATTTTCCGGGCTTGGGGAGGTGCGCGGCGCGAGCGCTCCGTGGGCCTCGGAATCCGGAGCGGCGCGGCGGTCGTGGAACTCCCGAAGCTCTGCCCCGGCGTGCGTTCTTAGTGCGCGAGAAAAAACCCGCGGGAAGTGTTCCGCGGGTTGTGAGACGGTTTTAGCCTTCGCTGGCGACGTTACGCGACTTCGCGGGACATTTCGAATTCCTTGGCGCGGTCGCTGAGGGTGATTTTCAGGCGATTGACGATGCTGGTGTGCATCTGGCTTACTCTGGATTCGGAGAGGTCGAGGGTTGCGCCGATCTCTTTCATCGTTAGTTGCTCGTAGTAGTAGAGGACGACGATCAGACGTTCGGATCTGGTGAAGCCTTTGACTAAAACTTCCTGGAGGGTTTTGTGCTGGGCCTGGAGGAGGGGGTTGGCGGATTTTGGGTCGCAGAGGTTGGCGACGTCCTCGGGGTCTTCCATGTCGTGGTTTTGGTGGTTGTTGTTGACGCGCTTGCCGTAGATCGAGAAGACGTTGGTGGGCTGGGAGTCGGCGGCGATGCGGCGGAACTCTTCCATGGGGACGTTCATGGCGCCGGCGACCTCTTCTTCGGAGGGTTGGCGGCCGAGGTGGGAGCGAAGGTGGGAGGTGGCTTCGCTGAGCATCTTGGCGCGCTGGCGGACGAGGCGGGGGACCCAGTCGAGGCCGCGGAGTTCGTCCATCATGGCGCCGCGGATTCGGATGGCGGAGAAGGTTTCGAACTTGACCTTGCGGTCGGGGTCAAACTGTTCGATGGCGTCCATGAGGCCCAGGACGCCTGCGGTGGTGAGGTCGTCCACCTGTACGACGGAAGGAAGCTTTGCCTTGAGGCGTTCGGCGTGGTTGCGGACGAGGGGGAGGTAATGCTCGATGAGCTGGTTTCGCAGCTCTTTGGAGGCGGACTTTTTGTAGGATTTCCAGATTTGGACTACGGGCTTCTGGGTCTCGCTGGGCATGAGCAAGCCTCCTGGGCTTTTGGGGTTGGTCACCGATCGTCGTCGTCGTGGGAGCGTGAAATCGATGCCGCGCGGAAGGGGAGCCACCTTTCGCCCGGCATGTTAGGTATCGGCCGGGCGCAGGGGAGGCGTGAGGGAAATCTGCCAAAATGCTTTTCGGCATTTACTGCGCAGGACTTGAATTATCCGGTTCCGATAAAATCGGAACGGCCTGTGTGAATCGGATACAAACACCCCGGCGTGCCTTGGGTATACTGGGTTGCACACCCCGTCTGGAGGATTCGAGCTTGCGCAAGATCTTTTTTGTTATCGCCCTCGCCGCGGGTCTTGTGGTTGCGCTTCGGTGGAGCGTTGCGCTGGCTGCGGAGAGCAAAAAAGTCGTGGTTCCGCCCGCGGCGGCGCGGCCGGTGGACTTTGACAAGGACATCAAGCCGATCCTGACGAACGCGTGCGCAAAATGTCACGGGGGCGGGAAGAGCAAGGGGGAGTTTCGGATCGATTCGAAGCTGACGTTCATCAAGGGGGGCGAATCGGGGCCGGCCGTTGTGGAGCATGACAGTGGGAAGAGTTTGGTGATTCAACTGGTGGCTGGGGTGGACCCGGACAAGATCATGCCGCAGAAGGGGGAGCCGCTGACGGCGGCGGAGGTGGGGCTCCTTCGCGCTTGGATCGACCAGGGGATGAAGTGGACGGAGGGGGTGACGTTCGCGGCGGGGAAGTCTGCGCCGCTGGTGCCGCGGGTAGTGTCGCTGCCGGCGGGGGCGGATGCGAAGGCGAATCCGATCGACGTGCTGCTGACGCCTTATTTTGCGAAGCATAACGTGAAGGCGGCGGGGGCGGTGGAGGATCGGGTGTTTGCGCGGCGGGTGTGGCTGGACGTGGTGGGATTGTTACCGCCGCCTGCGGAGCTGGATGCGTTCATTGCGGATCAATCGCCGGACAAGCGCGAGAAGCTGGTGTGGCGATTACTCAATGACAAGAAGGCGTATACGGAGCACTGGATCAGTTTCTGGAACGACCTGCTGCGGAACGATTACAAGGGGACGGGATACATCGACGGCGGGCGGAAGCAGATCACGCCTTGGTTGTACAAGGCGCTGTCGGACAACATGCCGTTTGACCAGTTCGTGCGGGAATTGGTGAGCGGGGCGAGCGGGAGCGAGGGGTTTATCAAGGGGATCGTCTGGCGCGGCGTGGTGAACGCGGCGCAGACGCCGCAGATGCAGGCGGCGCAGAACATCTCGCAGGTGTTCATGGGGGCGAACCTGAAGTGCGCATCATGCCATGACAGCTTCGTGAGCCAGTGGCTGTTGGCGGATTCGTATGGGTTGGCGGGAATTTACGCGGATGCGCCGCTGGAGATGGAACGGTGCAGCGTGCCGCAGGGGAAGGTTGCCCCGATGAAGTTCCTGTATCCGGAACTGGGGGCGATCGATCCGAAGCTGCCGCGCGATCAGCGGCTGAACCAACTGGCGACGATCATCACGAATGAGAAGAACGGGCGGCTTAGCCGAACTATCGTGAACCGGCTTTGGAAGAAGTTTTTGGGACGGGCGTTTGTCGAGCCTGTGGACGAGATGGATCAAGCGCCGTGGGACGCGGATCTGCTGGATTGGCTGGCGGTGGATTTGGCGCAGACCAACAAATGGGACGTGAAACGGACGATGGCGCGCATCCTGACGTCTCGGGCGTATCAGATGCCGGTGGTGCCGGTGGCGGAAGGGGATAACGAGCAGTTTACGTTTCGCGGGCCGGTGGTGAAGCGCATGACGGCGGAGGAGTTTGTGGATGCGCTGTCGGCGGTGACGGGGGTTTGGCCGAGCAAGGCGGCGTTTGATCCGGCGGGGGCGAGCACGAAGTTGCCGCACCGCAAGGCGAAGTGGATCTGGAGCACGGCCAAGGCGCAGGCGTCTGCGCCGCCGGGGACGATTTACCTGCGGAAGGAAATTCCGCTGGAGGATGTGACGAGCGGGGAAGCGATCATCACGTGCGACAATCGGTTTGTGCTTTATGTGAATGGGACGCGGGTGGCGAGCGGGGAGGAGTGGAGCAAGCCGATCGCGGTGGAATTGAAAGGGCATTTGGTCAATCACACGGTGAACGTCATTGCGGTGGAGGCGGAGAACACGACCAATGCGCCGAGTCCGGCTGGTTTATTTATCAGCGGGAAGATTACGCATCGGAAGTTGAGCGCGGGTGCGCCGCCGGTGGATTTAGGGACGGATAAGAGTTGGGTTTGGTCGGATAAGGCGGGGCAGGGGTGGCAGAATCGGGAGTTCGCGGCGACGGGGTGGAAGGCGGCTGCGGAGTTGGGGGATGAGCGGATCGGGCCCTGGAAGTTGAACGAGAAACTGGCGGAGGGCGTACAACTGGCGTCGGGGCCGGAGGTTCGTTCGGCGCTATGCACGGCGGACCCGCTGACGACGTCGCTGGGGCGGAGCAACCGGGAGCAGGTGTTGACGGATCGGGCGAGCGTGGCGACAACGCTGCAGGCGCTGGAGATGAGCAACGGGAGCACGCTGGCGGAGATGCTGAAGAAGTCGGCAGGGAAGATGGCGGCGGATAAATCGGTGACGGGAGAGCAGTTGGTGCAGCGATTGTTTGTGCGGGCGCTGGGGCGCAATCCGACGGCGGGGGAGATGACGACGGCTACGGAAATGGTCGGGCAACCGGTTAAGGCCGAAGGTGTTGAGGATCTGCTTTGGGTGGTGGCGATGCTGCCTGAGTTTCAGTTGATCCGTTGACGTATGACGGGCGTCGCGCCCGTGCTGGCTGCGTAAAAGTTTGAGAAGCGACCGCTATTGAGACTTTAAATCCGCTCGCACGGGCGAGACGCCCGTGATACGAGGTACTTATGAATGCATCGACCCGTCGGCAGTTTCTGAAGACCGCCTCCGCGGCTACGCTTGCTGCGTTGGCTGCTGAGTATCCCAATGCGATACTTGCTGCGCAGGATGCCAAGCCAAAGGCGACCGCTGATGCGGTGATCGTGCTTTGGATGGGCGGGGGGATGGCGCACACGGAGACGTTTGATCCGAAGCGGTATACGCCGTTTAAAGAGGGGCTGGAGTCGAACGCGGTTTTGTCTACGTTTCCCTCGATCGACACGGCGGTGGACAACATCAAGTTCAGCCAGGGGCTTGAGAATCTCGCGAAGGTGATGGATCGGGGGACGCTGATTCGGTCTTACACGGCGGGGGATCTGGGGTTCATCCTGCATAGCCGGCATCAGTATCAGTGGCACACGGGGTATGCGCCGCCGCAGACCGTGGCGGCGCCGCATATCGGATCTGCGATTGCGCGGACGCTGGGGCCGCGCGATCCGGCGATGCCGGCGTTTATTGATATCGGACAGCGGTTTGATTTAGGCGAGGGGGAGGAGCTGAAGAGCTTCCATACGGCGGGGTTTCTGGGGAGCGAGTATGGGCCGTTTCTGATCCCTGAGCCGGCGGAGGCGCGGGCGGCGATTAGTCCGCCTAAGGGGATGAGCCCGGGGCGGTTTGCGGATCGTTCGAAATACTACAAACGCATGCTTGAGCAATCGCCCGTTGGTGAATTTGGCAGCGATTACCAGAAGGAATCGCTTTTGCGGTCGATGGACAATGCGCATCGGCTGCTGACCAGTCCGGCGGCGCGGGCGTTTGACTTGTCGCTGGAGCCGAAGGAGTCGTTCAAGAAATATGACACGGGGCGCTTCGGGCAAGGGTGTTTGCTGGCGCGGCGGCTGGTGGAGGCGGGAGCGCGGTTTGTCGAGGTGACGACGGAATACATCCCGTTCAAGAACTGGGATACGCACGACAACGGGCACACGCGGCTGGCGGAGTTGAAGCAGACGATCGATGCGCCGATCGCGCAACTGGTGCTGGACCTGGAGAAGCGCGGGCTGTTGGATCGGACGATGATCGTGATCGCCAGCGAGTTTTCGCGCGACATGATGGTGGAGGGGCGGCCGGGCGCGGTGGTGAAGGGGCAGGTGGCGCAGCCGGATGTGATGACGGAGTTGAAGCATTATGGCATGCATCGTCACTTCACCGACGGCTGCTCGGTGGTGATGTTCGGCGGCGGGGTGAGAAAGGGGTATTTGCACGGTCGCACGGCGGACGAACGGCCTTGCAAGACGATCGAGAATCGCGTGGTGATCGAAGACCTGCACGCGACGATTTTTCATGCGCTGGGGATCAGTCCGAAGCAGGCGTACGAGATTGAGAAGCGGCCGTTTTACGTGACGCGGGATGGATTGGGGAAACCGGTGACAGAGATTTTGCGGAGCGCGTGAAGGACAAGTATTTGCCTCGGAGCTTGGGGGCGAAGAGTGGTCAGCTTAGGATTTCTTTGACTACGCGTCCGTGCACGTCCGTCAACCGGCGCTCGATGCCGTTGTGATAGAACGTCAGGCGCTCGTGGTCTAATCCGAGCAGATGCAGCAATGTCGCGTGTAAATCGTAGATGGTCGTGACGTCTCCGACCGCCTCATAGCCGAACTCGTCGGTCGCGCCGTACGTGAACCCGCGCTTCACGCCGGCGCCGGCTAGCCACACCGTGAAACCTTTGGGATTGTGGTCACGTCCTGAGGCGCCTTTCTGGAACGTCGGCATCCGCCCGAACTCGGTTGTGAAAAGCACCAGCGTCTCTTCCAGCAGGCCGCGCGCTTTCAAATCCTTTAGCAGCGCCGCTACCGGCTGATCCAATATTGGCCCATGCACGTCGTATTGTTTCCGCAGCGTTTTGTGCCCGTCCCAGTTGCCGACGCCTTCGCCCATGGCGTATGAGCCGTTGAAGAGCTGCACGAAACGGACGCCGCGCTCGAGCAGGCGGCGGGCGAGGATGCAGTTCTGCGCGAAACCGGCCTTGACCGCGTTCGCATCGTCCGCGCCGTACAGGTTTCGTGTCGCCGTCGATTCATTCGACAAATCTCCCACCGCCGCGGCGGATAACTGCATCCGCCCGGCTAGTTCGTAGGATGCGATCCGTGCCGCCAGCACTGTATCGTCCGGGTGCCGTTTCAGGTGCTCGTCGTTCAGAAACTTTGCGAAATCCCGGCTGGCCACATCTGTCGCGGGCGCGATGCCTGTTGGCCGCGCCAGGTGCGGGATCGGCTTGGCCGCGTTGAATGCCGTGCCCTGAAACACCGCCGGCAGGAAGCCTGCTGACCATTGCGCCGGCCCGGTTTGGGGCACGCCGCGCGGGTCGGGGATCGCTACGAATGCCGGCAGATCCTCCGCCTCCGAGCCCAGCGCGTAGCTGACCCATGCCCCCATCGCGGGGAATCCTTCGAGCGTGAACCCCGTGCCCATCTGGTTCTCCGCCGGCCCGTGCGTGTTGGACCTCGCGGTCATCGAGTGGATGAAGCACATCTCGTCGGCCATCTCCGCCAGGTTTGGCAGCAGATTCGAGACGTACTTTCCGCTCTGCCCGCGCCGTTTGAATTCGTAAAGCGGCGCCGTGAGCATTCCCTGTTCCCCCTGGAAGGTGATCAACTTTTCGGAACCCGGCATCGGCGAGCCGTGCCGCTTGATCAGCTCCGGCTTGTAATCAAAGCTATCCAGGTGTGACAGCGCGCCGGAGCAGAAGATCACCAGCACCTTTTTCGCCCGCGGGGCAACGTGCGCCGGCCGCGCCGCATAAGGGGCCTCTGGCCGAATCAGCGGCCTGATGGGCGCTTCGCTTCCCAGCGACCTTTGCGACGATAGCAAATGCGACAACGCGATCCCGGAAAGCCCGCCGAGCGACCGCCCGAGAAATCCCCGGCGATCGAGCAGTGCCCGGCCCGTGTGCGAAAGGTTACTGGACATACAAAAACTCATTCGCGTTAAAAACGGCGCGGCAGAACGCTGCCAACCCGTGGCCGCGGATCAATACCACCGCCGCCTCACGCTCGCGCTCCGTCACCTCCCGGGCGAACGCGAGCCGAAACGCCAACCCCACTTGCGCCGCTGCGTCTTCACCGGCGTCGCGCCGCAAGCGCTCGGCCAAAAACTCTGATTGTTGCAGCACGAAGCGGCTGTTCAACAGGTTCATCGCCTGCAGGGGCGTCGTCGAGCTTGCGCGCCGCGGCTGGGTTTGGCCCGCGTCCGGACAATCGAACGCGCCGAATACACCGTCCGCCTGCAGGCGCGGCTTCTGCGCGTAGATCATGCGGCGGAACTCGGCGGGGCTGAAGTCTTCCTTCGGCTCATATACGCGAACGTAATTTGTGTTGGGCTTGAAGAAGTCGAAGCCGGGGCCGCCTGCGGTCAGGTCGAGTTTTCCGGAGACGGCCAGGATCGAGTCGCGGATTGATTCGGCTTGGAGGCGTTGGGGTGGAAAACGCCAGAGGAGAGAGGCGTCGCCGTCGGCGGCTCGCGCTGTTGGATCGGAGTCTGAGGACTGGCGGTAGGCGGCGGAACAGACGATCAGGCGGTGAATCGCCTTCATGCGCCAGCCGCCTTGCGCCAGTTCCGACGCCAGCCAGTCCAGCAACTCGGGGTGTGTGGGCGTGCCGCCCATGTGGCCGAAATCTGAGGGGGTGGCCACCAACCCGCGCCCGAAGTGGTGCTGCCAGAGTCGATTCACGATGACCCGCGCCGTCAGCGGATTCGCGGGATTGGTCAACCATTTCGCCAGCGCCACGCGCCGCTCGCGCTCGGGCGCGTCCGCCGGCAAATCCAGTCCGGGCAAGACCGCCGCCAATCCACCCGGCGTCACTGCCTCCTTGGGCGACAACGCCTCTCCGCGATTCAGCCGATGCGTCGCCCCCGGCTGCTCGAACTGCCCGGCGTAAATCTTCGCTCCCTCGCCAAGACGCTGCACCGTTTCCTTCAGCGACTTCTGCTCGGTCAGCAAACGCGCGAGTTCCTCCCGATCGCCCGCCGACTCCGCGGCATAGCGCGGGCCTTCTGCCGCCCCGCCCGCGAACGGCCGCCGTGCCTCGCTTCCCGCAACCTGGCGCCAGGGGCCCGCCGCATCGGTCGCCACCTCGATAGCGTAACTCGTCGGCAAGCGATCGCGATACTTACCCTCGCGGTCCCGCCCCCAGACGATGCGATCGATCCGCGCCGTCGCCGCCAGTTCGATCTGTACCCATCCCTTCCCGCGCTGGTTTGAAATCCAGCTCTGCGAATTGCCATAGCGCCCGTCGTTCAGATGCTCCAGTTTGTGGCTTGGATTTCCCGCGTAAGTTCCCGACGCCGTCGCGATCCCACCCGCCGACGCCAGCGCCGCGTTTCGTGGCTTTTCCTCTGCCGTGTAAATTTCCAACTCGTCAATGCACGGCTCGATCGCATTGCTCGTCGCCGAGATGGTGAACCGGACGAATCGCGCCTGCACCGCCGCGAAACGCTCTTCGTTTTCCGTAAATGTCACCGTCAGCCCAAGCCTGTTGTTCACAATAAACGGCGTCAGCTTTCCCTCCACCGCCGCCAGTTTTTCCCGCGACGCCGCCAATTCCCGCTTGGATTCATCAGTCAGCGGAAGTGCCCGCTCCCCATGCCTCACGCCCGCGAACAACGCCACCATGCGGTAATAATCCACCTGCGAGATTGGATCGAACTTATGATCATGACACCGCGCGCACCCGACCGTCAGCCCGAGAAACGCGCTCCCCGTCACCGCCACCATGTCGTGCAACTCGTCCGCGCGCTGCTGGGCTGTCAACGCCGGATCAGGGCTCTTCACCTGATCCCAGGGCCCTGCGACGAGAAACCCCGTCGCCGCATCCGCTCCCAGCGCGTCGCCCGCAATCTGTTCGCGGACGAATTGGTCGTAGGGCATGTCTTCGTTGAGTGCGCGGATGACCCAGTCGCGATAGGGCCACGCGTTGGGCCGCGGCTGGTTCATCTCGAACCCGTGACTGTCACCGTATCGCACCACATCCAGCCAGTGCCGCGCCCACCGCTCGCCAAACCGCGGCGACGCCAGCAGCCGATCGACCACCTTCTCATATGCATCAACCGACCGATCAGTCATAAACGCCTCCACCTCCTCAGGCGTAGGCGGCAAACCTATTAAATCAAACGAAACCCGGCGAATCAGCGTGCGCCGATCCGCTTCCCGGCGCGGCGCGAGATGCTCCTTTTCCAGCCGCGCCAGGATAAAGCGGTCAATCGCATTCCTCTCCCAGGCTCGATTTGAAACGGCGGGGGGCTCCACCCGCACCACTGGTTTCAGCGACCAATGATCCCGTTTGTCCGCCACCCGCACCCCATCGTCCGGCCACGCTGCGCCCGAATCGATCCACTCCCGTAAGATCGCAATCTGCGCCTCGCTAAGCCGCGCGCCCTTCGCCGGCATCACCCGGTCGGCATCTTCGCCGCGCACCAGCTTGATCAGCAAACTCTCGCTCGACTTACTCGGCACAATTGCCGCCCCCGATTCCCCGCCTTTCATAGCTAATGACCGCACGTCCAGCCGCAACTCGGCCTTCTGTTTGTCCGGCCCGTGACACGAATAACAGGATTTCTCGAGGATCGGCCGGACATCGCGCGAATAATCCACCGCCGCTGCGATTGGCGCGCTGGTCGCCGCCACGATGAAAAGACAAGCGGCGAAAATTCCAGGTCGCACTAATTTCATAAAGCGCACAGCCCTTCAGGTTACCCGAAACTCTTCGCTCCCGTTGACCGATCGCCCGCCTCTTCCGCTCGATTCGCTCAAAGCTATACTGGCCCCCTCAAAACGAGGAAACCAACCCCATGCATTCCGTCAAACAACTCAAGACCCTTTCCAACAACGTCAAGTCCGCCGCGGAGTCCGCGCTTAATGCCACGGGCGGCCTCCTTCGCCTCGCGCCGTGCTGGGTGCCGCGCTCGTTCCTCCAGCCAGGCAAGCGCCTCAAGCTTGACCCCAAGGATCTTTACGCCTTCGGCCTGAATCGCGGCGGCATCGACGAGCGCTGGTTCGGCTCAACCACGCCCGCCGCTAATGACAATCGCACGCCCGACGAAGGTCTCTCGTACGTCGTCCATGATGGCCAGCGCTTTCAACTTGCCGACGTCGTCCAGGAACTGGGCGGAAAAATCATCGGCGACGCGATCTTCAGCAAGTACAAGAAGTGGCCCGTCTACTCGAAATTCTTCGACAACATGGGGCCGATCCCGCACCACATGCACCAGTCGGCTGCGCAGGCCAAGCTTGTCGGACAGGAGGGGAAGCCCGAGAGCTACTACTTCCCGCCACAACACAACGCGACCGGCAACAATTTCCCTTACACCTTCATGGGCTTCGAGCCCGGCACCACCAAGGCCCAGGTGCGCAAGACGCTTGAGGATTGGAACAAGGGGGACAACGGCATCCTCGATTTGTCCAAGGCCTATCGCCTCAAGCCAGGCAGCGGCTGGCTGATCCACCCGTGCATCCTCCACGCCCCCGGCAGCCTCTGCACGTATGAGCCGCAGTGGGGCAGCGACGTCTTCGGCATGTACCAGAGCCTGGTCGAAGGCCGCGAAGTGCCCTGGGCGCTGCTCGTCAAGGACATGCCCAAGGAGAAACATCACGATCTCGACTTCATCGTCGAACAACTCGACTGGGAAGCCAACGTCGATCCGCACTTCAAGCAGAACCACTACCTCGAGCCGATCACCCACCACGGCGGCGGCAAGGACGGCTTCGAAGACAAGTGGATCGTCTACGGTAAGGTTTACGGCGAACAGCTCTTCACGGCCAAGGAACTCACCGTTAACCCGGGCCAGAAAGTCACCATCAAGGACAATGGCGCGACGAGCATTATCTGCGTGCAGGGGAGCGGTAAGATCAACGGCCTGCCGCTGAATAGTCCGAAGATGATTGCGTTCTTCGAGCTGACGGAAGATGAATTCTTCGTTACGGAAGCCGCGGCGAAATCGGGTGTGACCTACGAGAACACGAGCGGGACAGAGCCGCTGGTGGTGTTGCGGTATTTCGGGCCGGATGCGAATCCGGAAGCGCCGGCGCTGAAGTATACGGGCAACGTTAAACTCTGACTTTAAAAACGCCTATAAACCCACGGAGCTTTCCTCCGTGGGTTTCTAATTGCGCCTGCATCAGCCGGCTTCGTCACCGCGCCGACTAGCAGTAATTATGTCGCCTCCCCGCCCTGCCCATGTTATCTTCTCCCGGTCGTTCGATTGACCACACTTCGACCTTTCGCCAAACGGGGCCTCATGTCCAAACCCCTGCCGCCAAGCCTGCCCAAGCGTCAAGCCGCCAACGCCGCCGCCGCCGCGCCCAAGGCCAAACCGCTTCCCAAGGACATCCTCGCCGCCCTCGACGTCGAAGTGCCACCGGTGGACGCGCCCGTTGGTTATGGCGTCGCAATGGGCCTCCTCGTCGCGTTTCTCGTGTTGATCACCCTCGCCTACGCCGCCCTCGTTGCCTTTCTCGCGTGGCTGCTCGTCTGGCACGTCTACCAGATCATCATCTCCCTCCCGCACGGGCCCTACTTCATCTTCCATTTGCCGATGGCGCTCCTCGGTGGGCTGCTTTTGCTCTTCCTCGTTAAGCCGGTGTTCTTTCGCCGCAGGTCTGGCGAAACCGGTCTGCTCACGCTCACGGCCGATGATGAGCCGCTCCTCTTCGCCTTCGTTGACAAGCTCTGCGCCGCCACGGGCGCCAATCCGCCCGCGGTCATCGAGGTCGATTGCGAAGCCAACGCCGGCGCGCGGCGCCGCTCCGGCATCGCCGGGGCGTTCGATAAACAACTCGTCCTACGCGTCGGGCTGCCGCTCGCCGCTTCGATGTCGATCCGCCAGTTTGCCGGCGTGCTCGCGCACGAGTTCGGGCACTTCAACCAGTCAACGGGCATGACCGGCTCGTACTTCGTCCGCCGCATGTCCGCGTTCTTCGCCCGCATTGTCTTCGAGCGCGATCGACTCGACGAGAAACTCGCCCGGCTGCGCTCCGCCCGTTCCCTGCCCGGCCGCATTTTCTTCCGCTGCGTCGGCTGGCTGATAGAAGCCGCGCGGGGCGTTCTCTGGCTCATGCTCGTCAGCGGCGAACTGCTCACCTGCGGCGTCCTCCGCCGCATGGAGTACGACGCTGATCGCGTTGAGGCTCACATCGCCGGCTGCAGCGAATTCCTGAAAACCAACCGCCTGATGACGTTCCTCGCGATCGCGGCCCGCCGCGCCCACTTCGATCTCGCCGATGCCTGGGAACAGCGCCGGCTTGCGGATGATCTGCCGCGCCTGATCGTCTCGCACGCGCGCCAGCTCGCCGAGCACCGCGACGACATCCTCAAGCTCATCGACTCCGAAAAGACGAACTGGTTCGACACCCACCCCTGCCACACCGATCGCGTCGAAAGCGTCCGCGCCACCGGCGCCGGCGGATTGGTCAACTGCGATTTCGCCGCCAAATATCTCTTTAAAGATCTCGCTGCGCTTTCAAAGGAAGCCACCCGCGCGTGCTATCGCTCGCTCGTCGGCGACGCCCTGGACTCGGGCAAGCTCGTGCCGACCGCCGAACTCGTCGAGCAGCGCAGCGGCGAGCGCGAGAGCTTCGCCGCGCTCCGCCGCTTCTTCCGCGCCGGCGCTGCCGCCACCCGCCCGATCCTTCCCGGGCCCGACGCCGAGCGTCCGGCGCGCCCGCGCGAGGACGCCGTTCTCAGCAGCGATCTCGCCGCCGCGCGCGAAGAGGTGGTTTCGCTCGCCGACCCGGATGCCGCGGCCCAGTACGAAACCTCCAACGCCGCCGCCGTATTGGGTCACGCCAAGATCAAGTTCGCCACGCTCTTTTCCAGCGGGCGATCGGTCAAGCTCCGCAATGAAGCCGAGGCCGAGCTGCGCATCCACGAGCCGCAGCGTCATCGCACGGTCAAGCAGCTCATCCCCTTCGAGAAGGCCGCGCGGCGTCGCCTGACCGCCGCCCTGCGCCTCGCTCAGACGCCGCCCTGGGCCGATGAACCCGCCACCGCCGCGCCAGCGGGCGCGCGCTCGTCCCGCACCGTCGCCCGTCTCACGCGCCTCTGCCAGGCGCTCGAGCCGCACGTCGCCAAGGCCGAGCGCCTCCGCGAGCTCGCGCTCCACCTGCGCGTCTACTACAGCGCCTACGACGACGCCCAGCCGTACCAGCCGCTCGTCCGCCGCATCCTCCAAGCCAACGCCGACGCGATCGGTGTCCTCGATGAACTCAAGTCTGGCCTCAACGCCATCCCCTACCCGTTCGCCCATGCGACCGAAGGCATCTCCGTCGGCCAGGCCCTCATCCCCAGCCGCCCCGATCCGAAGGACCCCGGCGCGGTCCACGCCGCCTCCAATTCCGCGATCGATCAGTTCTACGATCTCACCTATCGCGCTCTGGCCGAGCTCACCCAGCACGCCGAGCGTATCGAGCGCGGCCTCGGCCTGGAACCGTTGCCTGACCTCCCCGCCCCAACAAAAAAGACGACGGATGAAGAAACCGCCAACACCGCCAAAGAACGCGCCGAAGCCCGCCGCAACACGCGACAGTATTGGCTCGGCTACTCGATCCGCGCCTTCGCCGGCCTCGCCATGCTGGTCTTCCTCGTCTCGCTAAGCCTGAACCCACCCCAACTCCCCGCCATGGGCTGGCCCAGCGACAGCGGCTCGCGCGGCTCCCGTTCGTCTTACGAATACCGCCCCGCTCCTTTCCGCCTCTCGCCCCGCGCGTACAACTCCGACCCCAGCCCCGGCAACCCCGACCGCTTCAACCTCAATCCGTACACCCCGCCGAATCCCAACGCCACCCCCAACCGCGCCCGCCCTGGCTACAACCCGCCCCCTTCGCCGTCGCCTTCTCCCGGCGGATATCACCCGCCTTCTTCAGGCAGTGGTGGCGGAGGGCCCTCGCCCGGCCGACGCTGAGCGCCGGCGCTATCGGCAATGAAGCGCACAACCCGCGAGCGCCATCAATAATCCCGGAGCCGCGGTTCCGGCACCGCAACGGCATTCGACAGCGACGTCATCGTACAGATGCCACCGTGCGCCAAGCTGAACTGCCACCCCGGAGCAAACCCCTGCACCACGTAGGTCGGGCTAAATTCATCACGGACCTCAAGTCGCCGCTGATGCAAATCTGATCAGGTGGTGGCGACAACGATGACATCGCCGTCCCGTGGCTGGTAGTTCGCGATGTCTGCAACTGACACGCCGTTCACTGTTGCGCCGCTGATTTGATATCTCCCGACATTGCTTGAATCAATTGGAACCGCCCAAATTCGAAAGAGGTCTTTGACGACGAACGGATGTTGTGGCGAATCAACGATAGTGACTTGATTGTCCGACGATGTGTAAAACGACAGTTCGGGCGACGTTTCATATAGGAACGGCAACCCAGCCGGGTTGTAAAAGAGCGGTACCGAGACTGAAAGTGTGACCTGCTTACCGTCAAGATTATTCCAGATGTCCTGGACGTCTTCGGGTACGAAATCTCCGGCACCGCGATCCGTAATGGCGTCCCCCGTACCTTCGCGTGCGTCAATTACGTCATTTCCAAGCCCGCCAGTCATTGTGTCCTTCTCCGGACTCTCGCCACTGGCATTCCACCCGTGCCCGACGAGCCAATCATCGTCGGCGCCGCCGTCGAGACGATCATTGCCCGGGGTCCAGGTCGGGTACTCGAAATCCGTAATCCCCTCAGCATCGCCTCCGAGCGTATCGTTACCTGCACCGCCCATTAAGGAGTCGTCTCCCTGATCGCCGTAGAGGTGATCGTCACCGGCATCACCATTGACCTGATCATTTCCCGAGTTTCCGTAGATCGTGTCGTCCCCGGGGCCGCCGAAAAGCACGTCATTGACGGGTCCGACGAGGTCCCACTCAGAGACTTGCCAGCCGAGATCACCGTTGATCAGGTCATTTCCACCACGGCCGTTCACAACGTCCAACCCTTCGCCAGCCGCGATTGTGTCTGCACCATCAGTACCAGTAATCGTGTCGTTGCCGCGCCCACCATCGAACACCGACGAACCCGCGCTCCTCCCGACCAGCACGTCATTTCCATTTCCTCCCGACAGTGCATCACCCGCCGCCCCTGAAATCAACGAATCATTGCCGTGTCCACCGTAAAGGTAATCGCCATTCGCGCCGGCCTTCAACGTGTCGTTGCCCGTACCGCCGTAAAGTTCCTCCCGGTAGCTAGGCTGGGCGCCGCCGCCCCCCACTAGGGAGTCATCACCTGCCCCTCCGTCCATTTGATCCCCCATCGCCCCGGCGATGAGTGTATCGTTGCCGTCGCCACCGTCGAGCGAACCGGAGATGAACGGGCCGCCAACCAGGCGGTCGTTCCCGTCACCTCCCAACAGCGCCGGGGCAGAAGGGAACGGGGGGAAGAACGGGTACCCACCGCGCGTCGCGGGAGGCGATTGGTCGCGGATTTCCAGTACATCGTTCCCCCCATCACCGGAAACCACGCTTACCCAACTAGCGAAATGGTCGATCACCACATGGTCGTCGCCGCCACGACCGTATATATCCAGGCGCAGGTACGGTACGCGTGCGTATTTCTGCCCAATGCCATTAACAAGGACAAGGATCTTGCTCGCGCGCTTCGGGTCGTTGGTCACCACGATTTCGTCGGACCGATTCCTTCGCCCCACGACGAACACGTCGTTGTAATAACCGTTCGTGAGCGTAATCGTGCTCATGTACCGGCGCGACTCCAATGACTGGATCATGTCCATCCCCACTTCCCTTCCTTATGCCCAAAATCTTTGTAGAAATGCTGCGGCAAATTTGTAACACCGCGATGTGTGAAATACAACGTTTTTCCGTGGCACGCAAACCCTCCTCGCCCCCCAAGGAACGCCGATTCTTGACGCCTCGCGAGCCCACGATCTAGAATTCGTGCATAAGGTGGGGGCACAGGTCACAACGGCTGGCGAAACTGTCCGCAAAAAGAGGTGTCGGCTATGCGCGTCGTCCGCGTTCTCATCCTTTTGGTTGCGGCACTCACCACCCTCACGGCCATCGCAGCCCCGAACATCTTCGACGATGGTTGGAAACCTCCAGCCCGACGGACGACGCCCACCACGCCCACGCCCAAACCACCGGACCCCACACCAACTGGCACGACCGAGCCTCCAAGCGTCCCGAAAACCAAGCCACCAATCGTCACACCGACCCCCATTCCCGAAAAGCCCGCGCGCAACCCGATCCCATCCCAGGCCGACCAATCCCACTCGCGCACCCTCTTCCGCGAAGTCTTCAAGAGTGAGCTCAACGACCGCTCTGCGCCCGCGCGTCGCGCGCTCGCCGAGAAATTACTCTCCGAGGCTGATCGTCTGGCCGACAACCGCTCCGACCAATACGTGCTGCTCGCCGGCGCCCACGCGGCCGCCAAGGACGCGGCCGATCTCCCGCTCTGCTTCCGCGCCGCCGACCGCATGGCAAATTCCTTTGAGGTCGACCCGCTCGGCCTCAAGATCGACGCCGCGAATAACATCACGTCGAAGGGCCCCATCGCCGCTGCCGCCGCCGCCGTCAACATCAGTGCCGCCCTGCCACTCATTGACGCGTTGGTCGCCGACGGCGACCTCGACGGCGCGATCAAGCTCGCCAATGCGCTCGCGGTTGTCGCCGTCGCCTCGGGCGATATGCTCCGCCCCCTCCTCGCCGCCCGTGTCAAGGAACTCACCTTGATCAAAGGCACGCGCGAGCGCCTGCTTCGCAGCGCCGGTGGTCTGCCCAGGAATCCCCAGGACCCGGCCGCCAACCTCGCCGCCGGCAGTTACTTCTGCTTTTTCGCGGGAGACTGGAGCCAAGGCCTGCCCCTGCTCGTCAAGGGGAATGACGCCGCACTCAAAAGCCTCGCCTCCGCCGAACTCGCCCTCCCCAAAGTCGCCGACGACGCGGCGATCCTTCGAGTCGCCGATGACTGGTGGACCTACGCCGAGAAACAACAACCCCCCAACCGTGCTCCCGCCGCCCGACACGCCGCCGACCTCTACCGCCGCGTCGCCCCGGCGGGCATCACCGGCCTGAACAAGGTCAGGGTTGAACGGCGCCTTGCTTCGCTCGCGTCGTTCTCAGGCGAAGCCGGTGGTTACGTCAATCTCATCGCGCTCGTTGAAGTCGCGAACGACACGGTCGCGGGAAACTGGGAAATGCGCGACGGCGGCCGCATCGTCGCAAAGAATCTGAAAACGCCGAATGCCCGGTTGCAACTCCCTTATGTCCCGCCGGCGGAATACGATTTCCGCATCGTCTTCACAAGAACCGGCGGCGACGACACGGTCGCCCAGATCTGTGCCGCCGCGGGGACGCAGTTCACGTGGTGGAATGGAGGGTGGGGCAACACCGTGATGGCATTCGGCCTCATCGACGGCAAGTTAGGCGACGCCAACGCCACGACAAACCGATCCGCCGGTTGGCTAACGAACGGTCAGCGGTACGTGTCGATCGTCAAGGTCCGCAAGAACCGCGTCGAAGCCTACCTGGACGGCCGCCAACTCGGAAGCTGGAAGACGAACTACGCCGACATGAAATTGGATGCGGTCCTGAACCTCACGAGAACCGACACGCTCGGCATCCACACGCACCTCGACGACGTCGAGGTCGATCTCGCCGACCTGGTCGAGGTAGACGGCCAAGGGCGCCCGATTCGGTGATCATCGCCCCACTTGCCCACCGGCGCGACTTGCGGTGATATTCAAACCCGCACCAGAACGCGTACATCTCACCAGCGCGGAGAAACCAACCATTCCAAACCAATTCCCCAAGCTCCACAACGCCATGTGGCCAGGCCTCGTCGGCAAAGGCTCCCCCGGCGCTGAGCCCACCATCGACCTCGACACCATGCTGGATCTCACAGCCAAGGCCAGCGTCAACGGCCAGAAGTTCGACGGCGTGGACATCTTCCTCTTCGACCCGCACGTCAACATCGATTCCTCCGACGACGACATCAAGCGCCTCGCCGACAAGGTGCGCGCCAACGGCTTCGTCGTCGGCTCGGTCGTCGCGCCGATCTGGCCGCCGACCGGTGGCGGCGCGGCGATGGGCGACGAATCGGACCGCCGCAAGTTCGTCGAGTCGGTGAAGAAAGCCGCCCGCATCGCCAAGAAGCTGCGGGACCTGGGCGCGCGCCCGTACGGCATCATCCGCATCGACTCCGCCTCGGGCGTCGATGACTGGTACAAGGACCCCGAAGGCAACCAGCACAAGATCGCCGACACCTTCCGCGAGGCCGGCAAGGTCGCGCAGCAGCACGGCGAGAAGATCGCCGCCGAAGGCGAGATCTGCTGGGGCGGCATGCACTCCTGGCGGCGCATGGTGCAGCTCCTCGAATACACCAACATGCCCGGCACGGTCGGCTTCCAAGCCGACATGGCCCACACGCTTTTGTACACGATGGGGTACAACGCCCCCGAAGATTCAATTCTTCCGCAAGGCTACGACTGGAAGGATCAGTCCGAACTCGATCAGGCGATCAAAACGTTGACCGCCGCCCTCCGCCCATGGACGCTCGATTTCCACGTCGCCCAGAACAACGGCACCGTCCACGGCAGCGGCACCCACGACAAGACCGGCCGCCATTGCATGGCCAATGACCCCACCGGCAAACTCGACATCCCCAAGCACGCCGGCTATTGGCTCCGCGACGACAAGGGCAACCTGACCAAGGCCGTCAAACACATCTGCTGGGACGGCTGCATGTTCCCGAACGACGTGATGATGAAGCAGCAGACGTGGAACGACATCCTGGGCGCGATGGTGAAGGTGCGCGAGCAGCACGGCTGGAATGCCTGAAGGCCCTTGTTGAATGGCGGCAAGGAGATCGCGCCAATGCACCCCGCACGCCTCGACATCCAGCGCCGGCTGCGGGTGATCGTTCCCGTAGGGACTTTGGTCGGGTTGGCCGTCATCGCCGGGACGCTACCGGCAAGGTACTTAGGCTCAGAAAACAAAGCAGCCGCACGTAGTCGTGCGGCTGCCGTTGGATGGGCGTGGAAGGATTCGAACCTTCGAAGGCATAAGCCATCAGATTTACAGTCTGACCCCGTTGGCCACTTGGGTACACGCCCGACTGTGAACGCTCTGGTTGTCGCTTCTCAACTTTAGGCAAAGAGAGTGTGTCTCCGCGCCGTCGGTCGAGACCTATCAGTATTGCCGAAGGCGGGGGAATTTTCAACCGGCAGGCGGCGGCAGGTGAGCGGGCTGGGCTGTGGAGTGTGCGGCGCGGGGGCGGGGTGCTAACATGCCGCGACTTCGACCGATGCGCATCCTTCACGCCATCTCCGGGATCAATCGCGAAAACGGGGGGCCGCCGATCGTCTTGGCCGGCCTGGCGGCGGCGCAGGTCCGAGCGGGCCTTGATGTTTCCATCGTCGCGACCTGGACGACCAATCCATGCCCCGACGTCGTGGCGGACCTGGAATCGCGCGGCATCCGCGTCACGCACATCGGCCCGGCGAAGAACCCGATGTCGCGGCATCCGGAGACCGCGCGGCGGCTGGATGAACTGGTCGCGGCGGCGGACGTCGTGCACGTCCATGCGATGTGGGAGGAGATTCAGCACCTCGCCTGCCGGGCGGCGGGGCGGCGGGGCGTACCGTACGTGATTACGCCGCACGGCATGCTCGACCCGTGGAACATGTCGAACGGGCGGTGGCGGAAGCGGCTTTACCTTTTGTGGCGGATGCGGCGGAACCTGCACCGCGCGGCTGCGCTGCATTTCGCGACGACCACCGAGCGCGATGCGGTCGCGCGATTGAAGCTTGAGCCGCCGGCGATTGTCGAGCCATTTGGATTGGACGCGGCGGAATTCGCGGTGCTGCCCGAGCGGGGGACGTTTCGCGCGCGGCACCCGCAGCTTGGCGATCGGCGGCTGGTCGCGTTCCTCGGGCGGCTGGATTATGGCAAAGGTTTGGAGTTGCTGATCCCGGCGTTCGCGCGCGCCGCGCCTGCGGACGCATCGCTGGTGATCATCGGTCCGGATTCGCACTCGGGATATCGAAAGACCGTGGAAGCAATGATCGATCAGCATGGCGTGCGCGAGCGCACGCTCCTGACGGGCATGTTGGGCGGCGAGGAGAAACTCGCGGCGCTGGTTGACGCCAGCCTGCTCGCCCAGCCGAGTTTCCACGAGAATTTCGGCTTGGCGGTGATCGAAGCGTTGGCGTGCGGCTGTCCGGTGCTGGTGTCGGATCAGGTTTACCTGCACCCGTGGATTAGTCAGGCGGGCGCGGGCGGGGTGGCGCGGTGCACGGTGGACTCGGTGGCGGAGGAACTGACGCGATGGCTGGTAGACCGTGGTCCGCGCGACGATGCCGCGAAGCGCGCGCGGACGGCTGCGCTCGAGGCGTTCGACTGGGACGCGATCGGCCAACATTGGATTGGCCATTACCAGCGAATCGTCGCGTCGAAGGCGTGAGATGATTTCATATGTGTCGTGGGTAGGATGGGCGGCACATTGCGGACCTGGTTCACTCGAGAGGCATTCACCTGGCGTTGCGCTGCGTACATTATCTGCCGTCCGTGAGACTGGAACAGGGCGGCGTGACGCGGGCCGTCCTCGACTTCTGCGCGATCTTCGCTTCGCTTGGTCACACAACCACGCTGGTTACTTCAGACGCGACCGACGTGCCCACGGAATGGCTTGGCGGTGCGGCTGGAACTCCGAAGGTCGTGGTGATCGATCCGCCTCGCGGCCGCTTGGAATTGCTCCCGCGCGCGGCCGTTGCGAGGCTGGACGATTTGCTCCGCGAGACGGACGTGCTCCATCTGCACGCGCCTTGGACTGCGAGCAATACGCAATTTGCCGCGGCCGCGCGGCATCTTGGCGTGCCTTACGTCCTGACGCTTCACGGCATGCTCGACGATTGGTCGATGGCGCAGAAGCGGCTGAAAAAGCGGATTTATCTGGCCATCGCGGGTAACCGCTTGTTGCGGGGGGCGGCGGCGATTCATTGCACGGCGCAGGCGGAATTGGAGCAGGCGTCGCACTGGTTTTCGCGCGAGCGGGGCGTAGTGCTGCCGTTGCTGTTCGATCTGGAGGCGTTCAGGCGGCTGCCCGGGCCGGCGTTGGCGCGGGCACGCTTCCCTCAACTGAACGGCGACCGCCCGGCGCTGCTGTTCCTCAGCCGGGTGCATCCGAAGAAGGGATTGGAGCAACTGATCGGGGCGGCTGGCGAATTACGGCGGCGTGGGACCGAGTGCGAGATCCTGATCGCCGGGCCGGGCAACGAGGAATATGCGGCGCGCCTGCAGGCGCTGGCGACGAGTTTGGGCGTTCGCGACATCGTGCATTTCATGGGAATGGTGCGCGGGGAGGAAAAGCTGTCGCTTTATCAGGCGACCGACCTGTTCGTATTGCCAACGAGCCAGGAGAATTTCGGACTGGTCCTCCTGGAATCGCTCGCGTGCGGCACGCCGGTGCTGACGACGAGCGGCGTGGACATCTGGCAGGAATTACAGGCCGCCGGCGCGCGGATCGCCGATGCCGCCCCCGAGGCGCTGGCGACTGCGATCGGCGAGTTGTTGAGCGATCGCACGGGCTTAAAGTCGCGCGGAGACGCGGGCCGGCGATGGGTGTTCGAGCGATACGAGCCGCGGCGACTGGCGGGGGAGTATGAAGCGCTTTATCGGAGCGTGTCAGTCTCGGGAGCATCCGAAAAGTCATCAGAATGACCTGAACCGGCCGCGCACAATGCGCGGCTCTTTTTATCCCGAGGCGATACCGCTAATCTCACGCCGAGCGATTACACCGGTCCGTTTCATGAATGATGTTCCCAACGCACTGCAGGCCGCATCTCACAGCGTCGTCATCCTGACGCGCAACGAGGAGCACAACATCGCGGAGTGCCTGCGCGAGCTTTCATTCAGCGATGACGTTGTCGTCGTGGATTCCTTTTCGACGGACCGCACCTTGGAAATCGCGACGTCATTCCCAAACGTGCGCGTCTATCAGCGCGAGTTCGACACGGAATACAAGCAGCGGAACTTCGCGCTTCACGGGGTCGAATACAAGCATGACTGGGTCTACATCTGCGACGCTGACGAGCGCGTTCCCACCGACTTGGCGCGCGAGCTGATCGAGACGATCCGCACCGCCCCCGCCGACACCGCGGCGTATCGCCTGCGCTACAAGAACATGTACCTTGGCCGCTGGATCAAGCACGCGTCCAGCTATCCCGTTTGGATCATCCGCCTGGTCCGGCCGCGGCGGGTGACGTACGAGGTGCGCGAGACCAACGTTCATCCGATCGTGGAGGGGGCGGTCGGCGAGCTGAAATCACATTTCGTGCACTACAGCTTCAACGCCGGCCTGGCCAGGTGGTTTACGAAGCACAACTACTACAGCACGCGCGAGGCAATGGAGGGGGTGCGCATCCGCCAGAAGCGGCGCCCGTCGCTCCGGTCGTTCTGGAACCGCGATCCGATGGTGCGCCGGCGGGCGATGAAAAACTGGAGCTACTTCCTGATTGGCCGCGGATTTTTTCGTTTCGTCCACCTTTACGTCGTCAAGCTCGGCTTTCTCGACGGCGCGGCGGGGTTTCATTACTGCATGATGATCGCGATGTACGAGTATTGGATCGAGCTGAAGATGTCGGAGTTAGAATCGAACTGGCAGGCGGCGACGAACCGAACCACCACCCGGCTGCTCGCGGAGCCGGCGACATGAGTTCCCCGGCGCGCATCGACGTCATGATCCCGACGCTGAACGAGGCGGATCACATCGCCGAAACGGTCGCCAACGCGCGCGAGCTGGGGCCGGTGTACGTGCTGGATTCGTTTAGCACCGACGGCACGCAGCAACTGGCGCGCGACGCTGGCGCAACCGTCGTCGAGCGCGCGTTCACCAATTACGCCGACCAGAAAAACTGGGGCCTGGACAACCTGCCGTTCGGCGGCGACTGGATCTTCATCCTCGACGCCGACGAACGCCTCACCCCTGCGCTGCGCCAGGAAATCCGCATCAAGGCCGAGCGCAATCGCGGCATTGCCGGCTACTACATCAACCGCGTCGTCATCTTCATGGGCAAGACGATCCGCCACGGCGGGCTCTACCCCTCCTGGAACCTGCGCCTCTTCCGCCGCGGCAGCGCCCGCTACGAGGAGCGCACGGTTCACGAGCACATGGCCTGCTCCGGACCGACCGATTACATGCACGCCGAGATGCTGCACATCCGGCGCGAATCGCTGTCGCGCTACCTGGAAAAGCACATTCGCTACGCGGACCTGGAAAGCGAAGAATGGGTCAAGTGGCGACTGGGTGAAAGCACAATGGGCGCGCCCGCCTCCCTCTTCAAGGACATCCTGGCGCTGCGGCAATGGATCCGGCGGAATATCTGGCCGCGCGTCCCTGGCCGCCCGCTCTGGCGCTTCATGTACATGTTCTTCTTCCGCTTCGGGTTCATGGACGGCCTGCCCGGGTGGCACCTGGCGCGGCTGATGGCCTGCTATGAGTACATGATCGGCCTGCTCTACAAGGAAAAGCTGCAGCGGCGGTCGGCTCGGCAAGCGGGTCGTGACGCGCGTCGATAGCGAACGAATTACAGATCCCGCCATCCGACCAGATCGTGTCCAGCGCCCCGCGCCGCGAGCGCGAAGGCAGCGATCGCCCGCCGCTCGGCGTCGCGCCACGGCTCCTGGTAGCCCGGATGCACGCCCACTTCCATGCTCGCTGCGCGGCTGCGCCGCTCCAGCAAGCGCGTCGCCCAGGACGTGTCCAGCGTCTCCGACGCGGGCATGAAGAAGTCGTCGGTGGTCGTGAACAACTCCATGATCCTGCCCCGCCACCACCGGCCGAGCCAGTAGGTCGGGCTCTTGAGCGGCCGTTTAAGGTAGACATTCTGCACGTTCCTCACCTTGGTGATCCCAAACCGCGGGAGGACGTTGCTTAATGCCCGCCGGAATGGCCGAAATTTATGGAGGTGCCCGTGCGAATCCACGTGGGATAGCCGCACGCCCAGGTCCACCAGCCGCTGAAGCTGCGCGGCTGTTTCACGCTCAATTTCATCGACTACGAGGCGATTCCGCACGGCCTTGAAACGGGTCGTCTGCGAATCGAGGAATTTTCCATCCGCACCAGCTAGGGTAGGAAGCGTGGCGGGGTCGCACAGTGGCGCCTCGACCGTGTCGGTGACGTACGTCAGGTGTGCGCCGAAGCTTTTTTCCGGATGCGCCTTGGCGTACTCCACCGCGAGCTGCGTCCCCGGCATGTTCGGCATGATCGTCGCGCCGGTCAGCGCGCCGGCGTCGAGACACTCGATGGTCGCCTTGACCGTGTCGGCGTCCATTCCGAAATCGTCGGCGTTGGTAATGATGCGCATCTCGCTGCACTCCCGCGGCGCTTGTCAGTCGGCGCGTTCGGGCGGTTGCCCAGTGTCGTCGCCGGTGTCTTCTCTCATCAAGCGCTTTTTGACCACCCGCGCCGGATTCCCCGCGACGACCATGGCCGCGGGCACGTCTTGCATCACCACGGCTCGCGCGCCGACCACGGCGTTGTCATGCACGGTGACGCCCGGCCCGATGAACGCTTCCCGCGCAATCCAGACGCCGCTGCCTATCCTGATCGGCGGGCGTCGCAGCGGGAGGCTGGGCAGGGTGTAGTCGTGCGTGCCCGCGCACAGGACGGCGCCCTGGCTGATGACGCTGTGACTTCCAACGCTGATCGGCCCGAGGTTGTAGAAATCCACGTCCTTGGCGACGGTCGTCTGTTCGCCGATTTCCAACAGCCACGGATGGTACACCTTCACCGAGCGATAAAGCGCGCTCGTCCGGGTGAGCTTGGCCTTGAAGCATCGCAGCAGCATGCGCCTCCAACCGAACGCGCGCGGCGGACTCCAGCGGAACAATCCCCAATAGACGGCGCCCCAGAGAAATCGGCCGATGTAGACTGACAGCGGGTACGGCCGCTTGGCGGTCCGGCCGACCTGCTGGAACGGGGGAGGAGAAGATGGAGTCTTGGGCACTTCCATAATGCGTGGCAGCGAAACCTTTCAGGAAAAAAAATTGTCGCCGTCCGAGGGCCTGATCGTCCAGTCGCTTTCGGGAGCAGTCGCGAGCCGATCGTTCCGGCCGCATTTCACCAGCAGGTGCAACGACCCAGCCGGCACGAATCCCCATCGCCTAAGAGGAACGTCGCGGCAATCCGGGGGGAGGCAGATTTCAATCGCATCGGGGTTCCAATTGGAAATCTCGCGCACCGACAACAGGATCAACGTCTGCGGCGAGATGATACCCGGTTCGAAAATGCGAAAGTCCTGCAGTGACCCTAATTGAAGATTCTTGAACCCACGGTGGGTGGCCGTCTCGTAAAATCTTGATTTGGCGATGAAGTACGCGAGCAGGCGACCGTCCCGCGCCCTGACGTAGAACAAACCCTTGCGATTGCGCGGATCGCTCTCAAACGAATTGTCGAGGAGCCAGTTGATGAATGCCGCTGACCGATGCGTCGCGATGCCGCGCTGGCCACTCCCCAGGGCCTCGTCCAATTCCGGCGTCGCGCGGCTCATTGGCTCGACACGAAGCCCGGCGGTTCGAACCGCGCGAACGACCGCGCTAAGCGATCGCTGGACGGCCAGCGCCGCGTCGGCCAGCACGCGCAATGGCGGGACGAGCATTCGTGCTTTGACATATCGTTCCACGATCGCGCGGCTCCGCCGCAGCAGGATGTATCGCGGCATCGCGAAATCCCGCCACTTCAGCTTCTGGTAGAGCGGCAGCGCCATCTGCGAGACGCCGCACACCCCGATCAGGTCGTGCAGTTGCTGCAGCTTGAGCACCATCGTCACGCCGAGCAGCGACTGCCTGAACTCCGGCGGAACGTAAAGGGTTGACGCCCAGACGAACGGCACCGGTTGTCCATCCACTTCGAGCCGCCCCGCGATCACGTCGAGCCGCCCGCCGACGCGCTCGCCGCGGACGCCCACGATCTGCACCAGGTCGTCGTCGCCCGCGCTCAAGGGGTTTTCAAGCTGCGTGCGGCGTTTCTCAGGCGTGAGCGCGACGATGCCGTCAGGGTCAGCGAACGAGTGCAGGGGTTGTTCGCCCAGCAGCGCCCGTCTGCGGATCAGATGAATGGATGACGTTTCCCGCATGATGCTGCCGCAGCCGCCTTCCAACATTATCGTACCGGGCGGTCCGCCCCTTGAGGCGTGACGGCGGTGATCTGGACAAACAGCAGGAGGTATTTTGCCCACAACCAGTGAGACAACCCGCTCACGACGAGCCGATGACGGCGCAGCACGAACTTTCCCTTCAGGTATCGGACGAGATCCCACCACGACGCCCAGTGGATCGCGTCAGCATCCCGAAACCATGGGCGGTGCAGCAGCGCCGGATTGAGGTGAATCAAAAAATCGGCGTCGCCTCCCGCCCAGACGCGCATCCTTCTCCACAATAGCCAGATACCGACTTGAAGCTGGCGCAACCTCCCGTAGTGCCGGCCCGACGGGCTGATGTAGAACGGAAAATCGTAGCGCGGGCTGATGATGAACAGGCTCCCGCCCGGCTTGAGCAGGCTCAGCAAATGATCGAGCACCGCCTTGGGCGTCGTGATGTGTTCCCAGACGAAGGTGGAAAAGATGACGTCATACGCGGCGCTGATCGTCCGCACGTCGCCGATGTGGACCGAATCAGCCTGAGTGCGAAGGTGGTCACTGTTCCGGGCGGTAACGTCCTGAACGTGATAGCGAATGTCACGTCTCAGTTCCCCGAGAAACGTTCCGAACGACGTCCTGCCCGCCCCGAATTCGAGAATGTCACATTGGCCTTTGGACTGGAGAATGCGCGACGCTTCCTCCCGGATCGGCCCCCAGAACTCTGGCTTTTCCGACGGTGCCTCGAACGAGGCATAATCTGCGGCTGAATCGTAGAATTGATCGAGTTTTTGGCGGAGTTCCGGCGTGCGCGGGTCGGTCTCGGTGGCAAAATCACGTTTCGTCAGCATTACGTTTTCGGTCACCATCCACGGATAACGACAAGCCTCGCGATCCCCGTATCTTAACGCTATCATGTCGCGGACGGCAACGCGACGACGGGGACGATTCGAGTATGACCACACCCGCAGACGCAACACCCCCATCGACCCGAGACCAGATCGAGCACGCGATTCGCGACGGCAACTGGGCGCTCGCCAAGGCCGCCCTGCTGCGACTGTGGGAGTCCAATCCCGCGCCCGGCGCCGCCCCATTCGTCGTATCACGATTCGAAAAGCTGCGTGGCCACGTTCCCCTCACGCCCTGCCGCGTCGCGGTCCTTCGATCCTTCACGGTTGAACCGATCGTCCCAGTCGCGCGGGCGCTGGCATTCACCGGCGGCATCGACCTCGAATTCCGAATCGGCGACTTCAACACCTACGCCCAGGAGATTCTCGACCCCACTTCATGGCTCTATTCGTATCAGCCGCAGGTCATCATCCTCGCCGCGCAGACGCGCGACACGTCCCCCGAGCTCTGGGCCAATTTCGCAGATCTGTCAGCGTCCGAAGTCAACGCGCAGGTCGCCGCCGCGTCTGACAGTTTCGTGCAACTACTGACGACGCTCCGCTCGCGCACCGACGCCCACATCATCGTCCACGGCCTGCAAACCCCGCCGGCTCTAGCCGTTGGCATCCTCGATCGCCTCGGCGATGCAAACCAAGCCGCCGCCATCGCCCAGATCAACGCAGCCATCCGACAATTGGCCCGGGAACTGAAGAACGTCTACGTTCTCGATTACGACGCCCTGATCGCCCGACACGGCGCGAACCATTGGGAAGATACGCGCAAGTGGCTCACCGTCCGCCTCCCCATCGCCGCCGACCGCCTGATCTACCTCGCCCGCGAATGGCTTCGCTTCCTGCATCCGATCACCGGCCGTGTCTGTAAATGCCTCGTCACCGATCTCGATAACACCCTCTGGGGCGGCGTCATCGGCGAAGACGGCCTCGACGGCATCAAGCTCGGCCCCGACACCAGCGGTTACGCGTTCGCGAACCTCCAGCGAGCGATTCTCGACCTCCATCGGCGCGGCGTGATCCTCGGCATCGCCAGCAAGAACAATCCCGCCGAAGCCAGCGAGGCCATCGAGAAACACGCCAACATGCTCCTCCGCCCCCAGCATTTCGCCGCCACCCGCATCAACTGGAACGACAAGGCCCAAAGCCTCCGCGAGATCGCCGCCGAGCTGAACATCGGCCTCGACTCCCTGGCTCTGATCGACGACAACCCCGTCGAACGCGAATGGGTCCGCGAGCAACTCCCCGAAGTATCGGTGATCGAGCTCCCCGCCGACCCCATGGCCTACGCCGCCGCCCTCCGCGACTCCCCCCTCTTCGAGCGCCTCGCCCTGACCGATGAAGACCGCAGCCGCGGCAAGATGTACGCCGAGCAACGCGCCCGCGCCCAGCTTCAATCCTCAGTGACGTCGCTCGAAGACTTCTATCGATCACTCCAGATGGAAGTGACGATCACCACCGTCCAGCCCGACGCCATCGCCCGCGTCGCCCAATTGACGCAGAAGACCAATCAGTTCAACCTGACCACGAGGCGATACAGCGAACAGCAAATCACCGAAATCGCCGCAGATCCCGCCTGCCGCGTCTACGCGGTTCGAGTGAAGGATCGCCTGGGTGACAACGGCGTCGTCGGCGTCGTCATCACCCGCGACCACGACGGCCGCTGCGAGATTGACAACCTGTTGCTCTCCTGCCGCGTGATCGGCCGGACGATCGAAACCGCCATCCTCGCCCACGTCGCCGGCGAAGCGCGCAGCCGGGGCAATTCGCTGCTCGCCGGCTGGTATCTCGCCAGCCAGAAGAACGCCCCGGCGAAGGACTTCTACAGCGCTCACGACTTCGCGATCGCCGCCGAGCGTCCCGACGGTTCCTATTGGGAAAGAAATCTCATTAATTCCGCCCCAATTTGCCCACCTTGGATTACCTTAACCACAGATAGCGTAGAGGCCCGCCCATGACCCAGGCTCAGGAACGACAAGTCCGACAGGTTATCGCGGATGTTTTGAACATGCCCGTTGAAAAGGTCACGCCCGAGCTTTCCCCGCAGGAAGCTGACGGCTGGGACTCGGTGCAGCACCTGAACCTGGTCCTGGCAATTGAGGAGGCGATGGCGATTCAACTCGCCCCCGAGGAAATCGAGGGGATGCAAAGCGTCGGCGACATTCTAAAAATCGTGCAGCAGAAAGCGAAATGATGATCTCCGCCGAACGATCACGCTATGGCCCCACCCTCGCCGCCATCTGCCTGTTGATCGCCTTGGCAGCGGCGCGTTCGGCATCGGCCCAGCCCTGGGGCTGGGGATCGCCGCCACCGCGGCCCGACCCCGTCATCGCCTGCCGCCAGGTCGTCACCGGCCTGATGACCGCCCTGGACAACGGCGACGCCGACGCCCTGCGACTCTACATTTTTGCCGACCGCCGCGTGACCGCGCAGCACATGGGGTTGACCGCGCTCGTCGAATGTATCGTCGCGCAGCGCGACCTGGAGCGCGCCATCGTCGCGCGCTGGGGCGCCGGCGTGAGCGGATCCGTCGCCGGGCAATCCTTCTTCTCCCCCGCTGATCGCGCCCTGGTGGAGAGCGCCCGCGTCGAGTTAACCAGCGAAAATGATGCGATGATGCTCCTCGCCTCAGGCGTATCGCCGATCACGCTGCACTACAGCCGCGTTGAAGGGCGCTGGCGCGTCGTCCTGGTGGGTACGATCACTTCGCTCTACGACGGCTTCGAGCGAACCCCCGAGCCCGGATCGATCAAGCGGATCGGATATCTCCGCGCGGTGGCCGCGGCGCTGCGGCAGGTCACCGGCCAATTGTCCGACGGCAAATTCACCTCGCCCGACGCCGTCCGCGGCGCCCTGCAGAAGACGCTGGAAGTAAGCATCAAGGCGCCGCAGCAGAAACTTCCCGCCGACAGCGGTTGAACCCGCGGCCCTCGGCGATAGAGTTGTGATGACCGTGACGCGCCCCATCCATCGAACCCGCGGAGTTTCCCCGATGTCGTTCTGCCGCCTTTACGCGCTGCTCATCGCTGCACTGCTGCTGCCGGCCGCGCTGACCCGCGCAGCCGCCGATATCGATCCCGCCAGTCCCAAGGGCGCGATGAAGAGCTTCTACGAGGCGATGGAGGCCGGTGACGCCGCCGCCGTTCGCGCCTCGTTCTACACCGCAACCGATTCAGAGAAAGCGCTGGCCGACGCATACGCCGCGCAACTCACCGCCGCCAAGACGCTGGGCGACGCCGCCAAAAGCAAGTACGGCGCCACCGGCGACGCCCTGAGCAAGGGGATGCCCGTCCGCGACGAGATCGCCCGGCTCGACGCCGCAGAGGTGGCGATCGACGGCGACACCGCCTCCCTGAAAGTCCCCGGCCAAGCCAAGCCGTTGCGCCTGGTGAAATTCGACGGGCGCTGGCGGCTGTTGATCGCCGATTTCGCTGGCACGACCCCGGAAAACATCGCCGGCCAAACTGCCGTCATCAAGGAAATGGCCGCCGTTTTCAACGCCGTCGCGGCAGACATTACGGCCGACAAATTCCCCGGCGCCCCCGACGCCCAGCGCGCCCTCCAGCAAAAACTAGGCGGCGTCCTCTTCAACACCCTCCAGAAACACCCGCCCACCACCGCCCCCGCCGCAGCAACGACGCGCCCCAAAGCATGACCTCCCCGTTTAGCCGGCCCGCTTGCGGGCCGTGTTTTTCGTTAGCAAGACCATCTCAATCCCTTCGCGCAATCTGCAAACGCCGGTTGTAGGTTTCATCATCGGTGCTCGGCGGAGCGCCAGCCCTCAAACTCTACGGATGTATCTATGCGTTCGACCCAACCAACCGCGCCCGGCCTCGAATCGCTTCCCAATCCCACCCTCCCCCTTTGGACCCCCGGCGAGGTCCGCCTGCTCGACGAAGCGCTCGATTACGCCGCCCGCGTCAGCCAGGGAACCGTCTGCGAATTTCTCGCCGCCCCCGCCGAGCCCGCGCCCGGCGGCGCGCGGCACATCGAGATGGCGGTGGAGTTCTTCATCCCGCCCTGCTCGCTCGTGAAATTCACCGACGAGTTGGATCGCGCGATGATGCGGCGAAGCCTGGGTTACTCCAGCGCCCGCCGCAGCGGAAGCGCGAGTCCGGTCCGCGTCACCGCCCTGTCGCCCAGCGTCTTTCACCAATGGCGGATGGCGTGGCGGATCGACCCGCAGGCACAGCGCGACCGGCGTTGGTCGTCTGATCGGCGCATGCTTGATCAGGTCCTGCTCTACGCGCAATCCGGATGGCGCGAGCTATTTACCATGTGATCGGGGCGCGGACGCGCATCTCGCCGCTCATTTGCCCGCAGCGGTCGGCTGGGTAGCGGTCGCCGCCTTCGTCTCATCCCACCCCGGCAGCATCTCCGCCTTGAGCTGCGCGTACTCGTCACGAAGGCGGTCCCCGCCCACGTTTTTGCCCCGGTTGATGTACAACGTCTTGATCGTCTCGCGCGCATTGGTGATTGCTTCAACCATCTGCGGGCTGGCGTCGGTCTTCGACAGTTGCCAGTTCGACTGCATGAACCGCAGCAAACCTTCCCAGTAAACCGGGTTCTACTTGAACGTGTCCGTGCCGTCTGCCGGATTGCTCTCGCGAACGTCGGGCGGGCCCAGCTTGCCGTCAGCAATCAACTGCCCCATCTCCTGCTGAACCTTCTTGTAATCCTTGAGCTCATAGCTGACCAGCGCGAGCTGATAACGAAGGTTGTCGAACTCCGGCGTCTCTTCCTTCGCTAGCTTGAGCAATTCGGTAAACGTCCCCTGGGCCTCGGTCAGGTACTGCGACCGCCGCGCCTGATCATCCTCGTTCCGCGCCGCGCGCAGCACGAGCTGCGCCTTCCACTTCTTGTACTTGTTCTTGATCGCCTCGTCCTTCGTCTGCTCGATCAGGGGCGTGATCAGCGCCACCTGTGCCGCCGAGTTCTGCCGCATCGCGTCCTTATCCCCCTTCACCTTCGCCTTCACGAACGCCTCGTCCATCTGCCCGATCATCGTGAACAGGACGTTCGCCTGCCCGCCGCTCCCCTGCGACGCGGCCACCAGCTTCTTCACCTCGTCCACCGCGTCCTGCGTCTTGCCCAGCGCCATGTATGCGTCCACGCGATAGCGCAGCGCCGTGGCGGCCAATCGCTCGCCGGTCGGGAGGCCTTTGGCCGTCTCCTCGAAGCCGGTCAACAGCGTGAGGACGCCTTGATGGTCCTTCGCCTTCAGTTTCAAGTCCGCCGCCAGCAGGATCGCAGACGCCTTGTAATACCGGAGCCGCGGTTTCTGCTCTTCCTTCGCCGCGCCAAGATCCGCGTCGATCCGATTGTTCACGTCAGCAGCCAGATTCTCGATCTGTGACACCAGCGCCGACTTCGCCGCGGCATCCACGTCCTTGTCGTCGAGGCGCTGCTGCAAGGCGGACAGTTCGTAAAACCGCGCATGCGTCATCGCGGGGCTGTTCGCCGGCACCTGTTTGAGCGCCGCCGCCGCTTCCTTGAACTGCCCCTGGTCGAACAGCCGCTTGCCGTACATGAACGCATATTCCTTCATCCCCGCCGCCAGCGCCACCTGCCACGTCCGGGTTATCAACCCGCTGATGCGCTCGTTGGTCGCTTCGGGGGTCTTGCGAAGGATATCCACCGCCGCCAGCGCATTGGCCAGCGCGTTGGCAACGCGATCCTTGTTCTTGCCGTGGTTCTTGATGTAGTCGAGCGATTCCTCGATCGTCTCGGCGTTCTTGCCAAGCTTGGCGAAAAAGATCGGCTCGAAGAACGACGCCTCGTCCACCACGTCGTCGGTCACGTTCGGCTGCCCGGCGCGCTTCTGCACCAGGCCGGCGGCGACGATCGCGCGCTCGATCACCGGCTTGCCACGGTTGTCCGCCACCCCGTCCTTCGCGCGTATCACCTCATCCACCCCCTTGGCCATCAGCGCCCGCAGCAGCACCGTGTCGAGCTTGGTCAGGTCGGCATCGGCCGGAAGCTTTCCGAGCAGCATCTTCTTGATCGGCGGCCCGAGCCTCGGGTTCTCCTTCATCAGGTTCGAGAGCACCGTCTCACCCGCCGCCGCAAGCTTCTTCTTGTCCTCGGGAGTTTTCGCAAGCTCCGCGCGCAGCTCGTTGATGCGATAATCGAGCAGCCCCACGCCCGCCGCCACGAACTTCTGCTCGTCCCCCTTCAGGTTCTCCGCGACCCACTTCTGCAATGCGTCAAAGCTCTGCACCGCCGCCTGCTCGCGCTTACCCACCAGGTTCGCAAGCGTGTTGAAGAATAGCGTGTTGTACTGCCCCTCCTTGTCGATACCCTTCACCTTCTGCGCTTCGGCAAACTTTACCACGGCGGCATCGATGTCCCCCTTCACCATGTCCAGTTTTCCCGTCTGCAGCTTGACCGCCGCCTCGCGCTGGAACGATGGGTCTTCAAAATCCTTAAGGAATGCGATCGCCGCATCGGCGATTTCCTTGCGCCGCGGGCTCGCCGGGTCCAGCGAGAGCGCCAGGCCGTAGCTGGAAAACGCCTTGGTCCACTTGGCCGTCTGCAACCGATCGTCCAGCGTCTGCCACTTCGTCAGCAGCGCCTGCGACGGCCGCGTTTGACCCGCCAGCACCTGGCCTTCCTGCGCTTCGCACTCGGCAATGGTCTTGTCGAGAATCTTGATGACCGCCTCGGCCGATTCGTTCAGTTCCGCCTGATCGCTGGGGGTTTCGCCGTAGTACTCGATCTGGTTGATCGCGTCCTTCATCCCGTACTCGATCAACTGCGCGGCGCGCGTCATCAGCATTTCGGTATCGCGCATCGAATCGAGAAACGTCTTGACCCCGCGCACGCCGTCCTGCAGCAGTTGCCGACGCCGCCCCACCGTCATCTTCGGGTTCGACAGCTCACGCCACGCAACGATGCTCTTCACGCCCGCCTGCCGCTCCGGCGGGATGTTGTGCTTCTTGAAGTAATACTCCAGCAGGGAATCCATCTCCCGCGCCGCCAGCGACCCCATCAGCTTGTCTTCCAGCGCCGCCTCGGGCGACACCGTCGCCGCCGCCACCGGAGCGCCCGGCGCGGCGGGTCTGGCGGGAGGCGCATTCTTCACCTGCGCGTGCGCAAGACCCGACAACGACATCGCCGCCAGCGACGCCGCGATCGATAATTTCCAGCTTCGAAGCGCGGTCGGGAAGAGTTCCATCGGGAGGGGTCCTTTCAATCTAACTTACGGATCACCGGCAAGAATAGTTTCACTGCGCCGCAGTGTAAACGCCAGAGAGTAGCGCGCATCGCGAAAGCCCACGGAACTTGTCCGTGGGTTTCGTGGTCCACATAACATCACGCGCCGCGCGATCAATCCCGCGCCGACTGAAACCCGATCTTCGGGCATTCCGCCTGCATCGCCGCCTGGTAGACCGACATCAGGTGCTCGAAGCTCGTGCTCAACCGCGGGCAGAGCACGACCTGCAGCGTGTCGGCCTTCTTGCCGCCCGCCTGGTGCGCCTGGCGCTTTTCCGTCAGCGCCTGCACCAGCGTCTTACCCGTCTGCGACACGCCGTTGACGTACTGCACGCCGTCGGCCAGTCGCGCCACGTAAACGGTGGAGTCCTTGCTGGTGACGAAGATCTCCAGTTGCGGGTCTGGAACCTTGGGAATCTTGTCCTTGTCGATATTTCCTTTGCCCGTGGCCTTGATCGGCATGCTGCTGGGCAGGAAGTGGGCCGCCGCCCCAAAGCTTCCCGTCAGCATCAGAAAAATCAGGATCACCATCACGACGTCCACCAGCGGCGTCATGTTGGGCCCCGAATCGTAATGAACGGCTTTAGCGCCTTTGAGTTTCATTGTGTTTAACTCCGAATCATCACAGGGAACGTCATCCTGAGGTACTCCGAAGGATCTATTCGGATCAGCGATGCCACGTGGCTAGGCCGTTCCGTGCCAGATCCTTCGCTGCGCTCAGGATGACACCACACTCACTTTATCCCGGGACAAGCTTGGATTCCTTCTTGGTCGCGAAGTTGACGTTCACCACGCCCGCTTCGGCGCACGCCTGCAACACCAGTTGGAGCTGCGCGTAACGCGTCCCCTTGTCCGCGTTGATGATCACCTTGAACTTGTCACCGCGATCCTTCTTCTTCGCCTGCAACACCTCGCGCAGCGGATGTACCACCGTGCCGTCCGCCCGCTTGTCCTGCAGGCGAAGTTGCTTCTCGTGCTGGCCGTCCAGATCGACCCGGATCTCCGGCTCGTCGAACCCGGTACGCGGGTACAGGTTAAGTGCCAGCGCGTTGCTCAAGTCATCGATCTTCACGCCCAGGTAAGTCATCGGCGCGTCGATCTTGTGGTCGATCCCGGTCGAAACACCGATCTTCGCCACGAGAATGAAAAAGATGATGAGGCACATGACCACGTCGATCAGCGGCGTGACATTGACCCCACCCTCTTTCATGTCGGGCATGGAATGCTTTTTCATGAATTGCTCCTTGATTAGTAGGCATATGCGCGATGGCGGCGGACAGCCGAGGCGGCAGGCATTTTTCTGCCTACTGCCTACCGCCTACCGCCTACTACTAACTTACGAAGGCACCGCCGGCGGCACCGGCACCGGGGCCTTGCGCGCGCCCGGAATGGCCGGTTGCGGAGTCGCACCCGGACGGATCGACGCCACCGACGCCGCAGCCGGCTTGGCTTCGGCCGGCTTGATCAGGAGCAGCAATTCTTCAGCGATCAACGCGCCCTGCGTGGTCAGGCGATCGACCATCGTCCGCTGGATGCCGAAGACCGCCAAACACGGCACCGCCAGGAACAGCCCCAGGAACGTGTGACAGAGCGCGGTCGAAATACCGCCCGCCAGCTTCGCCGGGTTGGCGTCGCCACCGGCGGCCATCAAATCCTGGAAGGCTTCGATCATGCCCAGCACCGTGCCGAGCAGGCCCAAAAGCGGTCCAAGGTTACCGATGATGTTCAAGTACTCGATCTTGCGGAACTGTTCCGACGTCTGTTCCGCGACGGCGGTCTCCATCGCTTCCTTCATGCTGGAAAAACTCGGCGCTCGCTTCAGGGCCGGGTTCAGCGCGCGGGAGATAAAGCTCGGATCGTTCTCCGTGAAATCAATCAGTTCCTTAAATTCCCGGCGGCCGATCAGCTCGCGAATATGATTCGTGCTGACTTCGGGGATCAAGGCCCCGGCGCGAATCTTGATGAACCCCTGGATGATCAGGGTCAGGCCCCAGATCGACAGGCCCGCGATGATGACCGACACGAAGTCGATGTGGCCCAGGATCAGGGAGAGAATTCCCTGCTTCTGCGGCTTGGCCTCAACCGCCGCCGCCCCGCCGCCGCCGCCCGCGTTCTGGGCAAAGGTGGACGACGAAGCGATAAACACCACCGTGGCGATCAACGCCAGCAGCAGCACGACGCGAAACTTGGACGTAGCGTAACGACGCATGGGCACTGTCCTCTCTCCCGCATTTGGGGAGACGTAGGGATGTTCCCTTCGGACGTGCAAGGACCGGAGCCGATCTCTCTGTCTATTGCCATCCGACCAGGGGTGAAAGGGGACGATTGGGCCAGGCGATTGGGCGGCAGGCGGCCGGAACATTGTCGCTGTCACCGCTGCACGCTTCGCCAGGCTTCGTCCACTTCCGATTTTTACTTTTGAAGTTCCGAATCCGAAACAAACTTAAACAGCCCGCCGTTCTCATCAGCGATCTGTTTCAGCAGCTTCTCATACTCCTCACCACGATCCATGAACGCGATCGTGTTGATCTTGACCTTCTTGTCCTTGTTCAACTTCCGCAGCTCCTCGAGCATCTGAGCGTTATTCGGGAAGTCACCGTCCGTCAGCATATAGATAAGTTGCGGCTGCGTCGCAAATGCCGCCTTCAAACCCGGAATCGGATCCGACGATCCGTGCGGCGCCGTCTTGTCCAGGAAGTCATAAGCCTTGCGCTTCACTTCCGGCGTGGCCAGCATCAACTGCTTGTCGAGCGCGACGAAGCTGTCTTCGGAGAAGAAGATGATGTCAAACGATTGAATAGGTTTGAGCGTATCCGCAGCCTTGCGCAGCTCCTGCCGCAGCGTGTCGAATTTGTTCATCATGGAGCCCGAGGAGTCGCATAGGTACACGACTTTCATCGCGTTGCCCGAAACGCCCATGAACGGACTTTTTGGGCCGATACCACCACCGCCCCCCGGGATGCCGAAGGGGGCGAGTGGGCCGCCGCCGTCGCCGGTGCCCGAACCGACGCCGGTACCCGAGCCGATGCCCGTGCCGGTACCCCTGCCGAAGGCCCCGCTGCTGGCGCCGACGGCGATGGTCGAGTCGTCGTTATCCCCCCCGCCGCCACCCACCAGCGCCATCTGCAGGCTGGTGGAAGGTTTGTCAGCGATGCCGGTGGAATCCGGCGGTATGTCCTTAAATTTATCCTGAGCCGCGTCGCGCGTCTCATCCCCGCCAAGGCCGGGATGCGGGATGCCGCCCACTTCGGCGTTTTCGATGATTGTCGCGTCGGGGATGATCACCGGCTCTTTGCTGGCCGAGACCATCACCTGCGCAGCCCTGTAGGTCAGGATGCCCAGCCCGATCAGGCCAACGTGCAATAGCAAGGAGGTAACAAATGGAAGAATGTCCTGGACGAACGGGATCTGCCAGAACGACTGCGGTGTTCCGTCATCGTCCTCGCCGGGCGTCTCATCGATCGTTGGCTGCTTCTGCATGTCCCCAACCGGTCGGGGCTGAGGGGGTGGCGGAAGGGTGGTCACGCCGGGCGCGGGCGGGGCGGTCATCAGCTTATTGGGGCCGGGAACGGGTGGGGGAACCGGAGGAGTCGCCATAAATGCTCCAACTCAAATCAGATAGCGGAGAATCGACGCGGGCGCAGGCCAACCTCTGAGAAAGGCGGCTACTGATCTATACGAGTCGTCTTGGAAATCGGTTTCAACCGGTAAGGGTTTTCGGCACGATCATATCAAAGACCGGCCGCGAAGGGCGAACAGAAAAACCCCTGCACGTTGAAGAAATAACACTTACTTCTGCAGATCCTGCTCCGCGACGAACTTGAACGTGCCGCCGTTCTCCTCGGCGATCTGCTTTAGGAGCTTCTCGTACTCCTCGCCGCGGTCCATGAAGGCGATCGTGTTGATCTTCACCTTCGGGTCCTTATTCAGCGTGCGAATCTCCGCCAACACCTGGGCATTGTTGGGGAAATCGCCGTCGGTCAGCATGTAGATCAGCTCCGGCTTGGTGGCGAACGCGGCGCGCAGGCCGGGGATCGGGTCGGAACTGTCGTACGGGGCGGTCTTGTCCAGGAAGTCGTACGCCTTCCGCTTGGCCTCGGGAAGCGCCAGGAGAAGCTGGTTGTCCAGGGTGACGTAGCGGTCGGCGGAAAAGAAGATGATGTCGAACGCCTGACCCCCCTTCAGGCGATCCACCGCCTTGCGAAGCTCCTGCCGCAGGGTGTCGAACTTATTCATCATCGACCCCGACGAATCGCAGAGGAAGATCACGCGATTCGCCCGCTGGCCCGGGATGATGAAATCCACGTTCCCACCGCCGCCCATTATCCCGAATGGCGCGAGACCCGGCCCGCCCTCAGTTCCCGGACCGACGCCGGCTTGTTTCCCGATGCCGACGCCTTCCTTTCCAGCGCCAAAGCCTTTCGACAGCCCCAGCGCGATCGCATCATCGATATTGTCGCCGGCGCCCCCGCCGGATGCGGTCAATGTCAGCACCACCGATCGCTTATCCGACAGCCCGGTCGCGCTCTCGGGAACATCGGGAATCTTGTCCTGCTCAGCGCGCCGGGTGGGATCATCCGCCAGGCCGCGGAACTGCGGAATGGTCGGCGCATCAAGCGTAATGGGCGTCGCCGATTCCGGAATCACGGTGGGAACTTTCGACACGTCAATCATCACCCGCACGGCCTTGTACGTAATGAGCCCGATGGCAATCAGACCGACGTGCAGCATGAGAGACGTGAGCAGCGGCAGCACATCCTGCACGAACGGCTTCCGCCAGAACGATCCAGCCGAACCAGCCGAGTCAGCGCGTACCGGTACCGTGGACATCATGGAGCTCCTTTTCAATGAGTTTGTACGATTTGCTGAACCCGCACGGCCGCCCGCCTCGGCAGCCTTCACCAATGACTACGGATTAGACCGCCCGCCCGGTTTCAGAAATACTCATTGCAGAACGGCGCGGGCCCCGCGGCAAAGGCATCGAGCAGCGCCACCGCCGCCGGACGATTCACCTCAATCAATCCCATTTCCGCTGCCCGCGCAGCCGGCAAATCCCCCATCGCGATCGCCGCCCAGTCACGATCGGCGCATTCGACATCCGGCGCCGCCGTAGCATCCAAGGCGACCGCGCGTCCCCCGTCAATCTCAATGCGCAACGTGCGCACCGTCCCCTCGCTCTCCGCGATCCCCACCACCGCGCTGCCGCGGACATGCTCCGGCAATTGCAGGCCGCCGATCAGCCGCAGGTGATCGAGCACGCGCACCTGCATCCGCGTAACCGTCTTCACTCCAGCCGCGTCATGGGTCACCGATCGGTGCGGCACCTGCGTTTCCCCGAGCAGGCGGTTGAGTTGAACGTTGGCCGGCAGCGTGAGCCTCACCGCCCGGTACTGATCGCGCAGCGTCCCGAAAAAGCAAAGTCCGCGTCGCAGCGCCGCAATCGACTCAAACGCCAGATCATCGATCACCAGCACGTCTTTCTCGTTCTCCCGCTGCTCCGACCAGACAAACCAGCTTCGCATCGACCCGTCCGCCGTCCGATCGCCCACGACATAGCCTTCATTCTCCTGCGTCGTCCAGTGCGTCCACATCCCCGGCGTGCGCTCGACGTCGCACTGTCCCGCCTCCACCATCCGCTGCCGGCAAGCCCGACGCGCCTCATCCGCCCCCTCGATCAATTCAAATCCGCCGCTCGACCCCGCCGGCAACACCGACAGCGGAATCGTCCATGTCGCCCGTCGCTCGACCACCCCATACCCGAAGTGCTCGTAAAACGACGCGCGAAACGGCATCAGCGCCGACAGCACCTGCCCGCGCTCCCGCCCCTTACGGATGGTCTCAAGCATGATCTGCGAAGCGATCCCGCCGGAGCGCCGGTGCGTCTTGATTGTGCCGACATACGCCACCCCCTGGCACCCAACCGCCCGCCCGCGCACCCACATGTTCATCGAGTAACTCGTCGCCGTCCCCACCGCCACGCCATCGCGCTCCGCCAGCAGCAGATCGTCCGCCGTCACCCGCCCATCCTTTGCCAGCCGTTGCTGGTAAGCCTCCACTTCCCGTACCCCCGGCGCATAACAGAGCGCGCGGGTTCGCCCCACGATCTCCGCCGACTCCCGGCCTCGCCATGTCAGTGTCAGACTCATGCGTTTGCGTCTCCGCTGGTAAGTTTCCGTACACGCCGCAGCGAGCGCGCCACGCCTGCCACACTTGGCAGAGAACGCTCGCAAACTGCCACCCTGACAGTTTTCCTGCTCCCGTCGCCAGTTTCCCCGCCTTCCATAACCTCATTATTAACACACCTTTGCATTTAGAACCTGCCTCGGCACACGGTTTGACATAGCCCCGTTGCGCCGAGGGTTCGCCCCCGGTGTAGTGGGTTTGGCCTTGTCCAAGCCCATTTTTCGCCACTTAAACGAGCGAAATCGCAACGCGAATTCAAGCGAAAGGAGACTTGGCATGGCCGCGAAGATGCTGGCCTTTGACATCGAGGCACGTAAAGCCCTTCTCACGGGCGTCCAGAAACTGGCACGGGCAGTCAAGGCGACGTTGGGACCCCGCGGTCGCAACGCCGTCATCGACAAGGGGTGGGGCGCCCCGACCGTGACGAAAGACGGCGTTACCGTCGCTGAGGAAGTCGAACTCAAGGACAAATACGAAAACATCGGCGCTAAGCTGGTAAAGGAAGCCGCCACCAAGACCTCCGACACCGCCGGCGACGGAACCACCACCGCCACCGTCCTCGCCGAAGCCATCTTCCGCGAAGGATACAAGAATCTTGCCAGTGGCGCTGACGCCATGGCGCTGGCCCGTGGCATCCGCAAGGCCGTTGACGCAGTCGTCGGCAGCCTCAAGAAGCAATCCAAGCCCGTATCGGGCAAGGCCGACATCGAAAACGTCGCCACCATCTCCGCCAACAACGACCGCGAAGTCGGCAAGATCATGGCTGACGCGTTCGACACGGTCGGCAAGGACGGCGTCATCACCGTCGAAGAGGGCAAGTCCCTCGACACTTACGTCGACGTCGTCGAAGGCATGCAGATCGACCGCGGCTACCACTCCCCCAACTTCATCACCAACCCCGACGAACTCGTCGCCGAACTCCAAAAGGCGTTCGTGCTCGTCGTCGAAGACAAGATCAGCTCCGCCCAAAAGCTCATCCCGCTCCTCGAGAAGATCCAGAAGGCCAAGAAGCCGCTGCTGATCATCGCCGAAGACGTGGAAGGCGAAGCCCTGGCGACTTTGGTCGTCAACAAGCTCCGCGGCATCCTGAACGTCTGCGCCGTCAAAGCCCCCGGCTACGGCGACCGCCGCAAGGCCATGCTCGAGGACATCGCGATCCTCACCGGCGGCCAGGCGATCATGAAGGACCTCGGCATCGAGCTCGACAAGGTCGAGATCAGCCAGCTCGGCCAAGCCAAGCTCGTCCGCGTCGATGGCGACAACACGACCATCATTGAAGGCGCCGGCGAATCCAAGGCCATCCAGGGCCGCATCGAACAGATCCGCCGCGAGATCGAGATCACCACTTCCGACTACGACAAGGAAAAGCTCCAGGAGCGCCTTGCAAAGCTGGCCGGTGGCGTGGCGCAGATTAACGTCGGAGCCGCGACCGAAGCCGAACTTAAGGAAAAGAAGGCCCGCATTGAAGACGCGCTGCACGCAACCCGCGCAGCCGTTGAAGAAGGCGTCGTCGCCGGTGGCGGTGTCGCTTACATCCGCGCTCTTAAAGCATTGAACGGCGGCGGCAACCTCAAGCTCGAAGGCGACGAAGCCGCGGGCGTGAAGATCGTCCGCATCGCCATCACTGCACCCTTGCGGCAGATCGCCGACAACGCCGGCACCCCCGGCAGCGTCGTCGTCCGCCGCGTCATGGAGAGCAAGGACAACGAAGGCTACAACGCCCTGACCGGCGAATACGTTGACATGGTCAAGGCCGGCATCCTGACCCCCACCAAGGTCGAGCGCGTCGCGCTGCAGAACGCAGCCGAAGTCGCGATCCTGCTTCTCACCACCGATTGCATCATCGTCGAAGCCCCGAAGAAAGATGAAGGCGGCGACGACCACGATCACCACCACGGCGGTGGCGGCGGCGGCATGGGAGACATGGGTGGCATGGGTGGCATGGGCGGCATGATGTAATCAGGCCGGGACATCACTAAGTACTCAATACTGATAACGGACATCGGACAAAGGACTCAAGCAAATGAAACTGCGACCCCTACAAGACCGTGTGATCGTCAAGCAGACCGAAGCCGAGGAAAAGACCAAGAGCGGCATCTTCCTCCCCGATACCGCCAAGGAAAAGCCCACCAAGGGCAAGGTCGTCTCGGTCGGCCCCGGCCGCCTCGACGACAAGGGCAAGGCGATGGAAATCCCCGTCCGCGTCGGCGACACCGTCTATTACGGCAAGTACAGCGGCACCGAGATCGAAGTCGACGGACAAAAGTTCGTCATCCTTCGCGAATCGGATCTCCTGGGCGTGCTTGAATAAGAAATTGAACCACGAAGGCACGAAGACACGAAGCAAAGCAATGCTCTCCTGTCTTCTTCGTGCCTTCGTGACTTCGTGGTTGACAATTTAATTCGGAGAATCAAATGGCATCAAAGCAAATGAGTTTCGACGTCGACGCCCGGGCGCAAATCGCCGACGGGTTGTCGCAACTGGCCCGCGCCGTCAAGGCCACCCTCGGACCCCGCGGACGCAACGTCGTCCTGCAAAAGTCCTTCGGCAGCCCCCGCATCACCAAGGACGGCGTCACCGTCGCCAAGGAGATCGAGCTGCCCCAGCCCTTTCAGAACATGGGCGCTAAGCTCATCATGACGGTCGCCAGCAAGACCGGCGACGTCGCCGGCGACGGCACCACCACCGCCACCGTCCTGGCGGAGGCGATCTACCTCGAAGGCCTCAAGTACGTCACCGCCGGCGGGGTCAATCCCGTCACCATCCAGCGCGGGATCATCAAGGCCGCCGAGGTTGCCGCCGACGCGATCACCGCGATCTCCAAGAAGGTCCGCGGACACGAGGACTACCAGCGCGTCGCAACCATCAGCGCCAACGGCGACGAGCACATCGGCAAGCTCATGGCCGACGCGATGGAAAAGGTCGGCAAGGAAGGCGTCATCACCGTTGACGAAGGCAAGAGCACCGAGTCCACCCTCGAGTACACCGAGGGGATGCAGTTCGACAAGGGGTACCTTTCCCCCTACTTCCTCACCAATCCCACCACGCTCGAAGCCGACCTGGAGAACCCGTACATCCTGATCCACGAGAAGAAGATCTCCAACCTCTCCGAGCTCCTGCCGCTGCTGAACAAGGTCGTCACCAGCAGCCGCCCGCTGCTGATCATCGCCGAGGACGTCGAGAGCGAAGCCCTCGCCGCCTTGGTCGTGAACAAGCTCCGCGGCGTGCTCAACATCTGCGCCGTTAAGGCCCCCGGCTTCGGCGACCGCCGCAAGGCCCTAATGGGTGACATTGCCACCCTCACCGGCGGCACCTTCATTTCCGAAGACCTCGGCCTCAAGCTCGAAAACGTCGAGCTCGAACAGCTCGGCTCGGCCAAGCGCGTCACGATCGACAAGGACAAGACCCTGATCATCGAAGGCGCCGGCAAGAAGAAGGAGATCGAGACCCGCATCGAACAGATCCGCGTGCAGGTCGAGAAGACCACCAGCGACTACGACCGCGAAAAGCTCCAGGAACGCCTGGCCAAGCTCACCGGCGGCGTCGCGGTCATCCGCGCCGGCGCGGCCACCGAAACCGAGATGAAGGAACGCAAGGACCTCATCGACGACGCCCTCCACGCCACCAAGGCCGCTGCCGAAGAAGGCATCGTCCCGGGCGGCGGCGTCGCCTTCCTTCGCGCCATCGAAGCCGTCGAAAACGGCAAGCGCCAAGCCAAGGGCGACGAGAAGATCGGCTTCGACATCGTCGCCACCGCCCTGCGTGCCCCCGCCAAGCAGATCGCCGAAAACGCCGGTGAAGATGGCGACGTAGTCGTCGACACGATCACCTCGAACAAGAACCCCAACTTCGGCTACAACGCCGCGGCCGACGAATACGTCGATATGTTCAAGGCCGGCATCATCGACCCGACCAAGGTCGCCCGCACCGCCCTGTTGAATGCCGCCAGCGTCAGCGGCCTGGCGCTGACGACCGAAGTCCTGATCACCGAACTAAAGGAAAAGAAGGACGAGGCGAACGCCGTCGCGGGCGCGGTCGTCTAATACAAGTAGTACAGCAGTAAACAGCAGGCGGTAGGCAGGAAGTGTCGATACTGCGGTAACGGAGATGTTTTCCGCTTACTGCCTTCTGCCTACCGCCTACTTTTTTTGGAATCATCGTGGCAACTGCCAAACGAGACTATTACGAAGTCCTCAGCGTCAGCAAAACCGCCGACGCCGAGGAGATCAAGCGCTCCTATCGCCGCCTGGCGATGAAGTACCACCCGGACCGCGCCGACGGCGACAAGTCCGAGGCCGAGCTGAAATTCAAGGAGTGCGCCGAGGCCTACGAGGTCCTTTCCGACCCCGCCAAGCGAAAACGCTACGACCAGTTCGGCCACGGCGGCGTCTCCGGCCAGCATGACTTCTCACACATGGACATCGGGGACATCTTCTCGATGTTCAACGATATCTTCGGCGGCGCGGGCGGCTCTGCTGCCGGACGCGGGCGCGCCGGAAGCGCCAACGCGCGCGGCTATGACCTCGAAACCCAGGTGGAACTAACCCTCGCCGAGGTCGCCACCGGCAGCGAAAAGACCATCGAATTCGAACGCCAGGACCGCTGCGAAATCTGCAAGGGCAGCGGCGCCAAGGCCGGCGGTGACGTCGTCTGCGTCCAGTGCGGCGGACAGGGCCGCGTCGCCCAACAAGGCTTCGGCGGCATGTTCCGCATGGTCGTCGCCTGCCCCAACTGCCGCGGCCGCGGCAAGGTCATCAAGGACCCCTGCCCCGGTTGCCACGGCACCGGACGACAACTCAAGAAACGCGTCGTCACCGTCAAGATCCCCGCCGGCGTGCACGAAGGTCAGGCCGTCCGCATCACCGGCGAAGGCGAGGCCGGCGAAGCAGGCGGGCCCAGCGGCGACCTCCACTGCTACATTTCCGTCAAGGCCCATCCGATCTTCAGCCGCCACAACAACGACCTCGTTTGCCAGATCCCCGTCTCCTTCACCCAAGCCGCGCTGGGCGCCAAGCTCGACGTTCCCACCCTCAAGGGAACCGAGCAGATGGACCTCGCCCCAGGCACGCAGCACGGCGAGGTCTTCAAGCTCAAGGGCAAGGGCCTGCCCGATCTGCGCTCCACCCGCAATGGCGACGAGCTCGTGCAAATCCTGATCGAAATTCCGAAAAAGCTGACCGAAAAGCAAAAGCAGCTCTTGCGCGAATTCGCCGGCACCGAAGACGGAAGCGCCATGCCCCAGCGCAAGAGTTTTCTCGAAAAATTGAAGGATATGTTCAAAGGCGACTCCGTGTAGCATGATTGGACCGGAGCCGAATAATCATGAGCCAGCAGACACCATTCGACGATCGTGACAACGAAGAGAACCAGCCGAACGACCCGCAAGGCGGCGACGGCGACACGGTCACCGCCGACGAGCACCAGCGCCTGCGCGACGAGCGCGACAAGCTGATGTACGCCGTCGCGGAATCCCAGAACATGCGCAAGCGCCTCGAGGCCGAGAAAGAACAGGCCGTCCAATACGCCAACCAGGCGCTGATTCGAACGCTGATCCCGATCATCGACAACTTCGAGCGCGCCTTGGCCGTCGATCCCGCCAAGACCGACGCCGCCAATGTGCTTAAAGGCCTGCAACTCGTGCACGACCAGTTGATGAAGGAACTGGAAAAGCAGAACGTCGAGCTAATCGAGCCCAAGCCCGGCACGCCATTCGACCCCACCCGTCACGAAGCCCTGATGGAACGCCCAGACCCCAACCTCAAACCAGGTACCGTCGCCCAGGCCCTCACCCGCGGCTACGCCCTGCGCGGCCGAACTTTGCGTCCGGCGAGCGTGATGATCGTCAAATAAGGGATGAATGATGAAGGCGGAAGGATGAATCAGAGCGACGACCGCGCATGATTGTATTTATTCATCCTTCATCCTTCCGCCTTCACCCTTAGGATTCTTATGCCTACATACGAATACAAATGCTCCGCCTGCGGCCACGCCTTTGAGAAGTTCCAGTCGATCAAGGCCGCGCCGATCAAGAAGTGCCCCGAGTGCGGCAAGTCGAAGGTCAAGCGCTTGATCGGCATGGGCGCTGGCCTACTCTTCAAGGGCAGCGGCTTTTACATCACCGACTATCGCGGCGACTCATACAGCAAGGCCGCCAAGGCCGACGTCGCCCCCACCACAACCGGCAGCGAAACCAAGCCCGCCGCCGACGCGCCCGCAACCCCCAAGACCGACGCCAAATCCGAGACGAAATCGGAAAGTAAGCCCGAACCAAAATCCGAACCCAAGGCCGAAGCAAAACCCGCCGAGCCCAAGACCGCATCCCGATCCGCCAAGAAGCGATGAGCACTGATCCCACCCAGCCCCGTTCTCCCCTCCTCTGCCCGATCTGCAAGACGCCCGTGGACGAGGCCAACCGCTACCAGCCCGCCACCTCCTTTCCCTTCTGTTCGCCGCGCTGCAAGCTGATCGACCTGGGTCGATGGCTCGGCGGCAAGTACCAGATTCCCGTCGTCGAAAAGGACGAATCCGATCCGCCCCAAAACCCGCTCGAATGATGCGCGCGCCTAACCGCTTGGCGTCACGCTCTTTGAACCGCGAGCCCCACTCGCTATAATCCGCGCCGCGTTGGGTGACCCCCCTCTCGGATGCAGCGCGTTATTGACCCTTGGTCATCCAGCCGGACTATCTCGATGGGAAAGGAGCACCGCCCATGGCGGATGAATCGCACGTGATTCGGGGCATCAACTGGCGGGAAACTTTCCCGTTCACCCAGATCTTTCGCGCCTTTAGGGTGGCCATTCACCCGACCAAGCTGATCCTCGCGCTCGTGGCGCTCCTCGCGCTCTACGGCGGCGGCAGAATTCTAGACATGATCTGGCCCGTCCAGCACCGCGCCATTCCCAAGGAAGTGAACTACACCGATCGCGAATCGCCTCGCGATATGAACGAGGTCGAGGTGTACGGCGCGTTTCGCACTACCGCGAAGTATGCCAACTTCGAAGCCATGCGCGACGAGCGCCGCCGCGCCATTGAAGAGGATTACGTCCAGCTCCTGCGCGACGATCTCAAGATCCAGACCGACACCGACCAGGCGAAAAAGATGGCGGCCTCCGCCAGCGGCCTCGGTCAGGTCAAGGAAAAGCTCCTTGAACGCCGCAACCAGCGCGAGACCGAAGCCGCCAAGTTGCGCACCGACGCGCTCGCCGCCGCCAAGACCTCAGACGAGAAAGACAAGATTGAAAAGGCGTATCGCCAGCATGTCGTCGAGATCAAGAACGACACCAGCAACAAGTATCGCCACGCCCGCATGGTCGCCGGCGAAGGCGTCTTCATTCAGTTCTTCAACTACGAAGTCAACCAGGTCAACAACGTCGTCTGGGCCGTCCTCGCCAACGACTGGCTCGGCGGCTTCGGCGGCAGCCCCTCCCTGCGCGAGCGCCCGGGCGTCCTGGCCTCCATCTCCAACTTCTGCGTCACCGGCCCCTGGTGGATGGCCCGCTATCACACCACCTACTTCATCCTCTTCATCCTCCTCTTCTCGATCGTCTGGGCCATCTTCGGCGGCGCGATCGCACGCATCGCCGCGGTCCACGTCGCGCGCGATGAGAAGATCTCCCTCTCCGCCGCCCTTCGCTTCTCCACCAGCAAGTTCCTCTCCTTCATCTTCGCCCCCATCATCCCCCTGCTGATCGTCCTGGTCGTCGGCCTGGTCGTCATGCTCGGCGGTCTCGTCGGCAATATCCCCTGGATCGGGCCCATCTTGGTCGGCCTCTTCTTCTTCCTTGCCATCGCCGCGGGCTTTGTCATGACCCTGGTCCTCCTGGGCACCGGCGGCGGCTTCAACCTCATGTATCCGACGATCGCCGTCGAAGGCTCCGACAGCTTCGACGCCATCAGCCGATCCTTCAGCTACGTCTATGCCCGCCCCTGGCGGATGCTCTTCTACACGCTGGTGGCCGTCCTCTACGGCGCGCTCTGCTACGTCTTCGTCCGTTTCTTCATCCAGATCATGCTCATCCTCACGCACCACTTCGTCGGCGCGGGGATGTTCGTGAACGTCGACGGTGGCCGCGTTCCGCTCGACCTCTGGAACACCATGTGGCCCGCCCCCGAAACCCACGGCTTCACTTACGACGTCGACTGGCTCACGCTCGGACCGGCGCAATCCCTAGCCGCGTTCCTCGTCAGCTTCTGGGTCTACCTCACGGTCGGCATGCTCGGCGCGTTCGCGATAAGCTTCTACTTCTCGGCCAACACCATCATCTACTACCTGATGCGCCGCGAGGTCGACGCCACCGAGCTCGACGACGTCTACCTAGAACAATCCGAGGAAGATTTCGGCGACACCGCCCCCGCCGCTGCCGCCGCCCCCAATGCCCCAGCCCCAGCCGGCGCCCCCGCCGGCAACGGCGGCGCGCAAATCTTCCCCACCGGCGAACCGCCACCCGCCGCCACGCCGCCTGCCACGTGACGCCGACGGCGGCGTCGCCCAACATAATCCCCACACGCGGAGACCCCGGTCTCCGCGTTTTTGCGTTATAAGATCGGTTCGCGCACCTGAGGAACCCCCATGCTCATCGCACTCACCGGCGCCTCCGGTTTCGTAGGCAGCCAAACCGCCCAATCCCTCCACCGCGCCGGACACGACGTCCGCGCCCTCGTCCGCCCCACCAGCCGCCGCGACCACATCGAAGCCTACGTCCACGAGTTTCGCGAAGGCGACCAGCACGACCCGCAAACCATGGCCGGCCTCGTCGCCGGCACAGACGCCGTCATCCACGCCGCCGTAGATTGGCACGCCCGCGAGCAAGGCCCCGGCCCCAACTTCCAGCGCAACGTCCTGGCCTCCCTCCAACTCCTAGAAGCCGCCCGCCTCGCCAGCGTCCCTCAATTCCTCCTCGTCTCCTCAGTCGCCGTCTATCACGACATCCTGCAAGACCGAAAGCTCGACGAAAACCATCCCACCTGGCCCAGCTCGATCTACGGCGCGTACAAGGCCGCCATCGAACCCCACCTCAAGGCTTACCACTTCCATTTCGGCATGAACACCAGCAGTTGGCGACCCGCCGCCATCTACGGCCTCGACCCCAACCTCCCCCGCTCGCAGTGGTACGACCTGGTCAAAACCGTCAAAGAAGGCGGCCCGATCGACACCGCGCAAGGCGGCAAGATCACCCACGTCCAGGACGTCGCCGACGCCCTCACGCTAGCCATAGGTGATGACACCGTCGCCGGCCAGTCCTACAACCTCGTAGACGGCTACATGTACTGGCAAGGCGCCGCCGAACTTGCCAAGGAACTCACCAACAGCGAATCCCAAATCACCGACCGCGCCGGCAGCGGCCCGAAGAACACCTTCGACACCACCAAAGCCGCGGCGTTCTTCAAACGCCACGGCAACACCCTCGCGCTGAACCGCGGCGTCGAAGGCGTCCGCGAGTACGTAAAAGAACTCCTCACCCGCCTTTGACAACACCCTTCACATCAAATTTCGCTTGCATCGTCGCGGGCTTTGCTCAGCACTCAGCAGGTAGTGGGTCCTTCTTCCCCGCCGACCCCACCGGCGTCCTGGAACTCGAAGCCCGCAAAGTCCACGTCGAGCTCAATTCCATCGATCCTCGTACCGACCTCATCGAAGATTCCGAACGCGCCCGCGCACTCCGCCGCCTCCTCCACAAAAACCGAAACGACCCCCTTCCCGCTGACGACCTTGGAAACCACTCGGCCGACGACGACAATCTCGCACCGGCCGACATCGATGCTCAATCTTCGCGTAACGGCAACCACACGAGGGAGCTATGAAACCACCCGAAACCGACCTGGTTGCGGCCATGCGGGCAGATCTCCGCGAAGCATGGCAGGCGATCTACCGGAAGAATCCATCCGAGCGACTCTATGTATTTGGCCTCTACACCACCGAAGAGGCCGCATATTTCTCACCCTTCGCCTGCGGCGACCTGGGACTGCAACAAGTCGCCCAGCGCTACGTCGCGAACGGGCACTATCCGAACACCGACAGCGCTGCCGCGGGCCTGAAATGGTCGATCGCTGATTCCCCCTACCAGGACAAACTGCCCTGCGCACGCATCCAGGCGGAACTGAGCAAGCGCTCCGATCCCACATCAACCAAGCTTCCCGCCACCGCAGCCGCGCGTGAGATCCGCGCCCGGCTCAACGCCGCGGCGGCAGCGCTCACGTCACTCGACAACGAAGGATTGTTCGCTCGTCACGCTGACAACCGCGGCTTGATCCTGCTGATCGAAGCAGGCGACCGCGAAGAAGAGTTCGTCCTCAAATGGGCAAAAAAGCTGAACCCGCCGCCCATCTACCGCGCATTCGCATCTCTATTCGAGCAGCCGGCCGTCGGCCGCTGGACTGAATTCGGCACGAAAAAGGTTTACGAGACGACCCAGTTGGCGGCCACTGCGGACCGCCGCTTGGTCGCCACCGCCAGCGAATACGTCGGCTGCGTCTTTGACGTGGTCGCCAACAAACAGCTTCTCTGTCGCCCTATTCCGAACAAGAACGCGTACTGGCCGATTCAAGGCGTGACGATCAGCGGCGGCGGTGAGAAACTGGCCTTCGTGTCCGGCAGTGACTCCCGAACGTCCTTCTTAACGCTCCTCGACGGTCCGGGATGGAAGCGGCAAGCAGACGTGAAGTTGCCGAAACAACCTCTCAGCTTTGTCGGCTCACCCGACGCCCAATGGTATGCGATTGGCTGCGAGGATTCTCTGGTGCATATCTACGACGGGTCAGGCGGCCCGATCAAGGAACTCAGCGGTCACGGACATTGGCCGCGCACATTATCCTTAAGTGCGGACGGACTCCACCTGGCTTCGATTGACGAGAAGAGCGGCCTTCGCGTCTGGAACACAACGAACTGGTCGTTGGCCGCCCATGCATCCGAAGCCAAGGGCACTCACGTCTCCTTCGACCCCACCGGCCGGCGCATCGCAACGGTCAGGCGCTGGGGTCGCCTCGCCAAGGACCCGTCCGGCGAGATCCTCAAGATCTGGAGCTTTCCGGAATTGACGAACGTCGCCGAACACCGCCTCCCCGGCTTCGAGTTCGAGGCTGCCGCCTTCTCCCCCGACGGCCAGACCCTGGCCTGCGGAATTGAAAACGTCGACCACGGTCTTCATCACGAAGTGATCCTTCTCGACGCGGAAAGCGGTCAGGTCCGGCAACGATTGCGGGGCCCGTTCGATTGGTGCGAAGACTTCCTTTTCCTCCCAGCCCGCAACGCAATCGCAATCGCCGCCCGGGGCCACACCCGGCGCCCGTTGGTCCTGTGGGAACTCGGCGAGCCGAGCGAAACCCGCGCTTCATCGGACGCTGGAAACGACACCGCGTTTAGTGATAATCCGCCCCTCGATTCCCACTAACAACTGACAACCAACAACTATGCCCCAAATCAACGACAACTACCTCAAGCTCAAGGCCGGCTACCTCTTCCCCGAGATCGGCCGCCGCGTCAAAGCCTTCGCCGCCGAGCACCCGGCCGCCAAGATCATCCGCATGGGCATCGGCGACGTCACTGAGCCGCTCGTCCCCGCGATCATCGCCGCCATGCACAAGGCCGTCGACGAGATGGCCAACCGCGCCACCTTCAAGGGCTACGGCGACGAACAAGGCTACGCCTTCCTCCGCGAAGCCGTTGCCAAGCACGACTTCCAATCCCGCGGCTGCGACATCGCCGCCGACGAGGTCTTCATCTCCGACGGCAGCAAGTGCGACACCGGCAACATCCTCGACATCTTCGGCCATGAAAACCGCATCGTCGTCACCGACCCGGTCTACCCCGTCTACGTCGACACCAACGTCATGGCCGGCAACACCGGCCCGCTGAACGAGCGCGGCGAAGCCCAGGGCCTCGTTTACGTCCCCATGACCGCCGAGAACAACTTCACCCCTGCCATCCCCGCCGGCAAGGCCGACATCATCTACCTCTGCTCCCCCAACAACCCCACCGGCTCAACGCTCAGCCGCGAGGCGCTGACCAAGTGGGTCGCCTACGCGCGCGAGAACAACGCCGTGATCTTCTTCGACGCTGCCTACGAAGCCTACATCTCGGATCCAACCATCCCGCGCAGCATCTATGAGATCCCCGGCGCAAGAGAGTGCGCCATCGAGTTCCGCAGCTTCAGCAAAACCGCAGGCTTCACCGGCGTCCGCTGCGCCTTCACCGTCGTCCCCAAAACCCTCAAGGGCCGCACCAAGACCGGCGAAGAAGTCGAGGTCTACAAGCTCTGGAACCGCCGCCACACCACCAAGTTCAACGGCGTCTCCTACATCACCCAGGCCGGCGCCGCCGCCATCTACACCCAAGAAGGCCGCCAGCAGATCAACGCCACCATCGCCCACTACATGACCAACGCGAAGATCATCCGCGAGTCATTGACCGCCCTGAACATGAAAGTCTACGGCGGCGCCAACGCCCCCTACGTCTGGCTAAAAACCCCCGGCCAAACCACAAGCTGGCAGTTCTTCGATCAGCTCCTGAGCCACTGCCACGTAGTAGGCACCCCCGGCAGCGGCTTCGGCGCAGCGGGCGAAGGATACTTCCGTCTATCCGCCTTCAATAGTCGCGAAAACGTCAACGAGGCGATGAAGCGGATCAAGGAGCAGTTGAAGGTGTGAAGAGATTGACTGCGAGGGTTCATGCAAACCACCGACTGGCCCTTCGACCAACCGCGCAATTGCGCCGTCATCACGCTGCGGTCGATCGTGTTTGGCGGCGCGCCGATCCTGCACGTCAGCCATGACGCCGATGACCGCGGCTGGCAGTTCATCGGCGGCGGGGACGCGGAGGAATCTGATGCGGCGGTGGTCGCGCTTGCG
>JAQGHM010000158.1 GCA_028291615.1 Phycisphaerales bacterium | reverse complement strand
TCTGTCATGCGACGGAGCGAAGCCGCTGCGCGGCAGGAGAATAAGGACTCTCGACTTGCGCCCCTCATCCTCCCGCCCCGCCGGGCCTCGCGGCTTGCACTTTGGGACAGTGTGAAGTCACTGGTCGTGGATGCAAAGAAAAAGTGAAGTCGCGAGCGAAAGTGATGTACCATGCCGACATGCGAATAACGCTCGGTGTCATCCTAACGATGCTGCTGCAATTCGGGTGTGCGCATGACCCGGCCGTTGTGAGGCAGAATCGCCCGGTTGGGCGCCAGGAGGTTCGCGATGGCCCGCGTGTCGTAAAGCCGCCCGTGGTCACCGCGACCCCGTCGCCCACCCCGGAACCCTACACGGTTCTTGAAGAGCTTCCCAGGATCTCTCGGGTGCATCCGTTGGGTGACGGACGGGTCGAATTGTGCGTGCCGTGGAAGAATACGGGGGAGGGGTGGGAGCTGGCGACGAAAGACAAAAGTGGTGCCGCCCTCACGGTTTGGCCACTTCAGGCGGTCTTTATTCGCAATGTGGACAGGCTCGGCGCGGGGGCATACTGGATCGAGTATCTCGGTGACCGTGACGGCTACCTCGTCTTTCGAGAGCACACCTGGTTCTACGACATCGTCCCGGAATCGAATCGTCGGCTCGGCGTTCGCCCGTACGGAAACGTGGCTGATTGACCCGTGCGGGACAGAGTGCATGTGGCCGCGCCGCGAAGTGTGAGGACTCTCGATCGAATGCCATTCGGTTAACGAACTTCCGCTTGTTTTCTCGCGATTTCCGCCTCTTTTTGCCCGCGGGTTACGCGGAGCCAGTCGTAGGCCTTGGGACGGCTGCGGATCATCCTTAGCTGGCAGCGGCCGGTGCGATCGGGATTCACGATCAGCCGCTCCACCCCGTCCAATCCGATCATCCGCGCGGCCACCAGCCGCATCGCGTCGATGAAGCTGACCCGCCGCACGTCCACCTGCTGCGCGGCGCCGGCGCCGAGCATCACCAGGCGGATCAGGTTGTAGACCACGAGGTAGATCGCCAGTTCCTTCATCACGCCCGCCACGGTCTTGCAGCGCAGCACGTTCATCTTCATCGTCGTCTTGAGGTGGCCGAAGCAGGTCTCGATCTGCCAGACTTCGGCGAGCTCAGTCAAGCCGCGGTGGCCGTACAACTCGGCGATCCGCTCGTCGGGCCAGATCACGGGGTTCAGCAGCGTCGTGGCGATCAGCACCGTCCGCGATCGGAACCCCTTTTGCGTCACCGGGTATCGCACGATGCGAACCTCGAGCGATTGAGGGAGCAACGCGTACTGCGCCCTGGCCATCCACGGCGAGCCCTGCCTGGGCTTGATCCAGCATTGACGGCCGGGCGTCTGATCCTTACGCCCCGGGTGCAGCCGCATGCAGGCGAAGGCCCCGCGCGCCTGGAGCAACGCGAAGTGCGCGAAGCTGCAAAAGGCCCGGTCACCCACCAGGATATCGCCGGCGCGGAGCATCGGGTGCAGGTCGATGCCGCCGCGCACGTCATGCTCGAGCAACGGCAGGGCCAGCAGGCTGAGGAACATCCCCGTGCTCGCGTCGAGCAGCCCCATCAGCTTGCCCATCGGGTAAGCGGCGGCATTGCTCTGCGGCGGGAAGTGGAAGTGCGCGACCAGCTCGGGCGTGTCGGCGGTCGTGTAACTCGAACCGTCGAGGATCAGGATGCGGCGGGCGCAACGCGCGTCGACCGCCGCCGCTGCTGCCGCCGCCATTGCCTGCTCGCCCAGCTCCTGCATCCACAGCAGCAATGATTGCAGCAACGGCAGGGGCAGCCGCGCGCGGGCCTCGCAGTAACTGGAGGGCGCGAACGCGATCCCGCCGAGCTGCCGCGGCGCGGCGATCGCGCAGTTCCGGCAGGACTCGTATCCATTGGAATCATACCGGTGTTCACAGCCGGCTGACAGCAAATGAGGGTCTGGCAATTTCCACCGGCCCCTCTGGTCGCTCGGGGCCCGAGGGGCGAAGTCGCCACCAATATCATGCGACGGAGTGGAGCCGCTGCGCGGCAGGAGAATAAGGACTCTCGACTTCCGCCCTCACTCTCCGGCCCCGCCGGGCCTCGCGGGTTGTGCGGTCGGAACCGCCCCGCATTCCGGGACATCGTTCGGGTGTGGCGCGGAGACGTTCTCTCCGTTTCAAGTGGCGACTGCGTTGTTTTTCGTTGTGTGGATCTTGGCATAAAGGAACTCCGTGCGGCTGGGGGTCGCGAACCGGGGGCGCTGCCCCCGAACCCCCGCCTCATTTCGCTCCGTCGCCGCTGGTTGCCAGCGGCGTGGCGCCTCCGAAGCGTTGTTGGTCGGCCAGGTGGCGGGCCTCGTCGTAGCTGGCGCGGCGCTGCCACATCGTCCAGAGGATCTTGAGCCACCGCTGGCCCAGGCAGCGCAGCGCGCAGGCGTGGGACTGGCCGCCGTCGCGGTGACGCTCGTAATAGGCTTGTGCCCAGGCACAGGCCGAGCGGCTGAGGTCCGCCCACAGGTGCACCGTCGCGCGCGCAGGTGTTTGTTGCAGGCGCGGCGGAGCTTTACGCGGTGGATCTGGCCCGAGGTGAAACTCACCGGCGCGGTGCCGGCAAAGCACTGCAGCGCCTGCGGGTCCTCGAAACGGGTGCGGTCGGCGCCCAGCTCGGCCAACAGTCGCGGGGCCAGCTTGCCGCCGGCGCCGGGCAGGGAGCCGAACAGGTCGTGGTCCGGGTGGCGGTCGAACAGCTCGCCGATGCGTCGGCGGTACTCGTCGAGCTGTCCCTGCAGCGCCAGCAGCATCGTCGTCAGCGCGACGGCCAGCCGGCTCTTGGCGGCGGTGATGGCGGCATTGCTGGAACAGAACCCGGCGGCGCGGGCGAAGCAGGCCAGCCGGTTCTCGCGCGTCTGCGGGCGGTTGAGGCCGTGCTGCTTGAGGAAGCGTTCCCACTGCCGCCTGCCGGCGGCGGCCAGCGCATGGGGCGTGGGGAAGCGGATCACCAGGTGCCAGCCGTGCGGCCGCGTCCAGTCGTCGAAGGCTTCCAGGGCGGCGGGATAGTACTCGCGCAGCGCCGCCCGCAGCTGGTTGACCAGGGCGGTGCGCTGGGCGATCAGCTCCACCTCGTCGCGGCACAGCAGCCGCAGCTCCTGCACGATCGGGTCGTCGGGGACCAGCCGTCGCCAGCCCAGGCCGTCGGCGCGGAGGCCGTCGAGGCGCAGGGCGTCGGCCATGCTCCAGGCGTCGAGCTGGTCATCCTTGGCGCCGGCCGGGGCCTTGCGCTCGCGGTAGCGCCGGGCGGCCATGGGGTTGACCGGGTAGACGGCCAGGCCGAGGTCCAGCAGGCGCTGCACGGCCGAGCCGGCGGAGGTCTCGATGGCGACGGCGGTGTGCGCCGGCGTGGCGCCGCAGGCGGCCAATCGCTCTGCGAGCGCGCCCCAGCCGTCGGCGGTGTCGTCGAAGCGGAGCTGCAGCACGATCGCGCCGCGGCCGTCGACGACGACCAGGTCGTGATGGTCGCCGGCCCAGTCGAAGCCGGCGAAGTGCGTGATATCGGGGGCGGCGGCGGCGGCGCAGGTCGTAGCCGCACGATTGGCATTGCCCGGCTCGCCTTCGCCCTCGGCGTCGATACAACATGGCCAGCCAAAGGGCGGGGAGCAAGGCGGTGACGAACGCAGCAAGCACATAGGGGAGGGCGATGCCCGCGCGCACCTCGGTATGTACGAACTGTCCCGTGGTCGGATCACGCCACGCGTATGGTCGGATGAGAATTGCCCCGTTAGCGCTGTCGACGACACGACCTCCCTCCGCGCTCCTGATCCCGGCATCGAGGTCTGCGGCCCCGCCCCCGAGGTCGATGAGGTCCTCTCGCAAATAGCTCCGCACCCACAGTGCAAACGTCGCGATGCACAACATGAGCGACAGCATCGTCGCGGCATTGAGCAGGATGCGGAGCACTCGCCTCACGCCTTCACCGTGATAGCAATACCGCACCACGTTTATGCGTGCCCCGAATTATCATGCGGCTTATGCACTTCGGTGGGATAGAAATCATCCTTGTCGCGTCCGAAGCCTTTCTTTTCGCGCGCCTGCTCGGCGGTTGCTTCCAGGGCTGCGGCGGTCAGCGGGCGGACGCTGGAAGCGGCTTGCTGCTGCAATGCGGGTCTGCTTGCGCCTGCACCGGCGGTCAGCTTTGCTTCCAAATCGTCGCCCATTTGCGCTACGGCCGCCAGATCGGCCTCGGTTACTTTTGCTGTCGCCTGCGACGTCTGCGCGGGGGCTTTGCTCAGATCGGTGCCGCGTTCTTCTTTTGGGCGCATCAGACTGCCGAAGACCATCAGGTTGATTACGGTCGGCCAGATCAGCCCTATCAATAAAAAACTGCCCACGGTCCACATGGCGATGCCCCAAGTCGGGTCGCGCCACCATGCGTATGTAAAATGAACGTCTTTGACGCTCTTGAGATAATCGAGCACCGTCAAAAAGGTTGCCTTGGTGTCGGCGGTTGGCGCCAGGGGTTGGTAAGCGCCTTCAACGATAAAACAGCGCGGACGCCAGACGGCGGCGGGCTTGCCGTCCTGCAGCTCCAATTTGCCGCTGAAATAGTTCCCGTTGACGATGGTAATCGGCACGGTCTTGCCAGCGATTTCGATGCTTTCGGGATAGACCACGATATCGCGAAACCAGCGCAAGCCGCTTTGTTCGCGTTTCAGGCCTTCTTCAAATTGCGATTGGGTAATAGTGCCGCCGAATTTCTTCTGCCAGTCTTCGCTGGGCAGATGCTGGAAATAGCCCATGGTCAGCCCGACGATCAGGCTGACCAGAATCCACTGCCACCGTTTGATGTTTCGGATCATGCTTCGCGCTCCGGCGTCTTCAATTGTGGACACCCTTGGAAATGCCAACGGTATCAAGTCCGCCGTGGGTCATGGGGATGCTATCGACGTGACCATCCATGAAGACGACATTGGCGCGATAGCGGTGCCGGAGAAAATCCAGGAGGTCCTTGCCGTAGCCGGTATTGGGCGCGGTGACCATTTGCTGAAAATCCCAGAGCGTATCGCGCGGCCCTTTGTCGGGAACCATTAGCCAGTTGTCGTTCAGTTGGTCGCGAGGCCGGCCGTCCATTGAGAACATGACTTCAGAGGACAGCTTCACGCGAGTGGCCATGCCCAGGGGCGCTTCCCCGGCGCCGGCGTTATCGCGCAGACCCAGGATGGCTTCGTTGAAGACGTAACTGGACCAGTCGCGCGGGGCTTCCCAGGGCTCTGAGCTTTTCTGAGTGTGGCCGCGCAAGCTCAGTTCCTGGCTTGGGCACCTGAAATACTTGCGCACCTTGTCGCTTTCCATGTCTTCTTCGAGATTGTCTCGGCTATCGAGTCGCACCTCGGCGCCCAGGCTCATCGCCAGGGCGACGGTGATCGGCACCGGCCGCTTCACCCCGGCGTCGTCGTAATAAATGTATCGCTTGGATTGATCATCCTTCAGGCCATGCGGATTGACGATTCCGCCATCGGGATTCCAATGCCAGCCGGCGGCGGGCAAATAGCCGATGTGGTCATTCACGTGAAACTGGGCGGCGTTGTAAATCGTGCGGAGATTCTGCGCGCATTGCACCGCTTTGGCGGTCTCGCGCGCCTTGGCGAGTGAAGGCAACAGCAGTCCGATCAGGATGGCAATGATCCCAATGACGGTGAGCAGTTCCACCAGCGAAAAGCCGGTTCGCCGATACCGACAATCACGTCTGACCATGGTTGGGCCTCCGTATCGTTAATGGCCAACAACGTCGATCTCTGTCCAGAACGTTTGTCCGTAACTGTTCTTTGTTTCAGTGGCGAAGGTGACGAAAAGCAGATAGCGATATTTGCCGATCGCGCCGGCAGGGTTGCGAATACTGACGCCGGATTGGCCCCTGATATCGTCCTTCAGTTCGGTGCCGCCGGGCGATTCGCGGGTATCGACCGCGGTGATGAAAGACCAGCCGCAGCTCGCAGGATCAGTGCCGATTTTGGGTTCGGGATTGAAAGATTTCCCTTCGCCGTCGCTGCCATAGACTTTATACACCTGCGCCCAGCGATGGCTGTCTTTATACCAGGCGTAAGTATTGATCTGATCGATTTGCACAGTTTTGCCGAGATCGGATTTGATGCGGCCTTGCAGGGTCCCGGGGTTAAAGGTGAGCATCAGCGATTCGTCTTTGTCCTGGCGCGGGCCCTGGCCGTCGTTTAGGATCTTCACGTTGCCGCCGAAGTTGGCTTTACGGCCATCCACTATGCTAAAGGTGGCATCCTGCGCTGCATCTTCTTTAGACAAGGTTGCAATGGTCTTGAAATCAAACGCAGTAGTCGCGGCGGCATCGAGCAGTTTTTCAACGACTACTGTAACTCCCGGCGCGGTTTCCTTCATGTTGCCCAGAATGCGTTCGAGCATTCCATATCCGGAATTGCCAAAGAGCACGAACTTGGACATGACTTTACCTTCAGGATCGATCAGATAGGCGCCCGGCGCGCTGGTGTAAACGGCTTCAAGATGTTGACGCCAATCCTTCATCGCTGCGACGGTCCATCCTTCAAGCGCGGGAACGGTATGGTCGGCTGCGTTCGGGCCCTGAGGGAGAACGATCGTCAGCAGGGCCAATTGATCTCCCTTAAAACGGTCGTGGAACATGCCGCCGACGCGCTCGAGCTGGGTGCGATCGGGCTGCTGCATCGTTCCATAGTCGAAGACGAAATTGAGCAGGACATATTTGCCGCGAAAATCCGCGAGCTTGACGGTGCTTTTGTCCGCCTTGGTTGCTTCAATCGCTGGCACGGCGACGCCGGTCTTCACGCGCGGGCGAACATGCACATTCACCGCGCCCACATCCAGAGGTTGATCGCTTTTGCCGCCGGGCATCGCCGGCATCGCAAAGGCAAGCGAGCCGTCCGCGAGGATCTCATATTTCCCCTCCATTGGATCAAGCGCTCGGCTATAGACGCTGATACGATACTGGCCTTGCGGTACATCGTCAGCGCGGAAACTTCCATCGGCCGAGACGATGATCGGCGCGCTGAACCTGGGTTGATTGGCGATGCGATACCAATCATCCACGATCTTCGTTCGTTCCTGCTCGTTTAACGCGGCCCAGTTCGGCGGAATGCTCGGGCCCGTTCGAGGCTGTGTATCGGTGCTCGACTCGATCGCTCCGGCCATAGGAAGCGTCTCGTCATTGTGATCGAGCATCAGTTTGCCGATGACAGGTCTGCCGTTTCCGCCGATCTCAACTTGAACCGTCTGGCCTGAGGGAACATTCACCACTGCAGCCGTGTAAGCCCGGGTGAACCTGGCATTTGCCGGACCTTCCATGACCTGGCGAGAGATGCTGACATTGCCACCTACCACGCGCGGCACAATGAACCGGCCGTTTGCATCGGTCACCACGGTTTGAGAAAGCTGAATGCGCCCCTGGCCTCCAACGTAGCGGATGGGGTTATTGGGATTGGTCGTTGGAACCGCACGGGGCGCAATTTGGCCATAGATCGCGATCGTTTGCTCCGCCAGCGGTTTGCCGCCGGGCTTGAGCACGCCTTCGATTCTTCCCCACGCTCTTAAAACGATGCGCCCCTCAGCCGGCATCTCACCCGAATGAACCTGCGCAAACCCCTGCGGGCAGCGAACCACCAGGTCGGACCAGGTCGGCGCTTCGGCAAAGCCAAAGCGGCCATCCTTGTCGCTGCGAGCCGAAGGCCCCGCGCGGCGAGCGGCGTTGTAAACATCGATTAAATTATTCGCTGTCGCCAGCAGAATCTCTGCGTTAGAAACCGGCTTGCCATCAGGCCCGATGATGATTCCAACCAGCGGTTGCGAGATGGCACCTGGACCCGTGCCGCCCGGCCCGGGATCGACCACCACCACCACCTTTGTGGCGCCCGACCCGTGGAACTGATAAACAACGATCGCAGCAGCCGCGCCAAGAATCAGCACCGCCAGCGCAATCCCGATCACACGCGCGCGAGTCCATTGTGGTTCCATGGCAGCCGCTCCGCTTGTTGTTCGCTGCCCGACCGTTTGTTTTCTCCGCCTTCGACAATTCCTGCCTCAAGATCGCATTGCACAATCAGTGGGCGGGCAGATCACTTCGATAGTCAACCTAACATATCCAATTCGAGGTACAAGGTGGTCTCGACCCTCACTCAAAGCGCGTGACTGAAGATCATCAGGTTGTGGGTCACGCAACGGAGCATCAACTCCATCGAGAGTCGCCGCGCGCTGCGGGCGCGAGGGGACGAGCCCAGGTTCCGATTGATCATTCTGTTGACCGTCTCGACCTCCCAGCGCTGCTTATAGCCGCTTCGTCTTCGGCCGCGCTTGGTGCGGAGCAGGCGGCGCATGCGTCGGCGCCAGTCGAGCTGAAGGATGGATAGCGATCTCACATGCGACGCCGCCTCCGCATCCTGGCCCTCCTCCCCGCCTTGCTCGCCGCCGCGATGTGGGCGCGCAGCTACTGCCGCTTCGACTTCGGCGTCGCGCACGGCTGGACGCTGGGTTCAGAGTCCGGATCCCTCTACGTCTTCGATGGAAGCGGATCGGAAGCCTACTACGTGAGCGGGCCGCCCGGCTCGAACGGACGGTTGGAGGTCGAGACGGGTTCGAGCTACCGCCCCTGGATGCCGACCTGGACGTGGCCCTACAACGGCGATCGCTTCGTCGCGGTGCAGTGGTGGGCGGTTACGGCTGGGGGCGCGGGGTTCGCGTGGTGGGTGTGGCGGAGGCGGAGGGATGGGAGGCGGGGGTTCGAAGTCGAAACTACAGCAGGAATGAACCCGCGCGCGAGATAACGGGCGCACCTCCCGGTGGCCGCTACTGGGGCTTGCGTCGTCGGCCTCGACCCGCCAGCGCACACAGTCCTAGTACTCCAATGATCGACGGCTCCGGCACGCTCGCAAGCTCCTGCGCCTTGGTCCAGTCGGCGGCGAAGGCAGCGGAGAATTCGCCCGGCGCGGCAGGGACGGCCGACGTGTTGTAGTTCTGTGCAAGCCTCGCAAGGTCGAGGAAGTCGACCTTGCCGTCGTAGTTGAAGTCGCCCTTGAGCCACCAGGAATCGGTAATGCCCGAGACCGTGCTGTTATAGCTTTGCGCGAGCTTCGCCAGGTCGAGAAAATCGACCTTGCCATCGAGGTTGGCGTCGCCCGGCAACGTGGCGACCAGCGTCAGGTCGGTGTCACTGTAGATCGGGGCGTAAGCAAGGCCGTTCGCGGCGGTGAGCGTACCGGCGTAGGTGGAAAAGGCGCCGCTGCGCGAGGCGAATGACACGATCTTAAAGGCGTCGAGCGCGGCGGGGACGAAGCTGTTGGCGGTCGCGACCTCGAGCGTTCCGGCGAGCGCAGCGGCGCCGGCGACGTTCACCTGATCGAAGCCGCTCCCCGCGGTTTTGCCACCGATCTCGATCGCCAGCGACGTGCCGGTTGCAAAGGAGGCTTGGCTGGCCGCGACGGCGGCGGGGCTGAAGACTGCGGGGCTGGGTGATGCACCCGGCGCGAAGCGGCCATTCTCGAAGACGTTGACGCTGCCATACGTGCCCGAGCCGACGGCCTGGCCATTGAAATGCACGTTGGTCGTGCCGGCGACGGTGCCGTTGTTGACGAGCAGGCCGCCGTTGACTTCGATGGTTGTGCTGCCGGCCCTGAGCGTGCCGCCGGTCTCGATGGTGGTGCGGCTGCCGCCGCCCAAGACCATGCTGCTGGTCGAGGGGGTGTTGTCGAGGACAGCGCCGCTGGCGACGTTGATTTGTCCATCGCTGACGAAATCGACGGCGTTGACCGCGCCGTTGACGATCAATCGGCCTGCGCTAGCGTTGGCGCCGCCGTTCCAGAAGACGGATTGCCCAGCGGCGTTGGTGTATTGGCCGTTGTTGGTGAAGTTAATAAGAAATGCCTGGCCGGTCTGGTTGATTACCGCGCTGGAGGTGGCGGTGACGCCGCCGAGCGTGGCGCTGCCGGTAAGAGCCACGGTTCCCGGACCCGAAAGGAATCCGCCGGCGACCGTTGCGCCGTTGAGCGTGAGCGTTCTGTTTGCAGTGACGGAGAGCGTGCCATTATTCAGGGTGAACGGGCGCGCCGTGGTCGTGCTTCCGGTGAACGCGAGCAGGCCCAGGGCATTGACGGTGACCGGCGCGCCGGCAGCGCCGAGGCTGGTGTCGAGATTGGCAAAGAGCGTTCCCTGCTGCACCGTGGTTCCGCCGGAGTAGGAGCTGTTGCCGGCGGCGTTGGTGAGGGAGAGGGCGCCGGGACCGGTCTTGAGGAGTGCGCCGTTGAGGGTGGCGCTGATAAGCACGCCGCCGAAGTTCAAGGTTTGGCCGGCGGCAACGTCGATCGTCGGCGTCCCGTCGCTGGTGGCGGGTCCCAATATAAATACACGCGAACCGGGCAGGGAAAACGTGCTGGTTGCCGCCAAGGTGCCGGCGTTAATTTGCACGCCTCCGGCCGTGCCCAGATTGCCCGCTGAGGAGACGCGCACCGCGCCGGCATCGATCTGCAGGCCGCCGGTGTCGGTGTTGCTTCCGGAAAGCACCAGCGTGCCGGCGCCTTCCTTGCGGAGCGTGCCCGAGCCGCTGATCTGGCCGGAAATCGTGTTGATGTGAGCGTTATTCACCAGCACGCGAGAGTCGGCCGCCATGACCACGGCATGAGTAATATCCGCGCCATTGCCGAGGAGCTCCAGGCCGCCGCCGAGCGAACCTGAACTGAGCAGGAGGCGATTGGAGGGGTCGCCGAGCGTTTGGTTGCTGGTAATGCCTAAAGAGCCGCGGGTGAGCGTCACGTCGCCGGTGAAGCTGTTTGCAGAGTTCAGAAAATCGAACCCGCTGGAGTCATCGACGTTGATGATCGTGATCGGCGTGACCACCCCGGCAGGGGAGCTCAAAAGTCCGGTTAAGGCGATGCGCGAATTGGAGCTCTGATTGGACAGGACATTGTTCGCGCCCAGGCGGATCGCGTTGCCGGCGTTTAGGTCAGTTCCGACGCCCAGGCTGAAGATCAGGGATTGTTGCACCCCGCTTTGGTCGTTGAGATTAACGGCGCTTGTGTTAGCCGGAAAGGCGGCTGCGTTGGTGAACGTGAGATTTCCCTGGTTGATGTTGATTGGTCCGCTCATCGCCGCAAGGCTGCCGCCCAGGCTCAGGTTCTGCGGACCGGTTTTGGTGAGTCCGCCGGTGAGTTGCAGGGCGGAATTAATGACTACAGGCTTATAGGCGTGGACGGTCATTTCGAATGGGCTATTGGTGTTGATGGTGCCGCCGGTGATGGTTGCGCCGCCGCTGCTGGGCGTGGCGAGAATGCCGCCGGACTGAATGACGAGGGTGCTGACGAGGGTTAAGGTGACCGGACTGGCGTTATTGAATCGCAACGAGTTAGTGGTAACGGCTCCGGCGACGGTGTTGGGGGTCACGTCGGTGTTGAGGCCGGCGGCGAAACTCGTGCTTAACGCCGTGAGCGGAACGATACTGCTGCCTGTCTTGGTGGCCCAGCTTGCGCCGCCGTTGGCGGTGAACCAGCTGCCCAGAATACCGGCGGTCACGGCGTTGCTTGTCTGAACGATCGCGCCGACCTGACTGACATCGACATCGAGCGTGGCCCCGATCGTAGGCCGGGCAATGGCCTTAAGGTCGAGCGTTACGGGTTGCAATGCGCCATTATTCGTAGAGATGAGGATGGTGCTATGACCGGGGTTGACAGCCGTGCCTCCGGTACCATTGACGGACTGCAGGATGGAGGTGGTGGCGTTGCCCTGAAGGACCAGATTGCCACTGGACAAAGCTAGGCTTGGGGCTGGGGACGTCGCGCCGTTGCCCAGCTTGCTGCCGGTGACATTGCTGGTGTAGTCCAGGCGGAGCGTGCCACCCCCGAGGGTTACGGGACCCGACAGCCCGCTGTTGGTTCCGCTGAGCGTAAGGATGCCCGTGCCGGTCTTTGTCAGACCGCCGATGACACTGTGGCTGCTGGTGGCGAATGAGCCGCTGATGGTGGTGGTTCCTGGACCGGTGACGGTGACGCCGCCGGTGCCCGTGGTTCCGATGATGGTGTTGGGACCGATGACCAGTGTCGGAAAGGTGGCGCCGGTTGGCGGCGCGTTGTTGGCCAAGTTCAGCGAGCCCGTGTTCGAGAAGAGCAGGCTGCCCGATGGATTGCTGGCGAGGTTGATGGTTGCCGCCGCGCCGCCCAAAGCGCTGCCGCGGGTGATGTCCGTTACGCCGCTTAATATCGGGGCGGTTGAAATCAGATTGTAGTTGATGGTGCCCGAGTTGAAAGCGAGGGAATTGGCGCTGGCGTTGTTGCCGAGGATGGTGATGGTGGGGACCGCAGCGCCGGTGGCGTCGAAAATGGCGTCACTGGTCAAATCGGGGACGCCTGCGGGTTTCCAGTTGCCGCTGCCGTTCCAGTTGCCACCGTCCGCGGCTGCGCCGCTCCAGGTCTTTTGAGCAAAGACAGGATGGGCCAGCGCGAAAATGAAGCAAACGCGCAACGCAAATCGTGCGACAGAACGCGGCATGTTTCCTTCCCTCCAAGTCGATGCAGAAGGGCTAACCTCCCAGAAGTGCAGACTGAAGGTGTACGCTACTGGCCTCATCCACGGGAAGCAACCAAAATCCCGGGCCACCGGGCTCGAACGGTCGGTTAGAGGTCGAGACGGGTTCGGCCTATCGCCCATGGTTGCCGATCTGGACGTGGCGCTGCCAAGGCGATCGCTTCGTCGCGGTGCAGTGGTGGGTGACTACGGCTGGTGGCGCGGGGTTCGCGGGGTGGGTGTGGCGGAGGCGGAAGGAGACGACGCGGGGGTTCGAAGTCGCAAGTGCGCCCCTAGAAGGCCAAGGATAGCGCGGCTACTGTGGCTTCCGTCGCCGACCCAGACACGCCATCGCGCAGAGTCCCAGTACCCCGACGAGTGATGGTTCGGGCACGGTCGCGAACGCGCGAGCTAAGTCAGCCTCGAAGCCGGCCGCTGCCCCGGGGATTGGCGCGGCGGGCAGGGACGTGTTGTAATTCTGTGCCAACTTCGCCAGGTCGAGGAAGTCGACGCTGCCGTCGCCGTTAAAGTCGCCCGAAAGCCATGGATCGCCACTCGTGACGAGGGTGTTGTAGCTCTGGGCGAGTTTCGCGAGGTCGTTGAAGTCGGTGGCGCCGTCCAACGTCGCATCGCCTAACAGGCGCTCCCCGACGCGCAGCGTTACACCCGTTGCGTCATAGGCCGGTGTCGCATAGCGGACGCGGTTCGATGCACTGCCCGAACCCAGCACCAGACCCAGGTATCGATCGAACTGCCCGGATCGGGCAGACGTCGTCAGGATGCGGAATGATTCGCCGTTCGCGGGCACGGCGCCGTCCAGCATCGAAAGATCCAGCGTACCGGCCAGGTGAGCCGCGCCGGTGACGTTCAGGACATCGAACCGTTGAACGTATTTGGTTCCCACCGAGCCCGGCGCGGCGATCTCGACCTTGAGGGAGGCCGCTGGGTCCTGGGTGTAGTTGCCCTTCACCTGGAGCGTGCCGGGGGAGGCGCCAGGCGAAAACGTGCCAGCGTTGATCACCTCGGCCTGGATGCTTCCACGGCCGGTGACCTGGCCGTCGATGATGACCTTATCCGTGCCGGTCAGGTTCCCCCAGACGGTCAGATCGTGAAGGGTTACGGTCTTTCCGGTATTGAGGGTCAGGGTGCCGTAGGTGTTGATGGTGACCAAGCGACCGAGTTCCGCAGCCGACGAACCAGGCTGGAACGTCACGGGCGTCGTAGTCCCAGACGCGGTCGACGAGCCGACCGTGGTCGAACCCGTGACCGCGTAACTTCCCGCGAAACTGACGGGCGATTCGTTGAATTGAACGTCGCCATCGCCAGTGATTGACGAAGAAGATGCGAAGCCGTGCGTGCCAAACGTGAAGACCAGGCCCGCGCCATTGGCAACCGTATACGACCCTGACGACGACGAATCGCGGCCGAAGGCCAGCGTCCCCGCCCGCACCTCGACCGAGCCTGAATTGCTGAATTGGGGATAGATCACGGTCGTGCCACTGGCGGACTTGAGCAGGGCGCCGGCGTTGCTGAAGACGGGGCCGGGGGCAGACAGGTCGATCTCCATCGCGTCCGAGCCGCGGATGTCGAGTGTTGCACCGCTCAGGTTGTTAAACGTCGCGCGCTGGTTGAACGTGCCGCCGGACCAGACGAGCAGACCGGCGTTGTCGAGCACGCCGGCGGTCAGGGACTTTTGCGAGGTCGAGGTGAGGGTGCCGCCGCCATTCAGTCGGACGCGACCAGTGGTTGATAGATACCCGCCGACCCACGTTAACGGCGCGGCGGTGGTCAGGTCGTCGCTCCCGTCGATGCGGGCGAGCTCGTAATTCAGGGTCGTCGGAGGCAGTACCTGAGGAAGGCCGGTGGAGAACGTCGCGTGACCGCCCACGATCAGGGCGGAACCCAGCGACTGCAGGTCGGCTCCGGCGAGGAAGGTAGCGTTGGTGATCGACGTTGTGCCGGCAACATTGAGGTGCCCGGAAAAATTCACCGGCGTTCCCAGGAACGTCATGTTTCCACCGGTCGTGACCGTCGAAGCTGGGAGAAACGTCGTGAGTGCCGATGTCTGATCGCCGATGACCAGGTTCGTGCCAGCAGCCCCGGTGAATGATCCACTGCTGGCTCCGCCGCCGGTCAGCTGCAACGAGCCCTTTTGTACATCGACGGTCCCATAGTTATTGAACGCGCTGTTGATGTGCACGTAAAAGTCTCCGCCCGATTGGACGAAGTTGCCGTAATTGTTGAAGACCGAATTCCCGCCGCCAAAACCGATGGGCGGACCTGCGGTCAGGTGCTTAGCCTCAAACGTGGCGCCAGCCAGATTATTGAATGTGGCCTTACTCATCCCGACGGTTCCCCCGTCCGTCCAGAACGTGTTGCCCGATGCATTGACGGTCGCGTCATACACCGATTTGAGCGCCGTGCCCGAGAAGGTAATCCCGCCGGCGACGTTGACGACACCCGTACCGCGAAGCGTGCCGCTGGACACGTCCAGGCTTTGCACGTCCAGCACCTTGTTGACGAACAGTCCCCGGTTGACGGTCGGACTCGGCGCGCTGATCGAGAGCTGCGTGGCGGTCGAATTGACGTTGAACTCAGGTGACCCGTTGCCGACGATGAGATTGGCAACGGTGACCGCTGTGTTGATCACATGGTACCCATTCGAAAAGACCGCCGTGCCGGCGCCGCTCAGAGATGACGTGGCGGCCAGCGTTGAGTTCGCATTTGTTCCATAGGACCCGGCGAAGTCCAGCGTCGCGCCGTCCTCGATCGAGAACGAGCCGGAACTGGCGCCCGCCCCGCCACCGAGTTTGAGCGTCCCGCCCAGGACCAGAACGGTCGCGTTGTTGTTCAGCGTTCCGTTCGAGGTCGTCGTGCCGATGCCCGTCTTGTTCAGCATCCCGGTATTCGTCAATGTTCCCGAAACCGTCGAGGCGTTTGCCAGTTCGAGCTGGCCCTGGTTGGCGATGGACGAGCCCGAGAAGGATGCGGCATCGATCTTGACCGCCGCGGATGGGTAGATCTTGACCGTTGAACCGGCGGAGACCGCGGCGCCGTTTGAGACGGTCAGCGACGCGGCACCGCCGGCGCTCGCGTCGCTCCCGCCGACCGCCAAGGTCGAGGAAAGGGTCCACTTAGACCCCGCGCCGCTGATCGAGGCCGTGCCGTTCGACCCAGCGAGCTGGCCGACGTACCCCCGGGCGCTGGTCGCGGTGCCGCCGCCCGTAAGGGTCATGGTCGCGGTGCCCGTCTTGCCGATCAGCAGTCCCTGTGAGCCCGTCAGGTTCCGCCCGGCGCCCAACGCCAGGTTTGCTCCGAGCAATTGCCCAGGATCGATGATCAGGTCCGACGAGCCGCCCAGGGTGCCGGAGATGAAATTGAACGTGCCATTGTTGACGAGTGACGAGGCGGAGAACGATCCGCCATTGAGCGAGAGCGAAGCCCCGGCGTCGATCGTCACGACGCCCGAAACGCTCAGCGATCGGCCCGCAGTCAGATCCAGCGTGGCCCCGACCGGCGAAGCGGCGCCGATCGTGAAGTTGTCGTTGGTGATCGAGAACGACCCGGTTCCGAACGAGATCGCACCGCCATTGTTAACCATCTTCCCGGTGGAAAATGACCCGCCGTTGATGGTGAGCGAACTGCCGGGGTCGAGCGTGGTCGTGCCCGATACCGATAGCGTGTTGCGATTCCCCGCGCCGCTGGCAAGCGTCAGGGTCGCGCCCAGCAAGCCGGCGTTGCCGAGCGTGAAGTTCGAACCAGTCAGGTAAAGCCCGCCCGAGGTAAAGTTGAACGCGCCGCCGGACTGCACGACCGACGAGCTCTTGAACGTGCCGCCCGCGACGTTCAGCGTTCCACCCGCCCAGATCGTCGTTGGTCCCGCGAACGTTACCGTCGATCCGGATTCGACGCTGAGCAGGCCCGTGCCTGGTCCGGCTGCGACGGCTGAGCCTCCGATCGACAGGCTGCCGGACAAGTTCGTTGTGGCCGAGTTGGTGAACTTCACAGTCGCGGCGTCGGCGGCCGTCGCACCGACGACCGCCATGGCGCTCGACGACGGCGCGTAGGACCCGCCGCTAAGAATAAACGTGCCGACGTTGAGCACGACGCCTGAGCCGGCGGAGGCAGTGACGCCGTGGGCGGTAAACGTCCCGCCGTTGATCGTGATCGTCCCGGTGCCCGCGGCCGTGCCGGTCGAACCCAGGTACGTGGTACCGCCGACCGAGACGCGGCCACCGGTCCCGATGGTCATTGAGCCCGTGCCACCACCGGCCGAAGGGTTGGTAATGACTGCCCGTGCAACCTGCATCGCGCCCGAGATTTGAAGTTCCGCGTCGTTGCCCGAGGCGGCGCCAGACACGTTGACCGTTCCGACTCCCCCCACGTCATAGCCGAGCCAAAACGCGCCGCCGTCGGCCAACAGCGCACCATTGGTGACGTTGAGCGTGCCGGTCCCCACGTCTGAGACGAAGACGCCCGTGCCCCCGGCGCCGCTTACGGCGATCGTCGAGCGCCCAGCCGCAGTTGCGCCGTCCAGATACACGATGCCGACGCCGCCCGCGGCCTTACCGACCTTGAGCGCCTTCGATGACACCAGCCCGCGATCGTTGACCGTAAGAGTCCCGTACCCCGAGTACCCGGCGTACAGGTCATTTTGCGCGCCCGTCCAAGACGAGCCGGGCCCGGTAACCGTGACGTTGCCGTGCGCGGACGCCGAGGACCCAATCGTCGAAATCGCGGCGGTCGTGACCATCGATGCGCCGCCGGAGACCGTCACGGTGGCATCCCCTTGGTTGCCGACCTGGAAGCTATCTGCCGTGAAGGAAGTCCCCACGCCGCTCAAGTTGACGGTAGCGGAAGAGCCGGCGAAGAACCCCAGATACGCCGAAATACTGCTGGAAATCTTGGCGCCGTTTGACAAGCTGAGCGTCCCGGCGCCATGGTCCCCAATCCGGGCGCTTACGATGGACAGCGTGCCGTTCCGTAGATCGAGGTTGCCGGTCACGCCGCCGGTTTCGCCAATCACCAGAGATGGAGTCGTAAAACCAGTCTGCGTCGCGGTGAGGGTAAATCCGCCAAGATCCAGCATCACCTGATCCTGATCCACCAGCAGTTCAGTCATGCCGCTCGAAGCGGAGAGCGTGACCGTGTACGGGGAGGCGCTGTTGAGGTTGAAGTCGGCGGTGTCCGCAGCGGACGGGACGATCCCGCCCTGCCAATTGCCCGGCGCATTGAACGTCCCGCCTGCGGGATTGATCCACGTCCGATCCGCCGCCCACGCGGCGCTGGCGGCGAGCAGCGCGATCAGCGCCGCCGCGCGCCCGACAATGCTGAAGTGGAATGGTCGACACGACCGCGCGAGCGTCCCCTGTCCGTTTATCATGGTTTCCTTCCGCGAGTCTTCGCGTGGCGACGAACAGCCTCAGTGGCCTTGCCACGATCCCACCCTGCGAGTCAAAATGTTGATCGGCTTACGCAGCACAAGCGTGCGCTGCGTCGCCCCTAGGTCTTAGAACGCCATTGGTAAAGCTCGGCCCTTTGTTAGACAACTGGATCGCACAGCCGTTGCAGGTTTTCCAAGGCAAGTATACAGCAGCTAACATGAAAATCTCTTGCTTGCGGAATCGTTGACAGCTCCCGCCGGCTATGGGTGGGGCGATATTCCTGCCGGCTTGCATCGGCCTGTACAGAGGACCAAGATGGGGCACGAATTACGTCCTTGTAGGGCAGATATTTAAGTAATGTTGTGGCTCGGATTGAAAGGCGCGATGGCGCGTAGCGGCAGCGCCGTCACACCGTGAAGCACTGAAAGCCCTCGTTCGTACGCGCCACCAACCTTCCGAGCCACGACCCCATCGATCTGCTCGCTGCTCATGCGCCGGCTGGCCTTACA
>JAQGHM010000135.1 GCA_028291615.1 Phycisphaerales bacterium | reverse complement strand
AGGAGGGAGGAAGGCGGAAACCATAAGGGCCCAACGTTTCCGCCTTCCTCCCTCCCGCACCCTCCCTCCATCCACCTTCGTTCCCCCCTCCGGAGCCCGGGGGCTCTTTGGCGCCCCGATGTCGTTGTGAGCAATTGCCGGACGGATTAGGCTCCGACAATGTTCCCGCCATGGTTGCTCGCGGAAGTGTCGGACAAGGCCATGCAGGTCCCGACTTTCTGGATCATCGCCGCGACCGGAGCCGCCGTCGCCGCGATCGCCCGCGGTTGCCGCTGGGCGCGCCGCGCGACAATGATCCTCGCGCTTGCCTGGGCCGGGCTGAACATCCTCGACGTCCTGACGGTGGACGACCCGATCAGGCAGGCGATCGTGGTGGAGATGGGGCGGGGTTACTCCGTGCACCAGTTCACAGCCGCACTCCTCCCGCTGATGGTTGCGCTCGTGCCGCTCCGCGGCGGGGGGCGTCATGACGGGGACAAAACATTCTCCTGCTCTTCCTAAAACCGCGCCGCTGATGGCCGCTCTTGCCTCGTCGCCTTCGGCGAGGCGTGCGTACACGTCCACGGGCGGGACGCCCGTGCCACCTGTGATGTCCGTGCCACAAAAAAATTCCATTTCTTCTAAACCCGCGCCGCGGATGGCCGATCTTTTCCTCTGTTGTCGTTTTCGATCCAACCGGCCGCCGCTTGCTGGGTCGTCGCCGTCGTCAATGAGGAGGGCGTTGTCGTTCTCCCCGGCGCGTGAGCCCCCTGTCGTGCGGCCGCACTCACATCGCTCGCCCCAGTCCGTGCGATGGGCCGCGCAGAAGGGAAATGCCTCATGGCTGACTACATCCCATCCTCGGACGCCGGCGTGCGTTCGTTCGCGACCAACTACTCGTCAATCATCACCGCCGGACCCGTACCGCTGGGCTTGACGGTTCTCCAGGGCACGACCCTGGCGGGTAAGGTCTCCGCATATGATGCCGCGCTGACCGCAAGCTCGGACCCTTCCACCAGAGGGCCTGCGGCGGTTCTGCTCAAGCAGGAAAAGAAGCGCGACCTCATCGCCTACATGCGGCTTCTCGCCCGCATCATCCAGGCCAATCCCGCCGTCACCAATGACCAGCGTTTCAGCCTGGGCCTGCCGATCCATCATCTTCCCTCCCCCATTCCCGCGCCGGGCGAAGCGCCGGACCTGGACGTCAAGAGCGTCAGCGGACGCACGATCCTCTGCCGCATCCATCGCGCATCCTCCACCCGCCGCGGGAAACCACCCGGATGCGCCGGAGCCAACGTTTACAGCCATGTCGGCGCAACGCCCCCCGCGAGCCTGAACGACTGGACCCTCGAAGGACACGCCAGCCGGACCAGCAACATCGAGGTCGTGCTCCCCCCGGGTGTTCCCGGTGGATCGACCGTCTGGCTCTGCGCGAATTGGTACAACCCCCGCGGCCAGGCCGGCCCCACCTCGGCCCCGGTCAGCACCAACATCCCCGGCGGCGTGACGTCGATGCCCCCGGTGCCGGGCGAGGAGCCGCTGGCCGAAGCGGCTTAATTGACGGCAGTAAACAATCGTCAGTAGCCAGTAGCGAGTGGTCAGCGGGTCGAATCCTGCTGGGTACTGGCTGCTGGCTACATTGCTTTGGGAGGCACTTCATTCTCGTGGTTCGGACTTGCCCAGGTTTTCGTAGAGTTTGGCTAGGTTTCTTGCGTGTTGGTCGTAGGCGGATTCGAAGAGTTGGGTGGCTTGTTGTTGGCCGACGATGTTGGCGGCGGTGAGGACGGTGGGGGGGTGGCCGGCCTGGGTTAGGCGGTTGGCGATTTCGGCTTTGAGGGCGTTGACGATGAGGCAGCCGCCCACGGTGGAGCCGGGGCTTACGGGGGTGGGGAGGTTGGGGATGTGGACCATGGCGTCGCCTACGGGTGCGCCGGTGTCGAGGGTGAGGTGGGCGAAGTCCTGGAGTTTTTTGCCGCGGGGATCCCGGGATTGGCTGGCGTTGGAATGTTGTTGGCTGATGAGGGCGACGACCTTCATGCCGGTGCGGTGGAAGGCTTCGGCGATCTCGATGGGGACGCGGTTGCAGCCGCTGGAGGAGATGATGAGGGCGCTGTCGGCGGGGGCGAGGTCGAAGTTGCGGAGGATGCGGTCGGCGAGGCCGGTGACGTTTTCGAGGAACATGGCCTGGCGCTGGCCGTTGGCGCCGACGACGTTGTTGTGGAAGGTGAGGGAGAGCTCGACGATGGGGTTGAATCCGGGGAAGGAGCCGTAGCGTGGCCAGATTTCCTCGACGAGGATGCGGCTGTGGCCGGAGCCGAAGAGGTGGACCATTCGTCCGGCGAGGATGGAGGCTGCGAAGAAGTCGGCGGCCTGGTTGATGGCGGGGAGCTGGGCGAGGGCTGCGTCTCGGAGGCCGCGGCATTTTTGCAGATAGTCCTGGGCGGGGGAGGGGGTGGGGGTGGTCATGGTGGTTTTAGAGAAGCGATCTTAAAGAAGCGAGAAGTCAGAAGCGAGAAGCGAGAAGGAAGATGAAAGACAAAGGCAGACAGGAATGTCTGCCCCACCGGGTGGAGGCGTGGTCGTCGTCGGCGGCGGCGCTGTTGGGGGCGTCGTCATGGTTGTGTGGCTCCTTGGAGGGCATTGTGGGCTGCGCCGATTGCGCCGGCGAATTCGCCTAGTTGTGCGGGGACTATGGGGACGTGGCGGGCTTCGAGGGTCCATTCGATGGGGCGGACTTTTTTTTCTAGCGGTTCGAAGAGGGCTGGGCCGGCTACCGCGATGCCGCCGCCGATGATGACTATCTGGGGGTCTAGGATGTTGATCAGGGAGATGATGGCGCAGGCCAGGGCGTCGAGGGAGATGTCCCAGAGATGCTGGGCGGCGGGGTCGCCGTTTTGAGCGGCTTGGACGAGGTCGTGGGTGGAGTGGAAGCGGCCGTTGCTGCGGGCGGGGAGGGAGTAGTTGCCGATCTTGGTTTCGAGGCTGCCGGGGGTGTTGGCGATGTCTTTTTCGCCTTGGAGGTCGAGGCAGATGTGACCTAGGTGACCGGCGCGGCCGAGGTGACCGCGGAGGAGGCGACCGTCGACGATGGCTGCGCCACCGACGCCGGTGCCGAGGGTGAGGAGGATGGCGTTGTCGACGCCTTGACCTGCTCCGAGCCAGGCTTCGCCGAGGAGTGCGGCTTGGGCGTCGTTGAGGACGGGGACGGGGCGGGCTTCGGCGAGCTGGGTCGAGTCGTGGAGGAAACGACTCCAGTTGAGGTTTTGGACTTCGGCGAGGCGGCCTTGCATCCAGCGGATGCTTGCGCCGTCGGGGCGGGCTACGCCTGGGGATGCGATACCGAGCCATTTGGCGGGGCCGTGGGTGGATTCGAGCTGGGCGAGGTGGGCGGTTACGCGGGCGGGCCAGTCGGGGGATTCGGCGTGGGTTTCGAAGGTTTGGCGGAAGAGGAGTTGGCCGGTGGGGGAGACGCCGGCGGCTTTTAGGTTGGTGACGCCGATGTCGAGGCCGATGGCGTAGGGCATGATTACTCCGCCCCTTCATCGGTTGGGATGATCGGCGCGGTGGTGGTGGGGGGGGTTGTTGGCGGCGGGGGGTATTGACCTTCGGTGACGCTCCAGCCGCCGTCGATGGCGAGGATCTGGGCGGTGACGAAGGAGGCGGCGTCGGAGAGGAGGTAGACGACGGCGGCGTCGAGGTCGGTGGGCTGGGCAATGCGTCCGCCGTCGAGGGGTTGCTTGGTGCGGACGAAGGCCATGATGGCGTCGTCGGCGGCGGCGCGGCGAGCCATGGGGGTGTCGACGAGGCCGGGGGCGATGATGTTGAAGCGGATGTTGTGGGGGGCGTAATAGGCGGCGGCGGAGCGGGTCATGCCGATGATGGCGCTCTTGGCGGCGGCGTAGGCGATGGTGCTGAAATGTTGGGGCGAGGGGGAGGATGCGAGGACGGAGCCCATGTTGAGGATTACGCCACCGGGTTGGTTGGGGGTAGTTTCGTTTCGCTTCAGGAAGGCTCGGACGGCGGCGCGGTTGGAGAGGAACATTGAGGTGAGGTTGAGGCGGAGGGTGTCGTTCCAGCCGGCGTCGGTGGCCTGGTGGAGGGGGGCGTCGCCCATGCGGCGGCCGCTGCCGCCGGCGACGTGGTAGAGGCCGTCGAAGCGTGCGAAGCGGGTGAGGGCGAGGTCGATGGCGCGTTCGGCGACGCCGGTTTGGGTGGCGTCGGCGGTGAGGGGTTCGTATCCGTCGCCTAGGGCCGTCGCGGCGGCGTGGGAGGTTTCTTGTTCGAGTCCGACGGCGATGACTCGTCCGCCTGCGGCGATGATGGCTTTTGCGCCGGAGAGGCCCAGACCGGTGGTCCCGCCGATTACTACGATGACCTTGTCCTGCAATGGGCTGGTGTGCACGGGGGCAAGGGTAATCGCAAGCGGGGGTGGGCACCAGAATTGGCGGGGCGGGGCGTGGAGGGATATTGGTCGAGCCATTACAATCATGGCGACCTTGAATGCACCTGCGCCATTGCCGCTTCTTTCTCGCGTTCCGCTGCATATTGGGCGGAAGCTTTTGCTGCTGGTGCTGCTGCCGCCGCTGCTGAACGTTTGCTATTTTCTGCCGCAGTGGACGCCGATCTTCACGACTCATCATGCCATACCGGTGACGTTTATCGATCGGATGGTGCCGTTCGATTCGGGGTGGGTGATTCCTTACATGTCGATGTACGTGATGCTGATCATTCCGCCGGCGCTGGCGGTGGCGACCGAGCAGATTCGGCGGTATCTGATCGGGATGGCGGTGATGTTTGCGGTGGCGGGGGTTTGTTTTTTTCTTTATCCGGTTGCGTACCTGCGTCCGCCGCTGCCCGCGAATGCGCCGCTGCTTTATCGGATGGTGGTGTCGATGGATCAGCCGATTAATTGCATTCCGTCGCTGCACGCGGGAATGACGGTTTATGCAATGCTGCTGGCTGCGCGGATCTTTGCTGGGGATGCGGCGCCGGTGCGGCGCGCGCTGCTTTGGATTGGGTGGATCTGGACTGCGGTGATCCTTTACGGAACCCTGGCGACGAAGCAGCACTATTTTCTGGATTTGCCGGCTGGGGCGCTATTGGCGTGGATTAGCGATCGCATCGCTTGGCGGGTGCCGATCGGAAGAATTGTCCCGCTCAGCGCAACTGCTTACGTCCCAACTCGCTGATGCCGAAGCGTTCGCCGCGGGCTACGTCTTCGATCCAGCGGTTGGCGAGGTATCCTTCGAAGAGTTCGAGCGGCACGAGTTCGCCCAGGCCGCTAACGGCGCAGGTGGTGACGCGGCCGGCTTCGCGGCCGACCGCCAGTTTGTTTCCGTAGCGCAGCAGCATGTTCAGCCGACGTTCGTCGAGCGTGACGCCTGTTCCTGATCTATCCTGCACGTTGCACCGGCCTTTCAAGCCGTAACCCCCCGCCGCCTGGTTTATCGCAGCCGCCGGCGACCGTCGTTGCTGATGCCGAAACGGTAGCTGTGCTCCATTTCCTGGATGAGCCCGCGGGCGAGGTAATCGTCGAACATCTCCGGGGCTACCTGCTCTCCGGCGCCCCCGGCCCCCGCCGCGGCGACCACGTCGCAGCGGACGACCTCGCCGTTGGCTTCACGGATGGAAAGCTGATGGCCGCTGAGCAGGCGGGCGTTGAGCGTCTCGGCGTCCAGCATCCCCCCTGCCGCGCCCGCTGCCGCCGCTGCGGGTGTACTGGCGGGAGCCTGGATCGAGCGCGACACCGCCGCTGTTCGCGCAGCGCGTTCGTTCCGCCCAGCCAACTTGGAATCGGATTTCATCTACACAGTGTAGTGCAAATCGGGCGGAGTTGCTAGTTAAGGAGTTGCTGTTGCCTATCGCCTACTTTCCCCCTCGCAGCGGGAACTCCACCGACTCCGTCCGCCCGCTCCGCATGATCTGGGCTATGCGGGCGGTGATGTCCGGATGCTCGGCCGCGACGTCCTTGGATTCGGCCCCGTCCGTCTTGAGATCGTACAGCTCGATCGGCCCCTCGGGCGCTTTCTTGACGTTCAGGCGCACGCCCTTCCAGTCGCCGATGCGCACGGCCTGCTGGCCGAGTTTTTCGGGGAACTCCCAGTAGAGGTAGTCGTGCGGTTTTTGTGGCTTGCCCAGCAACGTGGGGGCTAAGGAGAGGCCGTCTAGGTTGGCCAATTGTGGTGAAACAGGAGTGCCCGCGATTTCCGCGAGCGTCGGCAGCACGTCGTAGAAGGCGGCGGCGAAGTCGCTGGTCGTCTCCGGCTTAATCTTGCCGGGCCAGCGCGCGATCATCGGCACGCGGATGCCTCCCTCGTACAGGTCGGCCTTGTAGCCGTGGAGGCCGCCCTGGCTGTTGAAGAATTTGGCGTCGAGGCCCTTGAGGTACGTCGCGCCGTTGTCGCTGGTGAAGATGACCAGCGTGTTGTCGTCGAGCCCCTTCTGCTTGAGCAAGTCCATCAGGCGGCCGATGTCGCGGTCCATGCGCGAGATCATGCCGGCGTAGGCGGCGCGGGGTTTGGCCTGCGCGTGATAGGCTCCCATTGGCAGCGCGGGCTCTTCCCATTTGCCGGCGTAGGGGGCCATCGAATCCTCCGGCACGTCGAGGTCGAAGTGCGGGATGGTGTAGGGGAGATAGAGGAAGAATGGCTCGCCCTCTTTGGCTTTATCGATGAACGCCAGCGCTTCCTTCGTCAGCTCATCGTGCGAGTAGGTACCCTTTTTGCCGCCGGCGTTCTCGGGGAACATCACCTTGTCGGTGTTGCGCCAGAGATAGTCGGGATAATATGAATGCGCGATACGCTGGCAGAGGTAGCCGTAGAAGTAGTCGAAGCCCTGGCGGTTGAGCTCGCCGGTCGAGCCCGGGCCGCCGAGGCCCCACTTGCCGATGCAGCCGGTGCGATAGCCGGCGGCCTTGAGCACCTTGGCGACCGTCAAGCTATCGGCGGGGATGGCGATCTGACCTTCGGGTTTGAGCTCGCGGTTGTCGCGCACGAAGGCGTGGCCGCTGTGCAGGCCGGTAATCAGCGTGCAGCGCGACGGGGCGCAGACGGCGTTGCCGGCGTAGAACTGGGTGAAGCGCATTCCTTCGACGGCGAGGCGATCGATGTGGGGGGTCTGGATGATCTTTTGGCCGTAGCAGCCGAGGTCGCCGTAGCCGAGGTCGTCGGCGAGGATGAAGAGGATGTTGGGGCGCTTGGTCGCATCGGCTGCGCGGATGGCTGGCGCGATCGCGAGACAGAACGCCACCGCCATCACGATATGCAGAAGATTGCGCCGGTTCATGGCCGGGGATTATACCGCAGGGGCGCTCGGAGTTGCTCCGCTTCCGGAGCGAGCTAGAATCTGCATGGAGATCCTCATGATGCGCCGCCGTCGTTCCCGCCTGATCGCCCTCCTCTTCCTGCTCGCGTCGATCGCCGTCCCGCTCCGCGCTGATATCAAGGCCGACGCGACCAGCGCCTGCCCCTACCCGACCGCCCACGACGCCCCGCTCGACGCGACCGAGAAGTTGCTGACCACCACCGACGACTACACGCTTTATCGCGTCGAGTTCAACGGCATCAAGCCAGGTAGTCGCGTCCCCGCCAACCTTTACCTGCCGCATAAGAGCACGTTCAAAGCCCCCTATCCCGCGGTACTTCTGCAATACGGCACGGGCGGCAATAAGAATACCAACTACATCGTCGCGATCGGCCAGATCGCCGTCGCGCGGGGGATGGCTGTCCTGACGATCGACGCGCCCGACCGCGGCGAGCGCAAGGGCAAGGAAGCGCCGAAGATGAACTTCTTCGACATGCGCTTCTTCCAGTACCTGGGGGATTACTCGCGTGCCATCGATTACCTGGCCGCCCGCAACGACGTCGATAAGTCGCGCATCGCGTACGTCGGCATCTCGTGGGGCGCGATCACCGGCGTCACCTTCGCGGCGCACGACCCGCGCATCAAGGTCATCGCCTCGCTGGTCGGGGGCGGCAACTTCGCCGGGCTGATCCCGGGCGGCGCGCCGGAAGACCTGATCCTCAAGACCAAGACCTTTGATCCCTACTACCACATCGCCCTGATCGCCCCGCGCCCGCTGCTGCTGGTGAACGTCACGCACGATCAACTCGTCCCCAGATTGATGGCGGATGCGCTGCAGAAAGCCGCGCCGGATTATGCCAAGCGCGTGTGGCTTGAGGCGGACCATTTCTTCAACGGGGTGGACCGGCAGGTGGAGGCGACGGCGGTGATTGAGTGGGTGATTGAGAATTTGCCGAAGCCCTAATTTCAAATGATCGAACCCCTGGAACCCCGCACCCTCCTCACCGGCTTCAGCGAAACCGCCGTCGCCACCGGCCTGCACGGCCCCACCGCCATGGCGTTCGCCCCGGATGGCCGCCTCTTCATCACCGAGCAATCCGGCGCGCTCCGCATCGTGAAGAACAACGCGCTGCTCGCCGCGCCCTTTGTCTCGCTCAGGGTCGATTCCGGCGGCGAGCGCGGTCTGCTTGGCGTCGCGCTCGATCCCAATTTCGCGTCCAACCACTTCATTTACGTCTACTACACCGTCCCCGGCCGCCGCCACACGCCGGCGCACAATCGCGTCTCGCGCTTCACCGACAATGGCGATGTCGCCCTGAAACGCTCCGAGCAAATCCTGCTCGACATCACGCCGCTCAGCGCCGCCACCAATCATAATGGCGGCGCGATCCACTTTGGCCCCGACGGCAAGCTCTACATCGCCACCGGCGAAAACAACAACGGCGCCAATGCCCAGGACATCACGAATCTTCTCGGCAAGATCCTCCGCATCAACGCCGATGGAACCATTCCCACCGACAATCCCTTCTATGCCAACGCTAGTGGTTCCAACAAAGCAATCTGGGCGATCGGCCTGCGCAACCCGTTCAACTTCTCCTTCAACTCCGCCACCGGCCAGATGCTGATCAACGACGTCGGCGAGCACACCTACGAGGAGATCAACGTCGGCGTGGCCGGCGCGAACTACGGCTGGCCCGCCACCGAAGGCCCCACCCACCGCCGCCGCTTCCGCGCGCCGATCTGTTACTACGCCCACGGCGACACTCTCACCACCGGCCAAGCCATCGTCGGCTCGGCGTTCTATTCACCCGGCGGCGGAGGTGGTGGCGGGGGGCGCACGTTTCCGCGCAACTACGCCGGCGATTATTTCTTCGCCGACCTCACCAGCGGCTGGATCCGCAGGCTCGATCCGGTCAGCGGCGACGTCGCGGCGTTCGCCAGCGGCATCACGGTCCCAGTCGCGCTCGCGGTCGGCGATGCCGACGGCGCGCTCTACTACCTTGCGCGCGGCGCAGGCGAAGCCACTGGCGCGGTCGGACGCATTCAGTACACCGCGAACGGCGCTATATGACCCTCTGAATTTTGCGGCGGACAGCGACGTCATCCACAATTCGCGATAGCGCCTCGCAACCGACGAGCGGGCACGGAATTTTTCCGTAACGATCCGCCATGCAGGCCGTCCGTCCGA
>JAQGHM010000102.1 GCA_028291615.1 Phycisphaerales bacterium | reverse complement strand
CGCAGGCCTCTAAAAACCTTTTGTTGAACCTCTATTCACTTGTCAAAGAACACCTGATTTCTCAGGCCCGCCGAATGCGGGCGAGACATCCGTCCAAAAATCGGACGACGGACTTGCTCGAAATCGGCTATTCCAAAGTCGATCACCGTTCGTTCCGGCGACCTGGATTATTGCAGGGAACCGGGGACTAGCAGGGTGGGATGAACGACTTCTTGCGGATCAAACGTGTGTTACCTCGTTTCGACTGACAACCGCATTTCAGTGCGATTGGGAGGCGAAGTATATCGCCGCTATGGCGACCGTCAAGGGATGGTGAAGAGAATTTTCACGGCCGCTTTCGACGCAGCATTTCGACGGGGAGGAAGTGGATCTTTTCGGTATTCGTCGTCACTGAGCGCGCGGGCGAACATCCCTTTGCGCAGCAGCTTCCCAGGCGGCTTTTCTTTCCGCGCAGCGACCGCGCCGCCTGAAACGTCGTGTACGCAACGCACACGCCGACAAGGGAGAGGACGAGAAGATGTTGAAGCCAAATTGACATCACTTCAATGGAAGAGCTGCGCAACTGCAATCGACGCGCTCGGTTTGGCAATTGGGTGGATGACGGCGTTCCCTTGAAACACGGTTGGCGGTGGGTACCGGAATCCGAGTGCCGACGTCGGATCCGAAATTGGATCCCGGTAACCTTCCACCAATCTCCGATTAACGTCTACGATCCAGTATTCTGGGATCCCAGCCGCGGCATATTCGAGCGCCTTTTCGCGATCGTTGCCGAGCGAACTGTCGCTCACTTCCACCACAAGCACCGCTTTGTTTGGGTGAGGACGGCGAAGGTTTTGTTCGACGGTACAGACGAGTGCATCGGGCTCCGGCATGCTGTCGCCTGGGCCATCCGAAGGCAATTGAATTCGGATTTCATGGCCGGCGTCCAATCCGAATGCCACAAAAAGTGCTGTAGTCAGCTTAGTAATGGCAAACGCGTGCGGGTGATATTGTGGCGACATTTCGATCAATTCCCCTCGAAAGAGATAGACGTGTTGCCCTTGAAACGCGCCGCGTTCCACCAAGTCGTTGTATTCTTGCTTGGTCCAGCGCTTTAACCGAGGCGGAGGAGGTTGTTGATCGATCGCGATCGTCATATCCCAAGTATACCCGCTCAAACGAACCAAATCCGACCAATCTGATAAACCCCCAACGCCACCACGTACGCCAGGGCGTTCATGTAAACCAGCATAAAAATCGGCCAGCCCCACCCCCCTGTTTCGCGGCGGACGATCGCCAGGGTGCTCATGCACTGCATGGCCAGCACGAACCAGACCAGCAGGCTGACCGCGACCAGCGGCGTCCAGACGGGCTTGCCGTCGCGGACGTCGGCGCGCATGGCCTTGGAGAGATCGGCGGTCTCTTCGCCAGGGTCGCCGACGCTGTAAATGATGCCCATCGTGCTGACGAAAACTTCGCGGGCGGCGAATGCGCCGACTAGACCGACCCCCATCTTCCAGTCGTAGCCGAGCGGGCGGAGGGCCGGTTCCATGAAGTGACCGATGCGACCGGCGATGCTGTGGCGGATTTGCTCGGCGCCGACGGCTTTATCGGCGATCTGTTTTTCGTCGGGCGCCGCCTCACCGTCGCCTTGAGCAATCAGCCGCTGACGGTAATCTTCGCTTGCACGATCCACCGCGACTTTCGCTACGTTGTTCGCCTGCGCCACTGGCAACCGCGGGTAATACGTCATCGCCCAAAGAATGATGCTGAGGCAGAAAATCGTCGTCCCCGCCTTGGCGAGGAAGCTCCACGTATTATTGAACACCTGCCGCGCCACCTGCGTCGCCTGCGGCACCTTGTACGTCGGCAGTTCGAGAATGAACGCCGGCGTCGGCCCTCTAAGAAGTGATCGCTTGAAGATCCAAGCCGTCCCCGCGGCGGCGACGATGCCCAGCGCATAGAGCGCGAGCATAATGCCAGCCTGCGCAAAGGCACCGGCCGTCACGAAGAACGTGCCAATCAGCAGCGTGTAAACCGGCAGTCGCGCGCTGCAACTCATGAACGGCGCGATTAGGATCGTCGCAAGTCGGCTCTTGCGATCTTCAATCGTACGCGTCGCCATGATGCCTGGAATCGCGCACGCGAAACTCGAGAGCAGCGGAATGAACGACTTACCATGTAATCCCACCTTCGCCAGCAGGCGATCCATCAAGAACGCCGCGCGGGCGAGATAGCCGCTGTCTTCCAATACAGAGAGGAAGAAGAACAAGATCGCAATCTGCGGAACGAAGACAACCACCGCACCCACGCCGGCGAAGATGCCGTCCTTAAGCAAATCCTTAATCGGGCCATCGCCAAGATGACCGGTGACGAGGAGCCCCAGGGCTTTGATCCCTTCCTGCAGGCCGTCCATGATCGGTTTGGCGAGCCAGAAGATCGTCACGAAGATCGTGGCCATGATCAGGCCGAAGATCACCAGGCCCCAGACCTTGTGAATCAGGACGGCGTCCACGCGGTCGGTCAGGTGGCGGCGCTTGGGTGATTCGTAATGCAGCACATCGCCGGGACCGGCAGGATTGCCCATCGCGGCGAGTTCATCGAGCGGAATTGTGACGCGGCTGGAGACGGTTTCAATCCAGCGGTAATGGGCTTCGATGTCGGCCTGCATCGGCTCGATGCCGAGAGTTGCAAGGCGGCTGCGCGAGGAGGCGAGGAGGGAACTGACTGGGTCGCGGGCAGCAACAGCGGAGAGGTCGCTGGCGGTATCGCCGATGAGCAGTCGCTCGGCGATCGCCTGGTAACGATCGAGGTGACGCGAGCGGTCATCGGTGCAGATCCAGGCGCGGGGGGGGACTGCGATCCCTAAGGGAACATCTTTGTTCGCCCCAGAAGACGCAGCCGTTGAAGCGGCCTCGCCGCTGTCGAGTTTTGCCAACCCGGTGCCAACCGTCAGCAACTCGTCCTTGAACTCGCGAGGGAGGGGAAAGTCGGGGAGCGGCGCGACGCGCGCATTGGCGATCGCAGCCTTGAGCTGATCAATTCCCTCGCGCTTGTGGCCGATCACCGGAATGACGGGAACGCCCAGTTCCTTTGAGAGCAACTCAGGTGAGACATCCAAGCCGCGGCGCGCGGCGACGTCCATCATGTTCAGCGCGACGATCATCGGCCGGCCAAGCTCGATCAACTGGCTGACGAGGTACAGGTTGCGCTGAAGATTGCTGGCGTCGACAACGACGATAACGGCGTCCGGCGCGGGGGTGTCGGCGCGCAAACCACGCAGCACCTCCATCGCGACGCGCTCATCCGGCGAGCGGCTGATCAGGCTATAGGTTCCCGGCAGATCGATGATGCTGGCCCACCGCGCCGGGTCGGTTCCAGTTGCGGGCAGATGGCAGCGGCCAGTCTTTTTCTCGACGGTAACACCAGGATAGTTGGCGACCTTTTGCCGCAACCCTGTGAGCGCATTGAAGATCGTCGTCTTACCGCTGTTGGGATTGCCAGCCAAGGCGAGGGTCAGCGTGCTGGTGGGAGAACGATCGGGGGTTGTGTCGCAGCAGGTGGACATTGGAGCGGTAATGCGTGAAACGCAAAAACGTGAACCCCATCAAAACCCGGTCACGTTCATTGGCTTGCGTTCAACCAATCGCATTGGGGGCGACGGTCACGTGGCGGGCTTGTTCTTCCCGGAGGGAAAGCGAATAGCCGCGGAGGCGAAACTCGATCGGGTCGCCCAGCGGCGCGCGGCGAATGACTTCCACGCTGGCGCCGTTGCAGAAACCCATCTCCAGAAGGCGGCGACGAATTTCCGGATCCCCCCCGACCGACACGACACAGCCGCTGCAGCCGATGCTCAGCTTGTTCAGGCCGCACGAGTCGACCGACCCACTGTGATTACAACCCGCAAAGTCACAGGCCTTCTGCATATCGATTGCTCCGATCATCAATACACCGGATATCCTTATCCGTTGGCAGAAGTATATCTCGTTGAGACTGAGTTTCAACGGAATTCCGAGACGACGAAGCGCCTACTCGCACGATCGGGCCGGAAGTATTGCGCAATCTTATACTTACAGAAATTGTCGGCCGGTGATTTACTCGATTGCTAGGTGTTAAAGGGAGTTCGAATGCCTTAGATGGTCTCAACTACTAGAACTGTCTAAGGAATCGCAGGTCGTTTTCGATCAGCATCCGGATGTCCGGGATCGCGTATTTCCGCATGGCGATCCGATCGATTCCGAAGCCGAATGCCCATCCCGAATATTCCTCGCTGTTCAGGCCATGCTTCTCCAACACCTTAAGAACGTTCGGATGGACCATTCCGCAGCCGCCCAGTTCGATCCACTTGTTTTTGTCGGGGAACCAGACGTCCACCTCGGCTGAGGGTTCGGTGAAGGGAAAGAAGCTCGGTCGGAAGCGAATCTGCGTATCGGGGCCGAAATAGGCGTGGACAAACTGGAGAATCGTGCTCTTCAGATCCACCATGTTGACGTTTTTATCGATCACCAGTGCCTCAAGCTGGTGGAACATCGGCAGGTGCGTCGCGTCCATCGTGTCGGGGCGGTAGACCTTGCCGGGGATGACCACCCGGATCGGCGGCGGCTGGGTCTCCATTACGCGGATCTGCACCGTGCTGGTTTGCGTCCGAAGCAGCAGTCCGGCGTTTTCGCTGCCTGCGATATAGAAGTTGTCATTCGGATCGCGGGCGGGGTGGCTGCTGGGGATGTTCAGGGCGACGAAGTTGTGGAAATCGTCCTCGACTTCCGGCCCGGCGGCGACGGTGAAGCCCATTCTTCCGAACAATTCCGTCAGCTCATTGGTGACCTGGGTGATGACGTGAGTACGACCGATCTCGGGGCGCAGGCCGGGTTCGGTGACGTCGATGTAATCTTTGACGGCGGTGACATCCGAAGAGAGGGAGCCCTTTTTCTCCTCAAACGCGGCTTCAATCTCCTTCTTGACGGGGTTGACGCGCTGGCCGACGGTCTTCTTATCCGGGCCCTGGGCGTGAGAGATGAAGTCGTTCAAGTTTTTGACTTCGCCCTTGGTGCCGAGGTACTTGATTCGCCAGGTTTCCAGCTCCGCCGCGGCGGCGACGGCGGCGAGCTCGGCAAGGGCACGTTGGCGAACCTGGTCGATCTGGTTGAGGATGTCTTGCATGTGGGGGAACGATCCGCGTGTCGTCGAAAACCGGGCTTCTCTTTCGCCGCCGAGCGGCGTGGGTTAAAGTGGTATTCTGTCGGCGGGAAACGGTTGGTCAAGCAAACAAGGAACGAGGGGAGATCGCCCGATGGATCTATCGAAGCTGCCCAAGCTGTCGCAGACACCCCCGCCAGCGGACAACGCGGCGGGACCTGATCCGTCAATGTCCCCTGCCGGCGCGGCGGCGCCGCAGAAGGTAGAGCTGTACTGTCGCTGCGGCGCGCCGATCACGCCCGGGACGAATTTCTGCTCCCACTGCGGAGCCAATTATTACGAGGCCGTTGGCGGGCGCGCAGAACCCCGCGCCCGCGACGCTGGCGGAAGCCCCGGCGGCGGCATGTGGATCGAGGCGTTCTTCAGCATCGCCGTCGGCCTCTTCCTCATGATGATCGCCCCTAACGGAATCAAGTATTTGTCGGCCAGCATGTCGGGCAAACCGTTCACGCCTTACTTGCACCCCTCCGAGCCGGGCGTTTACGTGGATTTCCTCCGATTCCAGGACATGACGACGCAGGTGATCACGGACTACAAATACCGCGACCTGTTCGACGCCTACTGGAGCGACATGTCGATCACGGCGTTCGCCCTGGCGTTGATCCTTGAAGGAATCGTTTTGGCGATCGTGCGAAAGCGCTGGGCAATCCTGCTAACCGCGCTGATCATCGCCGGCGCGACGATCTTCAACCTGTGGTATCTGGTGGCGAGCTTCACGCGCGTCAGCCCGATTACCCGCCAGACCTACGGCTTTCCCCCAATGTCCGCGCTTGCGGTAATCTTTGGCGTCGTCATGACCGGCTACCAGTTGTTGATCTTTAAGGAAATGAGCCCCTCGAAACGCCGTCCATAGCGCTCAACAACAGACTCATTCAAGCTTCAGCACAAGACGATGGGGGGGGGGTGATTCACCTACATCCATGTGCATTTCAAGGTCCCGCCGGCGCAGGGGGTCGGCGGCTGCGGATTGGCAGCGACGAATCTCGTTCTCTTTCTGACGCGCGATTTGCTTGGCCTCGGCCAGCATGTTGCGCAGGTGGGGCAGCAGCGCAATACTCTTCTTCGGCTCGTCGGGCATCGCAGCAGGATGGCCAGCATGGCCGAGATCGGTCAATCAGGGAAACGCGAAACCGGTGGGATGGAATCCCCCAGCGCGCGACACGCCATCGAATCGATGAGATCGTCTATTCGGCCTTTGCCTTGCGGGCGGCCTCGCGGTCGAGCAATTCTTTGAGCGCTTGGGCGGGCACGGGTTTGAGCAGGTGATCGGCGAACCCCGCGCCGCGGGCGGCGTCGATCTCCGCGGGCATGCCGTAACCGGTCAAGGCGATGCCGCGAGTGCCGCAGCGGCTGGACAGTTCCCGCATCAACTCCGCGCCGCTGCCGTCCGGGAGCCCGATGTCGCAAAGGAGCAGGTCGTAGGTGCCGCACTCGGCCGTCAGCCGCCGGGCGTGGCCAAGCGTCGAGGCGACGTCGATCGCGTGGCCCCAGCGAGTCACGAGGATGGAGACCACCTCGGCGGTATCCGCATGATCTTCGACGAGCAGGATCTTCAGGGGCATCTTCGCCATCCGGGTTAAGTGAGCGGGGCCGCAATGTGATACGCATCGCGCAGGGGCAGCGGTTCGCTCCAATTTGCAGAATATGGTTGAGCACACCCGGGGCGGCGCATGTGGGATTTAATCGATCGGCTTGGGCAGCACGACCACCCCCTTGCCGAATGGCCAGAGCGAACGCACGGCGCGGAGAACGCGCCCGCGAAGCTTGAGCAGGCGGATCCGAAATTCGAGCTTCTGCAGCGAGGGGTCGTCGGGCTCGATCTTGAGCGCCTCGCGGATGGCGGCAAGGGCGGGGTCGTAGCGGCGAAGCTGCTCGAGCGCCAATGCCAGATTGAAGCGAGCCATCACGTGGCGCGAGTCGCACGCCAAAGCCTGCTCGCAGGCGGTGATCCCCTCTTCGAAGCGGTTGCGCAGGAAGAGCGCAACGGCGAGGTTCTGCCAGGCATCCGGGTTCTTCGGCTCGATCTGCGTAAGGCGTTTGAGGCAGGCGACGGCGGCGCGGGTTTCGCCGCTGTCCATCAGGAGGTTGGCGAGGTCGAGGAGGATGCGCGGGTCTTCGGGCCTGAGCAGAAGTTCCTTGCGCAGGTGCAGGCGGGCTTCATCGCGCTCGCCCAAATGAAAGTGAATGCGCCCGAGTGACAGGTGCGCACCGGGGTAGGTCGGGTCCAGCGCCAACGTGCGGCCCAGGGCGGCGACGGCTTCGGCGTCGCGGCCGGCTTCTTCCAGCCAGCGGCCGTGGCAGTAATAACCCGACGGATGATCCGGCGCCAGCTCGATGGCGCGGCGAAACTTTTCGCCGGCTTCATCGAGATGATCCATCTCCAGCAGCAATTCGCCCAAGTCCAGCAGCGTATCGGTATCGCCGGGATTTTGCCGCAGCTCGCGTAAATAGTGTTGTCGCGCCTTCTCCAATTCCCCCTTGCTCCAGTACGCCTCGGCCAGGCGCAGGTGGACATCCGGGTGCTGGTCGTCCAGATCCAGCGTGCGCTGCCAGCAGTAAATCGCCTTGTCGTAAAGCTGGCGGGCTTGCAGGCTGCACCCCATCCCGTAAAAGCAGTCGGGGCATTGCTCCTTGTAAAGGCGGGCAAGGTAGAACATCTCCTCGGCCTTATCGTGATCTCCCAACTCGGTGTACGCGGCGATGCGATTGCAGTAGGCGGGCTCGAAGGTGGCGTCGAGAGTTTCGATGCGCTCGAAGCGCTTGATGGCATCCTTGAAGCGCCCGACGCGGGTGAGATCGACGCCGAGGTGATTCAAGGCTTCGAGGTCGTCGGGCTGAAGGATAAGAGCTTCTTCGTACGCTTCGATCGCCTCGCCGAAGCGCTCCATCTCATCGAGGGTGAGCCCGATGTTGAAGAGCCAGGCACCGTTGTACGGGTTGATCGCGACGGCGGCGCGCAAAAGCTCCAGGGCCTCGGGCCACTTCTGTTGTTCGAACAGCTCCTGCGCCTTCTCCACCTGCTGTTCGGCGTCGTACCAATCGTTCATGGCCGTCCCGTCCATTTCGTCCCGACACGCGCGGGCGCAGGCTATACAAGCCAGGTGCGCGATCGCGTCGGATGCCGCCATCGGTAATTTAATCCCGCGGATACCCCACCGGCAAGTGGCAGAGGTGCTAAACTTTGTTCAGATAAATGTGTCAAGTGGTGAGCGCGGCGGCTTTTTCGGCCGTATGAAATGAGTTAAGGTGCCGGGCTACAACAGCATCCTCAACACGGATTCCAACACGACGTGACTGGCAAGCGATGGATAACTGCGATGCTCTTCTCCGCGGCGACCGCCGCCCTGTCGCCGGTCGTCGCGAGTGCTCAGCCTTCGCCAGGCGGCGATAGCGCCGCCGAGGTCGCCCGCCAGGAGACCGTTCAACTCAGCCAGACGCTGACCGCTCCCGATCGCGGCCTGCGCGAACGCGTCGAGGCGGCCAAGCGACTGCTAGAGCGCGGCGCCAACGATGTACTGTTGCGTGCGCTACGGAGCGGTCAGGCGGAACTGCAGACGCCCGTCGCCCGGGCGCTGGCGGAGACCAACAACCCGCCGGCGATATTCCTGGACGACCTGCTCCGTTGTCTTCAAACGCAAGTCACGGTCGAGCTGGCTGACGCGGCGTCGCTGGCGGCGGCGAATTACCGCGACAATCCCGCGGCCCGCGCCCGCCTCCGCGATTTCATCCTGAGCGTTAACATCCCCGAACCGCGCCGCGTGCCCGCCGTTCGCGCGCTGGGGACGCTCAACGATAGGGAAAGCGCGCAGTTCCTGATTCAGATGCTGCTCGGAGGCGCGGTCCCCGAAGGGCTCAGCAACGCCGCTGCCGATGCCTTGGGAGAGATGACCGGGCTAACGGAATATGGCCGCGATGTCGGCCAGTGGGAGCGCTGGTGGGGCGGGCAGGCGGGAAAGAGCCCCGAACAGTTCCTGAGCGAACGCCGCGCCGAGCGCGAGGGGAGCGCCAGGCAAGCCGTCGAGCGGCTCAAGACAGTCGCCACATCGATCGACCGCTTCGTCGAAAGCGCGCATCGCCGCATCACCGACCCAAAATTACGCGAGGCGGACGTCCTGACCAGCCTGAACGATCCATCTCCGGAATTTCGCGCCGCCGGCGCGCGGCTGGTGAACCAGGACCTGAACGCCGGCCTGCCGATCGCCCCGGCGGTGGTCGAGCGGTTGCGTGATCTGATCGGGGACAGCTCGCCGGACGTGCGGCGTCGCGTGGCGGGGGCGATCGCGGCAGTGAACGATCCGGGGGCCGCCAAATCGCTGCTGGCGCAGCTCCAGCGCGAGAAGATCGAGGCGGTGAAGGCGGAGCTGATGAAGGCGCTGGCGCCGACCAAAAACGTGGCGGCCGTGCCGGAACTGGTGCGCCTGCTGGACGATCCGGCGTTTCAGGTGTCTGAAGCGGCGGCGGCGGCGCTGCGCGAGCTCGGGCCGGAGATCGCCAGATCTCCACAGTTGTCCCGAACGGTTTCCAACGCCCTGCTGCGGACCATCGAGCGAACCAACAACCTCCGCGGCGCCGACCGCCTTCGTGAGTACGCCACCGAGGCGATGATTCCGCTGCACGACACGGCCCTGGTGCAGGTGCTGTTCACGCTGCTGGTCGATCGCGCGGGAAACACCCCAAATACTCGGAATTCAGCCATCCGGGCGCTGGCGGCGATGAACGCGCCGCCCAAGCTTCAGGAGGACATCGCAGGGCGCATCGCCCAGACATTGCGTCCCAACACGGAAAAGGAAAAGGGCGTACGCCTGGAAGCGGCTAAGGCGATGGGGATCGTCGGTGGGCCGGCACAGGGGGAAGCGCTCTACAACGCCTTGGGCGACGACGAGGCGGTACGCGAGGCGGCGTGGAACTCGTTGAGCAGTCTGTTCGAGCAATTCGACGTTAACACGCTCCTGGTCTGGAACAGCCAGCGATTTCAGAACGCCCCCGACAAGCGGCTGACAATCAACCTCGCCTTGAACAAGAAGCTGATCGCGCTAGGCGCTCCAGCGGCCGAAACGCTGGCAACCGTCCAACAGGAGATCGGCGCGCTGTACCTCGACCCGAAGATCGACAAGCCGGGCGAGGCGGTGTCGTATCTTGAAAGCGCACTAGCCTACTGGAGCGGAAAGCCCGGCGGCGTGGTGAACACCGTGCAGGATCTCTGCATTCGGGCCTACCTTCGCTCGCAGCAGTACAAACCATCCATCCAGTTCGCTACCAGCCAAATCCAGAAGAACGGCCAGAACACCGACGCGATGTGCGGCGCGATTCTGCAGGAGGTCAACCGCCTCAACCGCAACAACGAGCTTCAGTCCGCGCTGAAGTTGCTTGCCGAGGCCAAGACCCTCCCGATCAAGGGTTTCTACCAGGACCAGTTCGCCGAATTGGACAAAGACATCAAGGGCCGGATCGTCCCCTTCTATAGGATGGACGGGCGTTGGACCCGAGTGTACGCGTAGCCGTCGCAAGCGACGTCATTCCGCCGGCGCACCGATGAAGTCAACGCCCTGCGCGCGGTCCCCGACGAATCGGATCGCGATCGCCTGTCTGCGGCCGGGGTCGAACGGGTAGTACCAGGTGGGGGCCTGCCAAAAGGTCAGCGGCGCTCCACCGGTCACTACGCTCACGCCAAACCCCACGGTGGCGGTCGGCGGGGCGCCCAGCGCCCGCATGATCTGTCGGCGGTCCCGCCCGAGCAGCGCCGCTCGGAGTTCGGGGAACGGCCCGCCGGCGACTGCCCGCCGCATCGACCCGCCCTCCAAGAGCCCGCTCACGAGCCCTTCAACCAATCCGGCGCTCCAGCAGACGGCGCGCGTGACTGCGTCCACAAAGTTAAGCGGCATGCGACGCCTCCGGAAGCGAAACAGCCCCCTGCTTATGTACCATCCATCGTCGCCGTGAGCACGAACCGATGGCCGAAGTGCCGATAATACCGCGCGGATTTTAATCCCGCTTCTCTGCTAATCTGAAGAATCTCATTTTTCGAGAATGCCTGCCCCACGCTCACTTTCGCGTCATGCCGCACCATAGGGCTGGAGAACGCCGTAAAGAGCGAAACCCAGGCGTAGGCGCGATAATGGCGCAAAAGATCGGCAATGATCACTCCGCGCCGCGCCAGCGAGCCCATGGTTCGCAGGACCGTTACCACCTCAGCGTCATCCAGATGATGTAGGAACATCGCCGTCAGGGCGTAATCGAAACTGCCCGCCGGAAACGGCAGGTTGAACACGTCTCCCTGGACAATGCGCAATCGAGGATCGGCCGGACCCGCTTCGGCGGCTTGTACGGTCACCGGGTGGCGATCGACGCCAACGATGTGGACGTCAAATCCCTTGCGGTCGGCCCATCGCAGGATCGCGCGCGGAATGTCGGCCGAGCCCGTGGCCAGATCCACGATATTGATGCGCTCCCCCTGCTTCCAGGAGCGGCTGAAATGATCGAGGTGTTTGAGGGTAGCGCGGGTATAGCCGAGCAGCGAATTGATCCGCCGGATAAAGCCGAGGCTCTGCCGAAGCGCATCAGCATCGGCATCCGGCTCGTCCATCCACTCCCGCTGCCGCCGGCGATGGGATAGGAAAGGCATAAGAAGGATGAAGGTGGAAGGATGAATGATGAATAAAGGCAGGGCTGAATACTTTGATTCAGCCTTCATCCTTCATCATTCATCCTTCGCTTAGAACTGTTGTGCGACGTCCGGCACGACGACCACCCGTTCCAATAGGATGTAATTGCGGCCCTTGTACTCGGTGACGACGCCGGTGACTTTGAAGCGCAAATCGCGGGAATTGCCGGCGACGGCATTTTCCATCTGCATGAGCTTGAGGTTGGGCAGGATGATCATCGGCGGGTCCTTGAGCGCCTTTCCGTCAGCCTCGAAGGTCAGTTCAGCGGTCTGGCCGTCGGCGCTTC
>JAQGHM010000093.1 GCA_028291615.1 Phycisphaerales bacterium | reverse complement strand
GCGTTAGATCAAGAGGTCAACTTCACGATTGGCCTCCCGATCATCCGCACAAGCCCCGACCACGGCACGGCGTTCGACATCGTCGGCCGCAACAAAGCCAACCCCGGCTCGATGCGCGCGGCGATCTCACTGGCAATCGACCTGGCGGTGAAGAAGCACAAGCGCGACGAAACCCGCCGCCGTACGCCTAACTCGCCGCAGGGATAGCGGACACCGCCTTGCGATCGCGGCGTTGCAGAATCCACCCCACCCCGAGCAGCACGACCGCCACCGTTCCCGGCTCCGGGACGACCGAACCGCTGATCGTGTACTGGCCGATGTCGCCGTAGGCGCCGTGGCTTGATACTGCGAGGTAATAGTCACCTGCCGGGACAATTGCTGAGATGGTTTCGCCGAGGCTCGCGGTGTCGCTCGACGCGAGCACGTTGCCATCCGCGTCGGTCAGGCTCAGTGCGAGGTCCAAGGTCGGGCCGAAGGGCGCTACGTCCGCGGCGAAATTGACCATTCCTCCCGCGCTGCTGAACTTGAAATAGTCGGCGTCGGTGGAGGTTTCTATCACACCCGCGCCGGTCGCGTTAGTGCCGTCGATCACATTCAGCAGATCGGCGGTCAGGCGCGAATTTCCGTGATCGTCGGCGCGGTAGCCGAATCCGTTATACGAGCGCGAAAGAATGTCGAGATCGTTCTGGATGCTGCCGGCCCCGTCTGCGGACTGCCCGACCGCCCAGACGCCGCGGGCGGCGTAGTAGGAAAAACCCATGATCGGGTCCGCTGAATCAGGCGTACTGGGATCGCGCCCACCGCGGTATTCGTCGATCTTCGTGCCAAAACTGTTGTACGCGCTCTGATGCGTCAAGCCGAAGAGGTGCCCTGCTTCGTGGGCGGCGGCTTCGGCGACGTACTTCGGACGGCCCTTTCCCAGGTTCTTCGGATAGACCCACGCTGTGTTCGACGTGGAGCCGACGAAACCGTTGACGTAGCTGTAGCCGCCGTAGACGCCGCCCGCCCATGCGCCATCGCCGCCTATCACGACACGGGCCACTTGAAAGTACGGGTAAGTCCCCGGATCGACCGTCGTCACGTCCACGTTGAAGGGCGAGTATTTCTCCGCGACCCGCGACCAGACCTCGCGGATCTGATCCAGTTCCGTGGCGGAGAACGACGTCTCGTCGCCGTCGGTGTCATAGGCGGGGGTCTGCGTGGCATTGAATGATCCCCACGCTTGGGCAGGAGCGCCGGTGAAGTCGAGGTAGACCTTGACCGTCGAACCGGGGTGGCTGGAAAGCTGCGGCGCGCTGGCGGGCGACATGAGCTGAGCCGAAGGGAGTGAGTTGCTGAGCTGCGCGCCTGGGAGCGCGGAGAGCGGGTCCGGCTCACCCGCGCCATGGAGGAGCGCGCGCTGCTCCAGCGGCAGCATCTGCGCGGACTGCGAGCGGCTTCGATCGCGTTGGCGATGACAAGGCGGGAACAACGATGGCCCTCCGGCAGCTAGGACTGTAATCCCTAACCGCACAGGGTCAACTTATATTTCGCCCCCCTACCGGTTGTATGATCTGGAACGATCAAAACGAGACGAGACGCGCCAATTGGCGCGTCTCGTCAGGGTTTATCCTACAAATCGGCTGCTTTACTTCAGCAGGCCTTCCTTCTTCGCCATGTGCACCATCAGGTCGATCACGCGGCAGGAATAGCCCCACTCGTTATCGTACCAGGAGACGGTCTTGAAGAAGTGGGCATTAAGCTCAATGCCAGCGCCCGCGTCGAAGATCGAGCTGCGAGGATCGTGCAGAAAGTCGGTGGAAACCACTTCCTCCTCGGTGTAGCCGAGGATGCCCTTGAGCTGGCCTTCGGAGGCGGCCTTCATGGCGGCGCAGATCTCTTTGTAGCTGGTCGGCTTGGCGGTCTTGAAGGTCAGGTCGACGACCGAGACGTCCGGGGTCGGGATGCGGAAGGCCATGCCCGTCAGCTTGCCCTTGAGTTGCGGAAGGGCCAGGGCGACTGCCTTGGCGGCGCCTGTCGAGGACGGGATGATGTTCTGCCCGGCGCCACGGCCGCCGCGCCAGTCCTTCTTGGAGGGGCCATCGACCGTTGGCTGGGTCGCCGTGGTGGCGTGGACGGTCGTCATCAGGCCTTCGGCGAGGCCGAAGTTATCGTCAATGACCTTCGCGACCGGCGCCAGGCAGTTGGTCGTGCAGGAGGCGTTGGAGACGATCTTGTGCTTCGAGGGATCAAACTTGTTGGCGTTAACGCCCATGACCAGCGTTGGAACGTCTTCGTCGTTGGCTTTGGTCGGGGCCGAGATGACCACGCGCTTGGCGCCGGCCTTGACGTGGTTCATCGCGCCTTCGAGGTCGGTAAAGAGGCCGGTCGATTCGACGACATAATCGGCGCCGAGGGTTCCCCACGGCAGTTCGGCCGGGTTGCGCACGGAAACGCATTTAATAAACCTGCCATCCACGACGATGCCGTCTTCCTTCGCTTCGATCGTCCCGTCATAGCGGCCGTGGGTCGAATCGTGCTTCAGCAGATAAGCCAGATTGTCGGGGGCGAAGAGATCGTTAACCCCGACAAATTGAATATTCGGATTCTTGATCCCTGCCCGAAGCACAAGGCGTCCAATGCGACCGAACCCGTTGATACCGACCTTCAAAGCCATGACTGTAACTCCTGTGCCCTAAATTGAATTAAGTGTAGTAGCCGCCGCACGTTCGCGGAAAGGCTGGAACGAAACGATAGGGGTCGGGTGTGAAATGTCAAGGAAAGGGGGTGAGTCGACGAGTGCGCGGAGCTGCTCATGGAAGGCGGGGAGGCGTTTCCAGGCGGCGACGGTGTGGCGGTTGACCTGGAGTTGGGCGGCGATGTCGAGGGTTGCGTGGCCTGTGACGAAGAGACGGGCGGCGCGGAGCTGGTTGGGGGTTAGCGGGCGCGGTGGGTTCGTTTTGCAGATTTGATTGGGAGGGCGCGCGATGGCGGGGTTTGGCGCGCTTTGGCGGGTGGGGGTGATGGGCGAGTGTCATGGCGGTGGCGTCGGCTGCGGCTCGCCGGGCAGTATAGCGACTACCGGCTTTGGAGAAGGAATCAGGTCGTAGCCACAAGCCGGGGCATACACCCCGATCCAGCGCACGCCCGATGCGTGCGTCGTCCACGCGATTGAGGATCCAGATTGCGGGGACGACGCAACAGGCGACGATCGTCCCCATGCCTATAAGAGGCATAAGCGGACCGACCTGATCCGAAACGACCTGGATAAGCATTGGGAGCAGGCAAGCCACTCTCGCCGCCGCTTCGCTGTTGCGGCGGAACGGCGAGGACGGAGTACCGGCGGTGAAGGGTGCTCCCCTCCGGAAGACCGCGAAGCATAAGCTGACCGTCGGTATTCTTGTGATGGAAGGTGAACTCCGATCGCGGTGATACAATGAGGCTTAAGGTAGGGCTAGGTGATGATGCGACGACCTCAACATCTCGATTATGCTGGAGCCGATGCTGGAACCGATGACGAGGATCAGCAGTTGCTGGCAGATGATTATCGCTGGACGTTCACGGTTAACTTCGGCTCGCTCGTCTTTGGCGCATTTATCTTCGGGATCCTTGTAAAGGATAGCTACGCACCGATCTTCGCCATCTTCATTGGTGTTCCGGTTTTGGTGGTCCAGGTTGTGGTGGGAGTCGTCCCCGCTTGGATTTGCCTCCGACGTCATGGACGTACCATGAGTCAGGCTCAAAAGATCGTTCTCCTCACGCTGTCGGTTTTGCCCATCCTTGTCGGCGTCGCCGGAGTGGCCTTCGGTCTCGCCGGAATCCGATTGCTGCACTGAAGCGCAGTTGCTCGGCGCTCAACGGAGCCGGACTTGATTCGACATGAGTGAGACCACACCCACGATTCCCAGGCTGATCGGGAAGATTGTCATCGTGATCCTCTGCGCGTGGAATCTTGTCACAGGCGTGAGGGGATCCGGGCTCCGCCCGGGTTCACCATCGTTTGAGGTCCTGGTTTTTGCGGCGTTGACCATCGTGTCGGGGGCATTGGTCATGTCGTCCATGCGCGACGTCATCAAATGGATGAAGCAGCGTGAGGCCGCTCTGGCAAAGGACCATCGCAACGCCTTCGAACCCCTGCCGCCCAAGCGGCATGAATAGTCGCGGAAGACCGCGAAGCATAAGCTGGCCGTCGGTTTCTTAACCACGTCATTCTCCCGGCCCGCGAGGAGGCGGGGGCCCCGCATTCTTGCCATACTGCATGATCCAGTCCCTGTTCGGACTTTCGAGCACCGCGAGGTCGCTCGCATACTGGCTAATGCCGCTCCAAAGGCACATCATCCAGAAGGCGGCCCAGACGAGGATCAGTAAGTCCCAGCGACCGAGCCACCTGGCCCAAACGCAGGTCACCACGACGAGGCCCCACAGCAGCCAAATCAATTCAAGACGAATGGGCACGCGCATCATCTGACGGATCTGGGCGGGCGAATATCCGTAGAACGGCTCTTGATCCGCAATACCGTAGAAGACAGCGAAGGATCGCACGCCAAGGAACCCTCCCGCCACGATCAACGCCAGGAGGAGTCCACCTCGAAGCGCGGAACGGTCACGGCTTCTCGTGGCCCCAGTTCCGTAATCAAGCGTTTGCCGATCCATACGCATATGCTAGCAGGAGAACGCCTTTCGAACTGCCGGGGCTGACTAAGGCAGAAGAGCCGCCGCAGCGCTGTTGCGGCGGAACGGCGAGGACGGAGTACCGGCGGTTGAGGGTGCTCCCCTCCGGAAGACCGCGAAGCATAAGCGGGCCGTCGGTATTCTTGTTCCGGGCGCGCGGTAGCATGGCAGACGATGAAGCCACTGCTCCGCATCCTGCTCAACGCGGCCACGGTGATGTCGCTCCTGATGTTCGGGATGAATGTGATGCTGTGGGTGCGCAGTTACCGCGTTGGGGACGTCTACGGGTGGGGCGGTGCGGGTGGGATGTTGTGGGTGTCACCCTCTCTCGGCAAGCTCTGCTTTGATTGCGAGAGGCTGGTGCCGCCGAGCTACTACCTCCATCCGCGCGGGTGGTTCTATAACACCGCCGAACTTCGTGACTATTACAACCGGTTGGATGGTAACTCTGATCGTTTGAAGTTCGCGGGGTTTCGCATGGCGAGGAGGCACCAGTCGCACAACCAGTACGGTTGGGACTATGACCGCCTGGTCGTGCCGATCTGGTTCCCGACATTTACCGCGGCAATTCTGCCCGGCCTATTCGTTCGACGATCTTGAAAGAATCGTCGGCGCCGACGGGGCGGCCACGCGATCTGCCCCACCTGCGGCTATGACCTGCGGGCCACGCCCGACCGCTGCCCGGAGTGCGGGACGATCACGGCTGCGACTGGTCTCACGGCATGAAGTAGAAGAGCCCGGGCTGTGGCGGGGGGAACGAAAGCGGGGTGGAGGGAGGGTGCGGGAGGGAGGCGGGGAGAAACGTTGGGCCCCTATGGTGTCTCACCGCCTCTCTCCTGCATTCGCGTGACCTCGCTGCTAGTCGGCCGCTGCGCAACTGCACGCGCGAAAGTGTGCGCGTTCTCCACATCGTCCGGAACAGGCAGCCACTCCCCGAGCGCGTTGCCGTACTCCTCGGCAGCCTGTGACCTGGCCGCTTCCAGCGACTCGTGCCAAGTATCGCCGCAGAACTCGCCATTGGCCCGGTAGCGATACATCATGCCCTCGGTCGCGTCACCTTCGATCAGCACGACGTCGGGAAACGGCATAAAAACTTGGCCACCGCGATGGATGGTCTGTTCGCGGTTCACGATCGGTGCAACGCGCACGATAAGTCGGGTTTGGCGGGGCATAGATTCCCTTCTCCCGCGCTCAGGGGTGCGGACTTCATCCCTCCGACGCCTATCAGACGCGGCTGATATTCCGAGCGTACCCGCGATTTACGCAGGCGACCATCTCGAGCTTGGCCTTCACGGCATCACAAGACAAATGCAGGAGGGAGGAAGGCGGAAACCATAAGGGACCTCCTACCTCCGTCTTCTAAGCCGCATTGTGCAAGCCAATCCCGCAGTAACCAATACCCAGCGCTTCAACTTGGGCCTGCCGATCCGCCATCTCCCCTCACCCATCCCCGCACCGGGCGGAACGCCCGATGTGGACGTCAAGAGCGTCAGCGGCCGCACAATCCTCTGCCGCATCCACCGCGCCACCGGCAGTCGCCGCGGGAAACCACCCGGATGCGCCGGGGCCAACGTTTACAGCCACGTCGGGGCGACGCCCCCCGCGAGCCTGAACGACTGGACCCTTGACGGACACGCCAGCCGGCCCAACAACGTCGAGATCGTGTTGCCCGCCGGCGTCCCCGGCGGATCACTGAAGTGAGCAAGCCGGGCGCTGCGCTCAAGCGCCTTCGAGAAGTCGCAACGACAGTCCGTCAGTGACGTACCGTTCGAACGCGCGATCGAAGGTGACGAACTGGGCACCCAGCGCGATGGCGAAGGCCGCGAGGTAGGCGTCCATCCAGACGTTGGGGGAAACCAGCGGCGCGGCGGCGAGGCGCAACCAGAGCGCTCGCGTTTGCGGCGGCTCGTCTGCGTGGGCGACCGCGGGGTCGCGGTGGACGTTGTCGAGATAGTCGATAGCCTCGGCGTTGGTGAGCGGGACGAGGCCGCAGGCGTTCATCACCCGTGCCTGGGTGATCAGGCGGAGGAAGCTAATCTCGGTCGCGCGGCAGAAGAGCAAGTCGCCGGGCGCCAGGGGTTCGGCGTCGTACCAGCGGCGTGCTGGGCGTGGGTTTCAACGGTCAGCGCGATCCACGTGTTGGTGTCCAAAAGCCTTCTCATACCGCTCGACCTCCAATTGCAGATCGACGTCCTTCAGCCAATCGGCGGACGCCTGACCGGACATCTTTACGTCGGCGGGAGCGGCGGGACGTGCCTTGATGAGCGGGAGATGCTTGGGGACGATCCCGGCGGGGCCGGTGGACGCGGCGGCGTCGGGAGGCAGACCGGCGGCCAGGAGATCGGCGGCGACCTGCTCGGGGGTGCGACCGTCGTGGGCGGCGCGGCGCTCCAGACGACGCACCAATTCTTCGGGCAGATCAAGGGTCTTTTGCATACGGCCTCGATTTTCTCCGCGGCAGCGCCTGCCGTCAATGGCCGCCGGGCTGAGTGGGGGCGGTGGTTATCCCTCGCGGGTATGTCGGTGGAAGGCTTCGCTTAGTTTTTTGGTGATGGGGCCGGGGGCGCCTGTGCCGATGGTTCGGCCGTCGATTTTGGTGATGGGGACGACCTCGGCGGCGCTGCCGGTGAGGAAGCATTCTTCGGCGATATAGAGATCGTGGCGCTGCAGGGTTTTCTCGATGCAGGGGATGGCCATGCGGCTGCAGAGGTCGATGATCGCGTTGCGGGTAATGCCTTCGAGGATGCCGTCCGTCGTCGTGGGGGTGGCGACCTGGCCGTTGCGGACGATGAAGATGTTGTCGGCGGAGCACTCGGCGACGTTGCCCTCGTGGTTGAGCATGATGGCTTCGGAGACGCCAGCGTCGGCGGCCTCGATGCGGGCGAGGATGTTGTTGAGGTAGTTGAGGCTTTTGACGCGCGGGGAGATGGCGTTGGGGTGGTTGCGGATGACGCTGGCGGTGATGACGGCCATCCCTTTTTCGTACATCTCGCGGGGGTACATCTCGATGGTGTCGGTGATGACGAACATGCTGGGGCGGGGGCACTTGTTGGGGTTGAGGCCGAGGTAGCCGACGCCGCGGGTGACTACCAGGCGGACGTAGCAGTCGGTGAAGTTGTTCGCCTTGATGGTCTGTTCCATGGCGGCTTTGACCTCGTCGCGGGTGTAGGGGATGGCCAGGCGGATGGTCTTGGCGGAATCCCAGAGGCGGGTGAGGTGCTCTTCGCGCTTGAAGATGCGGCCGGCGTAGACGCGGATCCCCTCGAAGACGCCGTCGCCGTAGAGGAGGCCGTGGTCATAGACGCTGATCTTGGCGTCTTCTTTGTCGTAGAGTTTTCCGTCGATCCAGACTTTGAGGGACATCGGGGATACCTAAGGATGAATGATGAATGTTGAAGGATGAATCAGACGAACGTGCGTCATTGCGTCCTGTGGCGCTGTTGTCATCTTACCCGAAAATTGGGGTGGGGGATTGTAATAGGGCGGGTGGGGAATACCAATGGGGTGGAAAAGGGCGGGTTTGGTCGATCTGCGCGGGGCGAAACCGCGACTCGACTGAGCTCGTCGAAGTCAAGCGACTTCGGCGCCGATCGCGGGAGTATTGTGATCTGCTATTCAGTGACAATGGATGCTGGCGCGGTTTTGCGGCGGCGCCATTCCATGGCGCAGAAGGCGGCGATGGTGAGGAGGTCGCTGGCGATGTGGAAGTTGCGGATGCCTTCGTAGTCGGGGGTGATGAGGGTGGGTTCGAGCAGTTGGCGCAGGTGGGTTAGCTCTACGGTGTCGCCGGCGGCGGAGGTGGTCTGGGTCGGCGTTTGCCTGATGAGCGAGACGACGGCGGTGCGCTGCATCGTGACGTCGCGGATTGCGCCGAGGTTTTTGTAGGCGAAGAAGGCGAAGAGGAGGGTGACGAGGATGGCTGTGAGGAGGTCTGGGCGCTGGCGGAGGGAGGAGAAGGCTAGGAGGCCGCCTACGACGATGACGTAAATGGTCCAGTACCACTGGAGGGCGTTGGAGCGCTCGAAATAGAGTTGGACTAGGTCGGCGTATTTCATGTTGTGCCTGCGTTGGGGACTTTGAACTGCCGATGTTGGCGGAGGCGTCCAAGGGGGCGAAACCGCCGAGCGACTTCGGCGCTGCTTTCATCCCGGCGCGGTTCTTATTCCGCTTTTTCCAGTTTGCCGTCTTTCAGGACGAGGACTCGGTCGGCTTCGCGGGCGAGGGCGCGGTCGTGGGTGACCATGACGATGGTTTGGCCGGAATCGCGGTGGAGCTTTTCGATGACGTCCATGATCTGGCGGCCGGTTTCGACGTCGAGGTTGCCGGTGGGCTCGTCGGCGAAGAGGACGCGGGGGTTGTTCATGAGGGCGCGGGCGATGGCGACGCGCTGGCGTTCGCCGCCGGAGAGTTGGCTTGGGCGGTGTTTGAGGCGGTGGGAGAGGCCGAGTTGTTCGAGCAATTCGATGGCGCGGGCGTGCAGGGCTTTGCGATTGGAACGGAAAGAGAGCCACGAGTTTTCGATCATCGCGGCTAGAAGCGTATTCTCCAGCACGTTCAGCTCGGGCAGCAGGTGGTAGAACTGGAAGATGAAGCCGAACTTCTTGTTCCGCAGCCAACTTCGGTGGGTTGAGGACATCTGCGTGAAGTCCTGGCCCTCGAATTCCACCGCTCCGCCCTCGCATTCGTCCAGCGCGCCCATGATGTGCAGGAGCGTAGATTTTCCGGAGCCGGAGCGGCCCTCGATCGCGACGAATTCGCCTTCGCGCAGGGTCAGGCTGCAACCCTTGAGCACCTGCACGACCGAATCGCCCATCCTAAAGGAGCGCTGAATACCGCGGGCTGAGAGGATCGATTCCGTCTTATTGGGCGGCGTGGGGGAGGCGGCTTGAGGGGTGGTACGGGCCATCGGCGTTACTCCCACCTCAGGGCTTCGACCGGGTTCAACCGCGCGGCGCGAATGGCTGGGACCAGCGCCCCGATGACCGACGCGATTACCGCGATCCCGAGAATCCATGCCACGCGAACTGGCTCCATCGTATTGGGAATCGTGTCGAACGCATAAACCTCGGGGTCCCACACCTGCACGTGCAGGACTTCGCCTAGCCATCCGTGGAGCGTGTTGATGTTGTGCACGATCAGGTAGCCGACCAGGAACCCGAGCCCGGAGCCGACGATGCCGATTACCGCGCCGTAGCCGAGAAAAATTCCGGCTACGCCCGATGAGGTTGCGCCGACGGATTTGATGATGCCGATGTCGCGCGTCTTTTCGACGACGATCATGTAGAAGATGCAGAAGATCAGGAAGACGGCGACGACGCTGATCATGCCGAACAGGCCGGTGACGAGGACCATTTCCTTTTCGATGGCGCCCATCCACTTGGCCTGGCTTTCCTCCCAGGTGCGGACGGTGGGGAGCGCGCCGTTGTAGGGTTGACCTTGGCGGGCTTTTTCTTCGAGGACGCGGTTGATGATCGGTTTGATCTTGTCGCGGATGGCGATCAGGCCTTGCGTGGAGCTGTGCCAGGGTTCTTTGACGCCGATGTGAATTTCGCTGGTGCGGGCGGGGAGCGTGATGGGCTTGCCGTCCTGCTCGGCCTGTTGGGCTTCCATGCCGAGGTCGCCCTGGAGGACGTCGAAGGGGACGTAGACGGTGTTGGAGTCGTACTGCCAGACTTTGGTGCGGCTGGTATCGCTGATCCAGTAGTTGCGTTCGTGCCCACCGCCGAATTCGAGTTTGCCGGTGGTGGAGACGCCCATGACGGTGAGGCTGACGGGGATGCGGTAGAGAAAATCCTGTCGGCCGACGAACTTACCCTGCGCGTCCTTGTGAATGTTGACGACGCCGGTGCCGGCGATCATGCCGTCGAACTTGGTGACGGAATCAATGAAGTCCTTCTTGGCATTTGGATTGGATGCGCGGAAGGCGGCCTTGTATTCATCGGGCGGGAGGAAGGGTTTGAAGCTGGCGCTGGCGAGCCGCTTCTCCGCCTGGGCGCGAGCGGCGGCGCGCTCGGCGTCGTTGGGCTTCAGTCGCTCATTGGGGTCGTCAATGATATTTCCCAACTGTTTGCGGATCATCTCGCGCTCGTAGGGATCGGCGATGCCGTCGTTGGGGCTGTCGGCGAGTTCCTGCATCCGGCGGGAGAGCCAGATCAGGTCTTCGAAATCGTGAACATTGCCGTCTTTTTCGGCGGGATCGGTGGCCTTGTTGATCGCCTGCCGCGCGGCCTCCGCCTTCTTGGTCGCCTCGGGGACGGCTTTGCGCAGGTGGTCGCGTTCCTCGGCCGTCAGTTGCAGGAGTGGCCCGCCGGGGCGGATAACATCCAGACCATATTGCTCGCGCAGTTCGAGGCGATCGCGCGGATCGATGGCTGCGCCATCGGCCCATTCGAGCCATTGGTTGTACTGGCGCCAGAGCGACTTGGGGAATTCGTTGACCTTGCCGATCTTGTCGGCGGGGTAGCCGAAGACCTGCACGCCGGCGGTTTTGCGGTTGTTGATGTTGATGAGGCCGAAGGTTTGGATGACGGGGACGCCGGCGGTTACCTCGGGGAGCTTCTCGATCTCGGCGATCATCTCGTTGTAGTAAGGGAAGCCCGAGAGCGAGCCGGACTGGACGATGATGTCGCCGGAGAGGCCGTGGAAGCTGGTGCGGAACATGCGCAGCCAACCGCCCATGACGGAGATGACGACGAGCACCATGGTCACGCAGAGGGTTACGGCCAGGAGCGAGACCCAGGCGATGCGGCGCTTGCGGAGGTACTTGAAGATTAGGTGGAGTTTGTACAAGAGAGAGTTGTTGGTTGCTGGTTGTTAGTTGGTTTTCGCGAGGTGCGAAGCCGCAAGCGGCGGAGGCTCAGTCGTAGAGTAGTCTAGGAGCGTAATTGGTTCACGTGGGGTTGGCGGGCTCTTGGGCGTGGATGGCCTGGGCGTCCTGCGGCTTCATCAGCGGGAACAGGATTACGTCGCGGATCGATTCGGCTCCGGTGAGCATCATTACCAAGCGGTCGATGCCTAGGCCCATGCCGCCCGCGGGGGGCATGCCGTAGCGGAGCGCGTTGATGAAGTCGTGATCGATTTGCTGCTGGTCTTCGCCTACCTGGTTGGTGAAATTCTCCGATTGCACGTCGGGGTCGTTTAGTTCGGTGTAGCCGGGGGAGATTTCCTGGCCGTTGATCGCGAGTTCGTAGACGTCGGCGAAGAAGGGGTCGTTCACGTCCTTGCGGGCGAGGGGGATGATTACGCTGGGGACGTGGGTGACGTAGGTGGGGTCGATGAGATTAGGCTCGATGAGCTTCTCGTACACCTGCTGCAACTGTTCGGCGGGAGATAAACGTCCGAGGACCTCCCAAGAGGCCGAGTAAAGGTCCCAATCGTCCTCCGATATTTCATCAGGCTTGTCCTTGCCCGCCGCAAGAGCAATACAGATCTTCCCCAAGAGACGACCATAATCGTCCACGTCAATCAGCGGCGAATCGAATAGCCTTCCTCCGAAGGAGTTTAAAAAATCGCGCCAATCCTTCCGGAGGAGTAATGCGATGACTTCCGGCGCGGTCGCTCGAATGTCTTTCTTCTCGAAGCGCAATTCCTTTCCGACGTACCGCCTAGTCCACTCGGCGACGAGATCGACCATCCGTACCCGCCGCCACGGCCTCTGAAGATTGATCGTCTTCCGCACCGTTCCATCCGCATTTTTATGCTCGATCTTCAACCCGCCAAAAAGCTTCTCCGCAATCGTGCAGATCATTTCCTCGACGAGGTCGGCCATGGTTTCCCACGATCCGAAGGCTTCATAGGCTTCGAGCATGGTGAACTCGGGATTGTGGCGGGGGCTGATGCCTTCGTTGCGGAAGTTGCGGTTCAGTTCGAAGACCTTGGTGAAGCCGCCGACTAGCAGCCGCTTAAGGTAAAGCTCGGGGGCGATGCGCATGTATAGCGGGATGTCGAGCGCGTTGTGATGCGTCACGAACGGCCGAGCCGCCGCCCCGCCGGCCAGTGCCTGCATCATCGGCGTCTCAACTTCCAGAAACCCCTTCCCTTTCAGGAACGTGCGGACTTCGTCCACGATCTGCATGCGGAGCTTGAGCGTGCGCATCACTTCCGGGTTGGCCCATAGGTCCACGTATCGCTGGCGATAGCGCAGCTCGACGTCCGATAAGCCTTCCCACTTTGCGGGTGGCGGGAGGAGGGCCTTGCTGGCGAAGGCGACGACGGTCGCCCAGACGGTGACCTCGCCGGTCTTGGTGGCGCCGAGTTTTCCGGTGATGACGATGCGATCGCCGAGGTCGATCAGGTCGTTGGCCTGCCAGTCTTTCTCCGGGACGCGCTTTTTATCGATGGCGACCTGGAGATCGCCGGTCTCGTCGCGGAGCGTCATAAAGGTGAGCTTTCCAAAGCCCTTGCGAAACATCACACGGCCCGAAACGGTGACGACGGGGCCGCCATCCTGGGCGAACTCGGGCTTGTGCAGGGCGCGAACATCGGCCAGCGGCAGGATGCCCTCGGTGCGGCCGCCGAAGGGGTCTACGCCCAGCTCGCGCAGTTTCTGCACCTTGTCGCGACGCTCGCGTTCGTAAATCGATGATTCCATAACTGTTTGAGAACGAAAAGGGAGACGATAATAGTCGGGCCGCATTAAAAGTAAAAACGTGGCCGGAGGATTTCTCGGACAATGCCTGCTTTCCCCCAGACCAACGAGATAAAGACAAAAGACAAGGGCAGACAAGAATGTCTACCCCACCGGTGCGTTTTGCTCCTCTGCCTGACGATCATGGTGGGGAGCTCCGGCGCCCGGGCTGCGCACCCCGCGGAGATGCGCACCGTCCAATCGAAGTACTACCTCTTGCACAGCGATCTCGACGACGCCCTGCTTTACGACTTGGGCACGCGCATGGACGCGATGTACGCTGAGTATTCCCGTCGCTTGGCCGACTTTGATCTTCGCGAGGACCGCAAGCCGCTCGACGCTTACCTCTTCAATAAGAAGTCGGATTACACCACGTTTACCGACAGCCGCTACCTCCATACGGGCGGCGTCTTCATGGCGGCTAAGAATCAGCTTGCCGCGTATCTCGACGGGCAGCGCGACACGCTCCGCCGGACGCTGCAGCACGAGGCGTTTCACCAGTTCGCGTATAAGGCGATTGGCGCGAACA
>JAQGHM010000098.1 GCA_028291615.1 Phycisphaerales bacterium | reverse complement strand
GGTCGTACAACGAGTATTCAACGCGGCTGCGGGAATTGCGGCTGCAGTACGCCTTGCAGGAGTATCACCAGCACGCGACGCAGCTTGGCGACTTCGAGCAGAAGCAATCGGAGGCGGCGGCAAGTTTGGAGGAAATTTCCGGACAGCTTGCGCAGGCGCAGAATGATCTGGCGGTGAACCGGGCGGAGTTTGACCAGCTTGCGCAGGCGAAGCAACGCACCGAGCATGCGCTGGTGCAGGCGAAGGCGGATGTGCATTCGGCGCAGCAGCGGCAGCAGTTTGCGCGGCAGCAGCTTGAGCAGATCGCCGAGCAACTTGAACAGTTCGAGCAGGATCGGGCGGGGATCGAGGAGAAGGCGGCGGAGGTTGCGGGGCATCTTGAAGAGCAATCTGGCGCCCTGGTTTCGTTCACCGCCGAGCTGATTGAGCTCCGCAAGACGGTCGCCGAGCGGCAGGAACAGTTCCGCGCGGGGCAGCATCAGCTTAATCAGGCAGTACAGGATATCGAGCGGAACAAGAACGCGATCCTGGACCTGATGCGGCGGCTGGCGCAGACCAACAGCCGGCTTGGTGCGATCGAGATCGAGCGGAAGAACATCGCGGCGCAGCAGGAGCGTGTCGGCCAGCGGCGGCGGATCGTGGTGGAGGAGGCCGAGGCGCTGGAGGGAGCGCGGCGGGAGCTCGAGGGGAGGCTGGAGGCAGCCAAGACGCACATCGCCGAGCAGCAGAAGGCACTGGAAGACAAGCGGCAGGAGGCCGCGGCGCTGGGGCAGCAGATCGGGCAGATCAGCGAGCAGCTTGGGGCGGCCAAGGAGCATCGTAGCGGGCTGGTGTCACGGCAGCGGTTGCTGAGTGATCTGGAAGCGAAACGCGAGGGCGTCAGCGAGGGTGTGAAGAGCGTGCTGCGGCAGCGAGAGCAGAAATTCCCATTTATTCGCGGGTTGGTGGCGGACGTGCTGCGGGTGGACGTTGAGCATGCCGCGACGATTGAGGCGGCGCTGGACGGGCGGGATCAGTTGCTGGTGGCGGAGAATCTCGATGCTGTGGTTGCGGCGCGGGAGGCATTTGAGGAACTTGAGGGACGGGTGAACGTGATTTGCGCGAGCGACGCTTTCCGTATCACGGGCGTCTCGCCCGTGCTGACGGTGGAGAGTGTTGAGGATCGGCGGGCTTCTTCAGAGCCGAGTGATCCGCACGGGCGGGACGCCCGTGATACGTATGACTGGAATCAGCATCCTTATCGCATTCGTCTGGCTATTGATCTGGTGCGGTTTGAGCCGGGCGATGCTCCGATTGCCCGGCATCTGCTTGGCAAGACTGTGATTGTCGATGATCTGGCCACCGCCGCGGCGCTGCATGACGAAGGGCCGGCGGGGTTTCGGTATGTGACCACGGCTGGGGAAGTGATTGAGGCGGATGGGACGTTTCGTGCGGGGCCGTTTACCGCTTCGATGGGGTTGCTTTCGCGTCGGTCGGAATTGGAAGCCATTGGTTTTCAGATCGCCGAGGTCGATGGGCGGATCGCGGAATTGACCACGAAGCTGACCGAAGGCAACACGCAGGCTAAGACGCTCGAAGCGGGCCAGAACGAACTTCGTAACGCGATCTATCAGGCCAATGAGACCAAGGTTGAGCTTAATAGCTCCATCGCGCAGAACAACGACAAGCAGGCCTCGCTCAAGCGCGAGCAGCCGGTGCTGGAGCGCGAGCTGGGGCAGTTTCTGGACAGCCTGGGGCGCCTGGCCGCCGAGGAGCAGAAGCTTACGGAAATCAAGGCGGGGATGGATGGCGATCAGTCGGCCCGCCAGCAGAAGGTGGAGGAGTTGGCCGCCAGCCAGAAGGAAATCGAGGCGAGCCTTCGCGAGTGGAACGAAGAGCTGACCAGCAAGCGCGTGCTGCTCGGGCAGATCCAGGAGAAGCAGCTTGCGGCGCAGCAGCAGGTGCAGCGGCTGACCGCGGCGCGGGCGGAGTTGATCCAGCAGGGGCAGCGGATTGCGCAGTCGGCGGAATCGCTCACGGGACGCCGCGGGGGCGTCGAGCGCGAGCAGACCGCCGCCGCCGAGCGGGAACAAATCCTCGTCGATCAGCAGAAGCATCTTGCCGCCGTCGTGGAAGACCTCGAGCAGAAGGTCGCGGATGTCGCGCAGGTCGTTCGCACTCTCACTGGCAACGTCGATCATGCCCGCGAGGAGCACAGCCAGATCGAGCAGGACCTGCATCAGCTCCAGATGAAGGTTGCTGAGCTACGGGTGCGGTTGGAATCATCGGTGGCGCGCACGCTCGACGAACTGCAGCTCGATCTCCCCGCTCAGTACGCTGAGGCGCAGGCCGTTGAAGGGGGCTACGTTCCCGCCGAGATGGATTGGGAAGGCGTCGCCGGCGAGATCAAGGAGCTGCGCGAGAAGATCCACCGCCTCGGCAACGTCAACGTCGAGGCGATAGGCGAGCAGGATGAACTCGAGCAGCGCTCGATGTTTCTCGCGGATCAGCTCAAGGACCTCGCGGAGTCCAAGAGCCAGCTCACGGAATTGATTGAGACCATCAACGTCGAATCGGGCGTGCGCTTCGAGCAGACTTTCAACGCCGTCCGCGAGCACTTCCAGGCGATGTTCCGCAAGATCTTCGGCGGCGGCTCAGCTGATATTTTCCTGGAGACCGAGGTGCAGGAGAAGATTAAGCGCGAAATCACCAAGGAAGACGGCAGCATCGTCACGGTGGATGAGTGGCAGACGGTCAAGGTGGACGTGCTCGAAGCGGGCATCGAGATCATCGCGCGACCGCCGGGGAAGAAGCCGGTTTCCATCAGCCAGCTTTCCGGCGGCGAGAAGGCGATGACCTGCATCTCGCTACTAATGTCGATCTTCAAGAGTAAACCGTCCCCCTTCTGCATTCTCGACGAAGTGGACGCCCCCTTAGACGAGGCGAACAACCAGCGCTTCGGCATGCTGATCCAGGAATTCCTTGATACCTCGCAGTTCATCGTGATCACGCACCACAAGCGGACGATGCAGATCGCGGATGTCCTCTACGGCGTGACGATGCAGGAACAGGGCGTCAGCAAGCGGGTGGCGGTGAAGTTCGACCAGGTCGATAGCCAGGGCCGCATCGACGAGCACGCGGCGGCTTGAAGCGGTTGAATCACGAAGTTCACGAAGGGCACGAAGAAGAGACGCATTGACGGCAGAGGCGCGGAGAAAATTGAGGATGGAAGATGGCGGCAGATCTACGGATCGCTCATGCTTTCGAGAATCTAGCGCAGAGCTTGCGCGTTCTCCTCGAAGCTCACGCGCGGGCTAACTTTCAGGGTCTTCTCGAGGTGGATCGGGCCGAGGCTATTGGGAACATTGAAACTGCCCTTTCCGGAGTGCTGAACGGATTCCATAGTCTTTACGATGCAATTGATAAGCAACTCGCTGCTCAACCGATCGATTGGTACCGGACACCTGCTTTGGCAACGCTTCTTGTTATACGGAACGCGCGCCACCACAACTTGGCGAATCGAATTCGCACCCTTTACACCTACCATGCGCACGAGGCTGAGAAGCCTTCCGATCTTGTTTCATATATACTGGTCGACTTCCCTTCGCTGGAAGAGGATGCAGACACTTTCGAAATGTATGTCTCTTGGCATGACCTCGACAAACTTCTATCGCTTACAGCCAAAGAGAGCCGAATCAAGCCGGAAATTGCCGCTGCCATTCGAGGCTATTTAGGCTCGGCATCATTCCGGGACTACGCCGCCAAATACGCATTGACTGAGACGAAAGTCTTCATCAACCTCACACCGCTTATCGTCAATGCAGCGGCCGCGATACTTCCCCACATTCAAGCGTTCCTCAAGCCCCTTTCTACCGAAAGCAAATTTTTCGCGGAGCATTTTTCGACCGTGGAGCCGGCGCGCACATCGGAACATGAAGTTGAATGTGGTCCGTTTTGCCTGCCAAACTAGAATCGTATAGGGTCAGGCGGAGAGACGTTGCTTGTACTCCGCATTCTCTTTCGTTTAATTGTGTGCGGCAGCGCGAAAGTTACGAAACCGTGACCGCCTTTCGTCGCGAGGAGTGCGGTGTGTCTTTGCCGGTCAGATCACGAATTTGCTGCCAGTGGCGGTCCGCCGTTTTCGCAGTTCTCCAATACGACCAACGTCCCGCTGCTGCACAATCACACCATGTTCTCGATGTTGATCGCCGTATCGAGGGGGTCGGCTTCGCGGGTGTCGTTGCCGGGGCCGCCGTCGAGGTTGTCGGGGTGGCCGTCGGCGTTGTGGAAAGTATCGTCGCCCGTGCCGCCGTTCATGGCATCGCTGCCGAGGCCGCCGGTGAGGGTGTCGTTGCCGGTCTCGCCGTGGAGCTCATCATCCCCCGCGCCACCGTCGAGGGAGTCGCGGTCGTTGGCGTCGCCGGGGAGGCCGCCTTCGGGGGTGGTGTCGGTGCCATCGCCGCCGAAAAGCAGGTCGTTGTCATCTTCGCCCGCCAGCACGTCATTGCCCGCGCCGCCGTAGAGGGTGTCGTCGCCCGCGCCGCCGGAGATCGTGTCGTCACCCGCCCGGCCGTCGATGACGTTCGCCTGGTCCGATCCGGTGATCAGATCCGCGCCGTTGGAGCCGATGACGTTCTCGACATCCGTCATGACGTTATCGCTCTCGGTGGCGACGCCGTCCTGCGTCGTGCCGTCGTTGGCGAGGTCGTCGATGGAAATCTTCACAATGCGACCCGTGACCGGCGCGTCGGTGTCGTGGTCGGAATAGTCGGCGGTGTCGTTGCCAGTGCCGCCGGAGAACGTGTCGTCGCCCGCGCCGCCTTGCATCGTGTCGTCGTCCGCGCCGCCGACGAGCGAATCATTGCCGTCGTCGCCGAAGAGCGTGTCGTTGCCCGCGCCGCCGTTGAGGGTATCGTTGCCCTCGTTGCCGATGAGCTGATTGCCATTGGCGTCGCCGGTGATGGAATCGTTGCCGCTGCCGCCGGCGACGATTTCGATATCCGAATGGAGGTTGTCGGTCTCGCCAGTTGACTGATCGCCGTCGTTGGCGACTCCGTCGAGCGTGAGCGTGAGGTTCTCGGTGCGCTGGGAGTAGTCGGCGTAGTCGATGCCGTCGCCGCCGACGAGATTGTCGTTCCCCAGGCCGCCATCGAGGGTGTCGTCGCCCGCGCCGCCGTCGAGGGAATCGTCGCCGGCATTGCCGGTGAGGAAGTTGTCGCCGCCGTCGCCGGTCAGGCGGTCGTTCCCCGCGCCGCCGGTGAGGTCTTCGACGGTGGAGTCGATGTTGTCTCCCTCGCCAGTCTCGCCGTCGTTGGCGACGCCGTCGAGGGAGAGGTTCAGGTCGGCGGTGCGGAGGGAGTAATCGACGACGTCGGTGCCGTCGCCGCCGATCATCAGGTCGGCCCCGCCCTCGCCGTCGAGCAGGTCATTGCCTGCGCCGCCGTCGAGCGTGTCATTGCCGTCGCCGCCGAAGATCTGGTCATCGCCGCCGTTGCCGTTGAGCTGGTTGGCGGCGTCGTTGCCGGTGATCAGGTCGTTGCCCTCGCCGCCGTTGATGTTCTCAACGTCGGTAGCGATCGTGTCCCCCTCGTCCACTGCGCCGGAGGTCGCTGAGCCGTCGGCGGTGAGCGTGAGGTCATCGGTGCGATCGGAATAATCGGCAAGATCCGTCCCCGCGCCGCCGGTCAGGAGATCCGCGCCGTCGCCGCCGATGAGCGTGTCGTTGCCCTTGCCGCCGTCGAGCGAATCGTCCCCCGCGCCGCCGTCGAGCAGGTCCTGTCCTTCGTCGCCGATGAGGATGTCGTCGCCGATGCCGCCGCGGAGGGTGTCGTTGCCGATGCCGGCGTTGAGCGAGTCATTGCCGTCGCCGCCGTCGAGCGAATCGTTGCCGCTGCCGCCGTTGAGCGTGTCGTTGCCGACACCGCCAATCAACTTGTCATTCCCGTCGCCCGCGCCGCCCAGGAGCATGTCATTGCCCCCCTGCCCGTCGAGCGTGTCGTTGCCTGCGCCGCCGTCGAGGGTATTGTTGGCGGAACTGCCCTGAATGAAGTCGTTGGCCGAGCCGCCGATGATGTTTTCGATATCGACCGGCAGGTTTTCGTTCTCGCCGGCTTGACCGTCATTGGCGGTGTTGTCGAGCGTGAGGCGGAGCGAGACGGATCGCGAGGCGTAGGTGACGGTGTCGACGCCCAAGCCGCCGATGAAGACGTCGGTGCCCAGGCCGCCGTCGAGCGTGTCGTTGCCGATGCCGCCGTTGAGCGCGTCGTTGCCCGCGCCGCCGTCGAGCGAATCCTGGCCTTCGTCGCCGATCAGGTTGTCCGCGCCGTCGCCGCCGCGGAGCGTGTCATTGCCAATGCCGCCGTTGAGTGAGTCGTTGCCCGCGCCGCCGGTGAGGGAGTCATTACCGCTGCGGCCCTGCAGCGTGTCGTTGCCGTTGCCGCCATCGAGGAGGTCGTTTCCGTCGCCCGCGCCGCCGTCGAGGGAGTCATTGCCGTCGCCACCGGTGAGGGTGTCGGAGGAAGTGCCGCCGGTGATTTTGTCATCGCCCGCCCCGCCGTCGAGGACGCCGCGGATGTTGAGGTTGTTCGCCAGCGAAATGGTGTCGTTGCCACCCAAGCCGCTGACCTTGATCAGCTTGACCGCCGCGAGCGTGAAGTCTTTGACCGCGCCGTTCTCGGAGACGCGCAGGTTCGATCCGCTGATGCTCAGCGCGAGCGTGTCGGCGCTCGCCGTGCCGGTGACGGTGAGCGTGCCGCTCAAAAGCGTAGACGACAATAAACGACGGGTTTCCAGACCCTCGATGAAATTGCGCGACATCAGCTCTCTCCTCTGCTGCAAACAAACCCACCTGGCGCCCACGTCGGGGCCGGTAACAGTAAGCCACACTCAGCCGTTTTTGCAAGTAAATCCCGAATCGGACAGCCGGCGCGGCAGGAATCTGCGCAAGATGCGACGCCTGTGGCGGCGGGGCCGGTCTTTAGGCTCGATTGGCGAGCATGAACGTGGTAATTAGTGGCCATGCGATCGATCCGACCGTTGCTGTGCATCACCGCCCTTACGCTCGCCGCAATTGTTGCAGCGGTGAGGGCTGAAGAACCCAAAAAGGATGAGCGGGTCGAGTTGAAGCTCGACCTGCCCAAGCCGCTGTTCGTCGGCACGCCTAAGAACCTGCCGCCGGGGACGACGGTTGAAAAGCCGACCGGCAAGGCGCGCCCGCCGCTGATGGTGCCCAAGGGGGTTGACCTGCTGTCGCTGAAAAAGCCGGTGAAGATGAGCGACGATAACCCGATCGCCGGCAAAGCCGAGATGATCACCGACGGCGTCAAGGAAGGCACCGACGGCAATTGGGTTGAGCTTGGGCCCGGGTTGCAGTGGGTGCAAGTCGACCTGCAACGTTCGGCAGAGATTTACGCGATCGTCCTCTGGCACTACCACGCCGAGGCGCGCGTCTATCGCGACGTGGTCGTGCAACTGGCCGACGATCCGGATTTCATCGAAAACGTCCGCACAGTTTTCAACAATGACCAGGACAATTCCGCCGGCCTCGGCGTCGGAAAGGACAATGAGTATTTCGAGATGGCCGAGGGAAAACTGATCGAGGTCAAGGGCGAGAAGGCGCGCTACGTCCGCTGCTACAGCAAGGGGAGCACCAGCGACGAGCAGAATCATTACGTCGAGGTCGAGGTTCACGGGCGGGCGCAGAAGTGAGGGGAAACACGCTTTACGCTTTGGCGTTCCTGGCGATCGTCGCCATCGCGCTGGCGCTGCGCGTGCCAAACCTCGCGCAGCGGCCGATGCACAACGACGAAGGCGTCAACGCCGTCAAGTTCAACCAGCTTTGGACCAGCGGGACGTTTGAATACGATCCGAACGAGTATCATGGGCCGACGCTCTACTATTTCACGCTCCCCGTCGTCTGGATTTCCGGCGCGAAGGATTTCGCAGCGACCAGTGAGGTGACGTACCGAATGGTCGCGGTGATCTTCGGGATGGGCCTGATCCTCCTGTTGCCGCTGGTCGGCGATGGCATCGGTCGCGGCGGGGTGCTCTGGGCGGCACTCTTTACGGCTGTCTCGCCCGCGTTTGTCTTCTACAGCCGCTACTACATTCACGAGATGCCGCTCATCTTCTTCATGTTCGCCGCCATCGCGTGCGGGTGGCGCTATCGACGCTCTAACCGCCTCGGCTGGGCGATCGCGTGTGGGACGTTTCTCGGGCTGACGTATGCGACCAAAGAAACCTGGGTGCTGGCCCTGGCGGCGGCGGCGGGAAGCGGCGTGGCGGCGGCGACCATCTGGAGGTTTCTGCTCAAGCGCGGACATCATGGGCTGCACTTCCGCTGGCGCGCGGTCGGAGTTGGACTGGCCGCGTTCGCCATCGTCTTCGTCTGCTTTTTCTCCGGTTTCTTCACGCGCTGGCGCGGCGTCGCCGATGCGGTGATGACCTACGTGCACTACTCGCAGCGGTCATCGGGCAGCGTTCACGACCACGCGTGGAATTACTACCTCTCGATCCTCACCTGGTGGCGCGTGAAACCGGGGCCGGTCTGGAGCGAAGCGGCGATCGTGGCGCTGGCGGCGGTCGGATTCCTGATGGCGGTTTTTCGCCGGCATACTGCGCCGCTGGCGGCGATCGCCGGCGAAGCGTCCTCGCGGCAACCCGCCCGCTTCACCGCGTTCCCGCCCTTTGTGCGCTTCGTCGGATTTTATGCGATCTTCCTCGTCGTCCAATTCTCGGTCATCCCGTACAAGACGCCCTGGTGCCTGCTCGGCTTTCTGCATGGGATGATCCTGCTGGCAGGCTTCGCGGCCGGGCAGATCGTCCATCTCGTGCCGGGCATCACGGCAAAAGTCGGAGCTTCGATAGTTCTTCTCGCAGCCGCCGCACAATTGGCCTGGCAGGCGGACCGTGCCACCAACAACTTCGCCGATCCGAAGCATCCCAATTACTTCGCGGCCAGCCGCTACAACCCGTACGTCTACGCGCACACTGGCACCGACGTGGGTAGAACGTTGCTCCCGATCATGGATCAAGCCGCGGCGGCCTCGCCCAAGGGAAAGCAAATGCTGGTGCAAGTCGTCGCCGGTGATTGCTGGCCGTTGCCGTTCTATCTCCGCGGCTTCGCCAACGTCGGTTACTGGCCGGCTCCGCCGACGGATCTCGGCGACCCCGACGTGGTCATCGGGACTGACGAGGTCGGCGAACGACTTGCCGGCCCCGCAGCCAATCCGCGCTACATCGCCAAGCCTTTTGGCCTGCGGCCCGGCGTCGTCCTCTACGTCTACGTGAAGGAAAACCTCTGGAAACAACTGGGTAAATGAAAAGGCCCGCTCGATCGCTCGAGCGGGCCTCATGACTTTAAGCTTCAAACCAGACGGTTCGTTTACTTGAACTTCGGCAGGATCACGCTGTCACCGGCCCACTTCGGGCTGCCGCCTTCGATGCCGGTGCCCTTGGGGACGCTGCCGTCGGTCGAGCCGGAGATCGTGTAGATGTTGTCGCGCTTCACGCCGCAGAAGGGGTTCTGCTGAAATTCGACGTGACCGTCGCCATACAACACGTTTTCGCCGTCGCCGTTGTGGTTGCGGGTGTTGGCGTACTTCATCGCGGCGGCGGCCGACGTGACGTCGGGGACCTGCGGATCGTAGCTGTCGCCGACGCCGGGGTTGATGTCCGCAGCCACGGCAAACTCAGCGCCGGTCGTCGAATTCAATCGGTAGCCATTATTGACGGCCGTCGTATCGGGATACGGGTTGGCCATGCCGTAACTGAGGTTCTTTTGATAGTCGGTGAAGTTAGAGCGGAGCTGAGCGTTCGCGCCCGCTGCGCCGCCATACGTGTCCTTCTCGGCGTTGGACGATGGACAGACAAACACTTCGGGCGTGATGTCCTGCGTGCGAATCAGCAGGAACAGGTCCGCCGTGCAGTCGTTGTTGCTCGGTGCCGTGCCGGACGAAGGGTTGAACGGGTCGTTGGCGGTGATGCCCGTCGCCTTCACGATGGCCGACCCGGCGACGTACTTCGTGCGCGGGTAATTGCCCTTGTTCTCGTTAGCGTAAAGCTGAATCGCCTGACCGATCTGGCGGAGGTTCGACCCGCACTTCACGCGGTTGGCGGTCTCGCGGGCACGGTTCAGCGACGGAAGCAGAATCGAGATCAGCAGAGCGATAATGCCGATGACAACCAGCAGTTCCACAAGCGTGAAACCCTTCGAACGACGGTGGTTTAGGTGGAGCATTTTGTCCTTCCCTTTCGTATGGGGTGTGACTGGTCCAACAGGCCAAGAAAACAACACATTTCCTCCGCTGTTGACCGTGCTCTACATACGTGATGTGGGTTAACCGGTTCGGAAAAATACTCTTAAGTGGAGGGCACGCGAGCAGCGCGCGTTAGACCGATTACCGAGCGGCCCGCTGAAGTCGCTGCTTGCCCGTTTCGACGTTTTCCACCACAATCCGCGTCAACCATGAAACGACCCAACCGCCGACTGGTTTTGCCGTGGTTTGCCCTCTCCTTCGCATTCTTGCTCGGCACCGGGCGGGTGATGGCGGAGGATCGCAAAGTTCCGCCGGAAAAGACCTACAGCAACACCCCCTACTTCCATCGCATCTACTTGCGCGACGCCGAGGGGAACGTCATCAAAGCCCCGCCTGCCAAGGACGATCCGGGGGCTAAGCCTTTTTCGCTGACTACTACTTGCGGGAAGTGCCACGACTACCCTGCCATGTCGCACGGGTGGCACTTTAATGCGTCGGAGGGGAACGCGCCCGCGGGTCGGCCGGGGGAGCCTTGGATCTTGAGCGACGTCCAGACGCGCACGCAGATACCGCTGTCGTACCGGAAGTGGCCTGGAACGGTGCACCCGTACGACATTGGCATGAACGATCATGCCTTTGTCAAAACCTTCGGCAGCCATTTGCCGGGGGGCGGGGCGTTTGCCAATTCGAATGATTTGCGCTTCAAGATGTCCGGCAAGCTCGAAGTGGCCTGCCTGATCTGTCACACGAGCAACGGGGTGTACGATCAGCCCGAGCGCGCCAAGCAGGTGATGGAATCGGAAAACTTCATGTGGGCCCCCACGGTCGCGGCGCTGCTGGGGCGCGTGCAAGGCGAGGCGATCAAGTTGAAGGACAACTGGGATCCCGCCGACCCGGACGCGCGGCCCGCGCCCAAGGTCTTGTATCGCGCCGATCGGTTTGACCCGCAGGACAACGTGGTGTTTCAGGTGACGCGGCGGGTGCCGAACGACCGCTGCTACTACTGCCACACCAATGTCGATGCCGGCAAGGGAGATGCGGGGCAGACCAGCCTCGAATCGCGCTGGAACCACGATCGCGACATCCACCTGATCAAGGGAATGCTCTGTTCCGACTGTCACCGCAACGGCGTCGATCACATGACGGTCCGCGGGTACGAAGGGGAAGATAAGCTGCGCAAGGATCCGACGATCGCGTCGCTCTCCTGCAAGGGTTGCCACATGGGCGCCGGCACGGAGAGCGCCATGGGGATCGACCTGGGCGGGCGCAACGCAGCGCCGCGGCCGCAGCACAAGGGGCTTCCGACGCTTCACTTCGATAAGCTGACCTGCACGGCGTGCCATTCGGGGCCTTGGCCCGGTCAAGCGACGACGATGGTGCAGACGTCGATGGCGCATCGCCTGGGTTTGCCCCGGCACCATCGCGAGGATGATTCAGCCCCCAACATCCAGGAGACGGTCTTCCTGCGCAACGACATGGGGAAGATCGCGCCGCATAAGGTGCTCTATCCTTCATTCTGGGGACGGCTGAACGGCACGACGGTGACGCCGATTCAACCGGCCGATGTGCTCGCAGCGGGGACCGGCGCATCGCTGGGTCAGAAGCCCAATCCGCAGGACGATCCACCGATGACGCCCCTGAAGAAGGAGGCGATCATCGAGGTGCTGAACAAACTCGCGGCGTTCAAACCCCCAGCTCCAAAAGCACCCGTAGCGGCAAAACCAACCACCAAACCCGCGACGACTTCGGCGACAACCGCCGCGGCAGCGCCGGCGACCACACAACCCGCAACGCCCGCGTGGTATAGCGGCGAGCCGGTCTTCGTCACCGGCGGGAAGGCGTTCAAGCGCAAGGCGGACGGTAAGGATCTGGAGGAATTCGACACGCCCGCCTCCGATCCATATGCCTGGCCTCTCGCGCACGACGTACGTGGCGCGCAGCAGGCGCTGGGGGCGCGCGGCTGCACCGATTGTCACTCGTCGGGCGCGCCGATCTTCGATTCCACTGTCTCATCGACGGCCCTCCTCGCCAGCGCGGTCACCACCACGCCGATGTACGAAATGCGCGGCGAGCCGATGGGCGCATTGACGGCATTCGCCGCAAGCTATCCACTGCGGCCGGTGCTGATCGCCACGGGCTACACATGCTCGGTGATCCTGAGTTTGGTGCTGATCGCGTATGGCGGCCGGGCAGTGAGCTCGGTCGCGCGACGGAATGTGCGCAAAGACGTTTGAGGACGAGGAGTTTGGCGAGTTCCAAAGCGGTTCAAACGAGGCCACTGAATCATGCTCCGCATGCTGACTACGATCGGTATCCTGATTGCCATCGCGCTACCCCTGATTGACATGGCGCTCTTCCGACCTGCACGGCGCGGCCTGGGGAGCGCCCGCATGCTCCGCATCGAGCGGTTGATTTACCTGCTCTTCCTGCTGGCGGTGCTGCTGCAGGCGGTGTCGAGCTTCGGCATGATTATCGCTGGCGAGCGGATGCACGGGTGGATGCTCGTGATGCACATGTCCATGGCCGGCCTGTTCGCGGTGACGCTGACGGCGCTGGCGGTGCTCTGGGCGGAGCAGGCGTCATTTGAGCGGGCACCGGTCGTGCCCGCGGCCGCGCGTTTCTACTCGGGAGAGAAAGTCGCCTTCTGGCTGACGCTGATCGCGGGGCTCTCGACGATCGTTTCAGCCATGCTCGGGATGATGACGTGGTTCGGCTCCGATGGACAGATCACGCTGCTGCGCGTGCACCGGTACAGCGCCTTGCTGCTGCTCATTTGCACGGTCTTTCACGGATATCGCTTGCTGGCCGGGCGGCCGCGTGAGCGCGTGCCGGCGTCGGGTAGCGCGGCGAGCGCCGGCGCGACACGCTAATGGGCAGCGAGCATCCCACATTCGATCCGACCGCGCCACCATCGCCTAGAATAGGTGTGGACGAACCCGAGCTGTCGATCGTCATCCCGGCGTACAACGAGGCGCACAAGATCGCGCTGGACGTGCAAGCTGCGGGTCAATTCTTCACGGATCATCAGCTAAGCGGCGAGATCATCATCTCCGACGACGGCAGCGATGATAACACCGCCGGCGCGGCGCGGGCGTGTGCGGTGAGCGGCCCGGTGACGCTCAAGGTGCTGGGGCAGCCTACCAACCGCGGCAAAGGCGCCGCCGTGCGGGCGGGGATGGCGGTGTCGCATGGCCAATACGTGATGTTCGCTGACTCAGGCGTCTGCATTCCCTACGAGCAAGCGCTGCGCGGGCTAACGCTCCTGCGCAGTGGACAGTGCGAGATCGCCCACGCCTCGCGCAAGCGCGTCGATTCGGTCATCACCAACCCGCAGCCGTTTCACCGGCGGATGCTATCCCGCGTATTCCGGTCCGCCGTAGACGCGTACATGGGTTTGCCCTATCGGCTCACCGATACGCAGTGCGGCTTCAAGCTCTATCGCGGATCATTGGCGCGAGAGCTCTATTCGCAATGTCTGACGGATGGGTTCCTCTTCGATCTGGAAATCATCCTCCGCGCGAAAAAGGCGGGGGCGCGGATCGCGGAGTTTCCGGTCACCTGGTCCTGTGACCCCGACTCGCGCCTGCGGCCAGGCCGGACGGCGATCCGGACGATCGTGGAAATGCGCGGGATTAAACGGTCGGTGCCTTAATGACTCGACATCTGTGTGAAGAGATCCATCCACTCAGAACTGCCGGGCGATTTGATCTGGAAGTGCAGGCTGTTGGGCGAGAGTTGCAGGACCGCCACGCCGCGGGTCAGCGTGGCAGTGTTGAACTGACGCGGGTGGCCGAGCCGCACCTGCCAACCGTCCAGCGCGAGCGACGGACCGGCTGACTCCCCTTCGCAAACTTCAAGCTGCAATTCTCGCGACGGCTGCGTGACTGTCATCTTGATCCGCTGGGCGGCCCACTTCACGTACCACCAGGTGGCGCCGGCCAAGGAGGATTTGCGGAGAAAGACGTCAAGCGGAACAAACTCCTCGATCGCTTCGATCGGCTGCTGACGAAGACGCGCTTGGCCGTCGAACAAACCCGCGATACCGGTACACAAGAGATCGGAGAGTTGAGTAGGGCCCTGCCCAGGCCGCTGCAACTCGGCGGCCAGATCCGCAAGCGGTTCAAAAATATAAAGGTCGTGAATGATCGAATTGAAGAGGCGCTGCGCGGCGGCTTGATGTTCGTCCTGGCCAGCTTCCTCAATCAGGATGAGGGCTTCGAGAACGGCAAAGAAAACATCTTCAATCTGGCGGGGAATCGCATCGAGATTTGCAGTTTCACGGTCGAGGTCAGCGAGCAGGTGAGTCCAACTTTGAAGGGCATGATCGGCTAAAGCGGAGAGGGCGGCAGGAGAAGGAGTCGAGCGCGAATGACGTTCCAAAACCGGCAGGAAGTGCTGGGCGGGCGGGCCGATCCGTTTGACTATCTCATGTAAAGCGAAGCCTTGCGAGCCGACTTGCGGGGAGGGTGATTCGTTCGTCTGTGCGGCCCATTCGGTGATGCGTTCGGATAGCGGATCATGCGTGGTATTCATGCGGCTCGGCTCCGGGGTGGTTGGGTCGTTTCAGATTCAACGCCGGCAGGTGGGCGTATCTGACACCTGAAATTGGGAATCGACGGAGAATCGAACATCTTGTACCAACGAGATTTAGCTACTCCCGCAGTCGGGCCGCGAGTTTTACCTTGGCCCGGCGAAACCACTGATCAAACACATTGGCCTTGTCCTTCAGCACCGCCTCAGGCGCGTTTTTCCGCACCATCCCCAGCATTCGCACAAGCTTGCGAGACGTCGGTTTGAACCGGTTTCCCGCCTCGTCCCACCGCCGAAGCCGCGCCAGCCAGGTGGCCACCTGCCCCGCCGTGCGCGGGTGAGGATGCTCCGGATCATCATCGGGCTGCCAAAGAGATTCGTCAGCCGACAGCGCGAACCGATCCAGCTCATCAGTGGCGCACCGCATCATCATCTTGAGCTTGTAAACCGCACCGAACCGGGCCTGCTCAGGGTCGGATTCAACCGATTGCAGCCGTGCCACCTGCTCGCGGGCGATGACGTGGTCGAGGACCGACCCGCTAGTGTCTTCAACCGCCTCCGCCTCATTGCCTCGGTCATCGAGCCCGCGAATGAGCGAGCGCTCCATCCGCTGCCGGCGCTCCTGTTTGCGAAGCGCATCGCGCAGGGCATTGCGCATCGTTTCGACAAGATACCCCGCCACCTGTCCCCCGCCCGCGAGCGCGAGCGTGCGGATGCGATCCCAGTTCTTCAGAAAGTGAAGGTAGACGAGGGATTGGACCTCGCCCTCTTCGCCGATGCGGTTCCAGAGGCTCTCGGCCTGGGTAACGGTCACCAGGACCGACGACGTCATCAGCAGCGTGTAAAAGACCGCCGGGTTGTTCTCCCGGAAGGCGGCGACAAGGCGCGCGAGGTCGTCGTCGAAAGTTGTGGGGCGTTGCGAGGGCACGCGAGTGGTTTACCAGAGTGATTGGAAAGAACAACCCTGCGGAAGGTTCGCAGCTCGTCACGCCGGCTAAATCATCATTGGAGTTCCACCCAGATCACGCCGACGCGGGTTACCTCCGTCGGGGTCGGGCGGACAGCCAGTGGGCACATCGTGTCGTAATCCGATTGAGTCATCATGATCAGCAATCGCGTTCCCTCTTTTTCGAAGAAGGCCTTCCGCCACGCCGCGATCATCCCGGCCGCCTCGGACGGCGTCAGTCCGCGCTCCCGCAGCATCACGGTCAGCGCTGCCTCCGCGCCGCCAGGCAACTTTCGACCATGCAGTCCGGGCATGTCAGGCTGGATAACCACGGGCACGTCCATCCGCTCCGCCAACGCTGCCGCGCCGTTCTTCACACGAATCAGCAGCGCATCGCGGGTGGCTTTGTAACCGACCGCCCACACCGGACGTGAGTTGAACCCCTTGGCCTCGGCGTCGGCTGGCCGCGGCGCCGCGCCCGCGACCAACTGTCCGCCGACAAGCGAGTACGCGACGGGCGACGTGATCATCGTCGGCCCGTCGTAATACAAAAACCGCTCGCTCTCCCCGCGATTGCTGACCCAGGCGCTGTCCACCTCGCGCAGGTGCTTCCACCAGTGAAACCGCGCATCATCGCCAACCGCCACTTCGTGCATCCACCCCAATTTCGTCGGGCTAACGATCAGGCTCTGCCATCGGAATCCCACCTCCGCCAGTCCATAGCCAATGCTGGCTTTGCCGTTAAGGTGGCCGGGCGTCAGCCACGGGTATCCTTCGCGCATCTGGGGGTCGAGCGGCTTCAACCCGGTCGGATCCAGTCGCTGCACCACGGGGCGTGTGGCGGTGCGGCCATAATCACTGCCCGTGCGAAACTGCAGGTCAAAGTCATCGGGCATCGGGTAAACGTACCAAGGCCGCCCGCGCAGCAATCTCACGCGCAAATCCACCGCCATCGGCGCATCGGTGCTAAGGTGGATCACCGGCTTCCAGACGATCGTGGGCGCGGCGCTGCGCGCGGCGGTTAATCCTGCGACCGAGTCGCCCACCGCGTGCGCCAGCGGCGGAATCTCATCCAGTTGCCCCGATAGCAGCTCTTCATCATCGACCCGCCGCGACTGCCACACGCCCCACTCGGCCAGCCGCAGTCGATAACCCGGAGGTGGATCATCCACCAGGCTCCGCGCCGCCGCCTCGCGCTCGTCGGTCGTCTCGCCGTTAACCATCATCTTGCTGAGCCGCTGGCGCAGAGGCTCGGAGAGTTTGGACCGCGGGATGAGCTCGAACCACGTTCCCGGCGACCGGCCATGTCGACTGCGGTACGACCAGTGGATCGGCGGGTCAGACCGCGTCGTCACCAGCGCCGACCACGTCAGCGCCATCGCCAACTGGCTGTCCTCGAGCCCGCCGTGCAGCATTCCCACCGCGTCCGCCGCCGCCGCGCGTACGTCCGCATCCGCATCGTCCATGTATTTCTCCGCCAGCTCCTTAGCCTCCGGCGGACCGTACAGACCAAACAACCGCAATTCCCAAACCCGCATCGCAGCATCGCTGGACGATCGGCAGAGCGCATCCTTCAACGTCCAGCCCACGTCGTCGCCGAACCGCTCCGCCAGCATCTGCAACGCGAATAGACGTTCGCGCTGGCTTCCCCCCTGCAGCGCCACCGCCCAGAGCGCCCGTTTCACAGCCGGCGGAGTCATCCCCGGCGCCCAAATTATATGTGCGAAGCGGCGCGCGCCGGGTTTGGGTGCAGTGGTCGTAGCCATCGCCGGCGCTGCCGCCATCGCCTGCCGCACGAACAGCTTGCCCATCCGATAGGGCCATCCGAGGCCCACCGCCAGGACGGAGATCGTCATCAAGGTCAGCAGCAGCACGTGTCGCCGCCTGGTCCGCAGGGGAGCGACGCCTCCGCGAAACCTCAGAAGCGCCACCCACCGCACGCCAGCTCCAAGCCACCAACCGCCCATGATCAGGACCCACATCAACACGCCGAGCACATAAACGACCTCGCGTTCTCCCATCGCCGCCCAGAGCAGCTTCCGATCCCGCCACCGCCCGAAATAGGCTAGATCGATGAACCACGCCTCCCGCCACCAGACCGGCGGCCGCGTCACCAGAAGGATCAACCCCGTCGCCACCACCGCCGCCGCGACCAACACCCAGCTTACCGGTCGCACCGCCCAGCGCCCGATCGGCCCCCGCGGCTGACCCATGTTCATCGACCGCGGATCGGCCGGATCGAACGCCCGCCCGCATTCCGGACAACGCCGGCTCTCGATCCCGCGCAGCGAGTAATTGCAGTCCCAGCACAGCCCGACATTTTCTGACCCGCCTTGCATGGTGCGTACTCTACCCGATCCGACCGCTCTCGCTGCTGGGCCCTGGGACGGTACACTTGCCAGCCAGGAGCAACATATGACATTACGGAAATGGAGCGGGCTGGCGTTGGCTTTGTTAGTCTGCGCCGCCGCGGCGGGCGCAGCGGAGGGACCACCCGTGGCGGAGGTGCGGGCGGTCACGGACGATTATCACGGGAGGAAGATCACCGACCCATACCGCTACTTCGAGAACCTAACGGACCCGGCCGTGCGCGGATGGATCGACACGCAGGCGAAGTACGCGGCGGGCGTATTGGCGAAGATCCGCGGCCGCGATCAGTTGCTGAAGCGCATCACAGAACTCGATGCCGGCGCGCCGTACCGCATCTCGGTCATCCGCCGGTGGCCTAATGGCGATCTGCACTACCTCAAGCGGATGGCGGCGGAAAACCTCGACAAGCTTTACTTCCGCGACGGCAAGAGCGGCACCGAGCGGTTGCTGGTCGACCCGGAACGGTATGCGTCAGTGGGCGGGGGACACGCGTCGCTCAGCTTCTGCCGTCCGTCGAATGATGGCAAGTATGTCGCTTACGGGATCGCGGCGGCGGGGTCGGAACAGACGGTGCTGCACGTGCTGGACGTGGCGGCGGGAAAGGATCTGGCGGAGACGATCGATCGCATGGAATCCGATTACACGGCCCCCTGCTGGCTGCCCGATAACGGCGGGTTCGTGTACAGCCGGCGGCGGTTATTGGCGGCGGACGCGCCGGCGACGGAGGTCTATAAGCGATCGCGCGCCTTCCTCCATCGGCTGGGGACAGATCCGGAAAAGGATTCAGTTGTGTTCGAAATGGGGAGCGATGTGCCGATGGCGGAGACGGACTTCCCGAGCGTGGTAATAACGGCTGGGTCGCGGTGGGCGGTGGGGAAGATTAAGCACGGGGACGAGACGGACCTGACGCTGTACGCCGCGCCGGTGGAGTCGCTGGCGCGGCCGGCGCGGCCTTGGCGGAAGGTGTGTGGCATGGAGCAGGAGGTGACGGAATTCGCGGTGCACGGCGAGGAGATCTACCTGGTGACGGCGGCGGGCGCGCCGCGCTATCGGGTGGTGCGGACATCGCTCGAGCGGCCGGACTTTGCCAAAGCGGAGACGGTGGTGGCGGCGGGGCCGGCGGTGGTGGAGTGGATCGGGGCGGGGCGGGATGCGCTTTACGTGAGCTCGCTCGACGGCGGTTTGAATAAGGTGGCGCAAATCGCATTCGCGGGCGGCACGGCGGCCGCGATCGAACAGATCCAACCCCCTGCGGGCGCGGCGTCGGCATTTCTGGTGGATGCCAATCCCGACACGGACGGCGCGTTGATCGCCAGCGCGTCGTGGACGCGCGGCGGCGGGTTGTACGCGTTCGATCCCGCGACCAAGTCGCTCACGGATACCGGGCTGCGGCCGCGCGGGAAGTTCGACGACGTGGAGGGATATGAGGCGGAGGAGGTGCAGGTCACGAGTCACGACGGGGAGCGCGTGCCGCTGTCGATTTTGCACAAGAAGGGGATCGCGCTGGACGGCTCGCACCCGACGCTGGTGAACGGGTACGGCGCGTACGGGATGGGGATGCCGCCCCATTTCAACCCGATCAACCTGGCGTGGCTGGAGCGCGGGGGAGTGCTGGCCTACGCGCACGTGCGCGGCGGAGGAGAGTTCGGAAAGGAATGGCACCGCGCGGGGCAGAAAGCGACCAAGCCGAACACCTGGAAGGATTTCATCGCCTGCTGCGAATATCTGGTGGCGAAGGGTTACACGTCGCCGGCTAAACTGGCGGGGGAGGGCGGGAGCGCGGGTGGAATTTTGATCGGACGGGCGGTAACCGAGCGGCCGGATTTGTTCGCGGCGGCGGTGATGAAAGTCGGTTGCCTGGACCTGCTGCGGATGGAGACGACGACGAACGGCGTGCCGAACATCCCCGAGTTTGGGACGGTAAAGACCAGGGAGGGATTCGACGGATTGCTGGCGATGAGCGCGTATCACCACGTCGTCGATCAGACGAAATACCCGGCGGTGCTGCTGACGCACGGCATCAATGATCCGCGCGTCGAGCCGTGGATGAGCGCAAAGATGACCGCGCGCTTGCAAGCCGCGACGGCGAGCGGCAAGCCGGTGCTGTTTCGCGTGGACTATGACGCGGGGCACGGAATCGGATCGACGAAGGAACAGCATCACCAGCAGTTGGCGGACGAGTGGGCGTTTTTGTTGTGGCAGATGGGGGAGAGCGGCTTTTCAAATTAAGGCGTGGCCGGCCCTATCGCCAGAACGACCGCCGTGGAGATCGGCGGTCGTTCCTGCGCGATGTCCATTGACGACTCAAGCGTCGTGATCAACGGCGGCGCCTTTGCCGGGCTCGATGGATTTCGCCTTGGCCGGCGCAACCTGCTGCGCCCGAGCCTCGATCGCCCGCAGTTTCTGGCGCGCGACTTGATCACCATTCTGAGCTTCCTTGATTGTCGTGGCCTTGGTTTCGTTGGCCTCCTCAACCGCCGTGGCGATCGCGCTCGGCTTGGAACTGGCACTCGCGCTTGAAGTCACCCGCTGTGCGGCGGTGGCTAAAGCTGAACCGATGGGATTCACAGACATGAGACTCCTCGTAGGGTGTGTGGATTGGAACAATAGTCCTATCGGCCGTGCACGCTCGGCGCACGACAGGATTCACAGTTTCCCGCCGCGGTCACGCACAATCCCCGGGCTCTCGGCCGACGTTCCCTTAGAAGACTTGTCAGGGTTTCGATGGATTCCTTCCAAGAGTCTCCTGATCAGCCGACGTCCCACTCAAAGGCATCTCATTTCCCGAGGTCGATCGTTGGATAACCCCTGACGCTCGTTGGTCAACGAGCGTGGTTGACAGCGCTGGAGTCTGGAGCACCAACCCCTTGCGGCGATACGTGAATTTGCTGCGATCAACATAGCCATGGTTCCGGGCGATGATCGCGATCGGGTCGTCCTGGCCGCGCTCCAGGCCGGTCAACACGCCGGCCGGTGGATGGCGGTCGAACAACTCGGGGAGGTCGTCCTCGTCCATCAGCTTGTAAAGCCTCTCGTTCGACTCGTTCAGCCGCGCCCCCGCGCGCATCGCAAAGGGGCCGGTCGCCAGTGCCTCGTAGATGTCGGCGCCCCCTTCGAGTGGGAAGATCGGAGCGAGCGTCAGGATTCGTTGGGAGGCGCAATCGCGAAAGAGGCTTTGCCCGATTCGATGAACGTCGAGCGGCGTCCATTGAGCGAGGTCGGCCGGGTGGCGGACCTGTTCATAACCCACCAGACCGATCGCGGTCGCCGCTATCCCGAAATAGACAAGCCGGCGGTGAAGCCGGCCGATCGCGGGGAGCATTTGGCCATGCTCGGTCGGCGCGGCGATGAAGAGGATCAACAGGATCGCGAATGGCAGCGGCGCATAGAAATAAACCGGAAAGGTCGGCGTGGGGGCGAACGTCCCCACCAGGAGGCAGGCGATCAGCAATAGGAGCGCGGCGATCGCAAAGCGGTGCGGATGGGGCGGGTCCGGATTGCTCATCCGCTGGTTGCGGATGCGAGACACGACCAGGGCAGTGAGCGAACCCGCTAATGCGAGGAACATGACGAGCGTCGCGGGTCGCGTGAGGATATCGGTGAAAATGTAGAGCACTTTTCCGATGGCGGTCATCGCCTTGGGGTAGCCGGTCTCGCGGCGAAAGGCGGTGTTCAGCGCGGGATAAAGGAAGTTGCCGAAGGTGAACTGCGCCGGCGCGACGGCGAACAGCCACAGGGAGGGCGCCAGGGCAATCGCCACGGCGGCGGTGAAGCGGATGACGCCCGCCAATCTCTGGCGAATCGAACCGGAACGGGCCCCGACGATCACCGCGAGCGCCAGGAAGGCCGGCGCGAAGGTCAGGCGCGTTCCGATAGCGGCTCCCAGGAGCGCGCCGGCGCACATCTGCCATAGCGCCCGCGTCGTCCATGACTTTGGCGGCGATGTCGCCGTGGGTGATGACGCCCTTAGCGCCGCAAGGAAAGCGAGCAGCGTCAGGAGGACGGGCACGTCATGGTTCCAGGCGCGGCCGCTGGTGCTGGCGAATATCGGCTGCGTGATCAACACCGACGCCGCCAGGATCGCCGCGAACCATGCTGCCCGCCGACCCAGCGGCGCGAACAGCCGACCGGCCACACCGGACAGAACCGCCGCGGTCGCAAAGCCGCAGAGGATCGACACCGCCCGGGCGGCCAGCAACAAATGATCGGAGAAGCGGAAGAGCACCGCGTCAACAAAGACGAGGTTGGGCATGTGGAAATAGGGATAGTCGCGATAGGGCAGCAGCCCGCGCCGCGCGAGCAGCGCCCCGGCGGCAACAAACTGGTGCTCGTCATGATCAAGAGGCTTGGTCACCCCGAGCAACACCAAGCTCACGAAAAGAACGGCAAGACAAGCAAGGATACGAAACAAGGTCTTGAAACGAGGGCGAACAACGCTCATTGGCTAAATTCCGACGATAACGCAACGAACGTGAGGAATTCATGACCGACGCGCTGAAATACTGGCGGATCATCAAAAGGGCAGCGCGCGCTTCACTGGACGTTTGATCCGCACCTGTCCCTCCCGCGTGATGCCAAACTCGCCCTCGCCAATCCGGGCGATCAGCCCGTTATTCAAATAGATCGCAAAAAGAGCATGCGGCACGGCTTCGTTGCACCCGGCAATCCAGCACTGAGTTACCTCACGGTCGTCCCCATCGCCCACCATAATGCGCCGGCCGACCAACAGACGTTCGTCTAACTCCCGAATGGTTAATGTTCGCATCAGGTGCCGGGCCAATTAAAACCGGTAGGTAAATCCCAGGCGAAACAGCGAGGCGTCGTTGTTATCATAGCTTACGCTGCCAAAGATTTCAGTCTTGGGATTCAGGTGGTACCGAAGGCCCAATGTACCAACGGTTTCGACGCCGGTCAGTTCCGCGGTGCCGGTAAGTCCGCTTGCAGCGCCGCCGGTGTCGGTAGTGTCGGCAGCAGCGAGTGCCCGCGCGGCCGCGGCCGCGGTACCCTCGCCCCCCGCAGCCGATCCGCCGCCTGACGACGACGAGCCGATCGACGACGAGGTGTACATCACCTCGCCGAACAGGTCCCACTTGGGATTGATGAAATACTCGAACGCCAGGGCCACTTGGTAGGTGTCCTTGGCACGGGTGCCTGCCGGTTCGCCCAAGAACGTGTACGCGAGGTTGGCGTGAACATCAAAGTCACCGATCCGCTTGCTCGCGATCAGGTAAAACGTGTAGTCGAACTCGCGCGTACCTAGTTCCTTGCGACGGGCGGTTGGAATCTTAACCTCGCCGGCAACCGCGATTGCCGGCACCCACTTCTGCTCGTCGAGCACCAGGTAAGTGAGCGTCACCTCGAAATCGCCGATGCCGTTGATATCCTTGCCGTGACGGGGAAAGATGCCGACGTAAGCGGTCGGCTCCAGCATTAGTTCCAACCGCGGAAGCAGTCCGAATTCCAGTGCCAGCGGGACGGCGACCTCCTGATCGTCACGGGCATATTGATATTCGGCTGCTGCCGAGAGTTCGTACACGCCCGGCGGGGCAAGGCGCGCCGTCTCGGTTTCGAGACTCAAATCCGCCAGTGCCGGGGAACCCAGCCCGGAAAGCACGACCAGGCCGGCGATGGCGCGAAGCGCTGATTGACAGAACGAGCGAACTTCGAATCCCAACATAACGAGCATCCTTTCGTCCAATTCAAACTGTGACGCGATCAACCCTTCGACATCAGCGCTCGCGTCGGTTCCGCGCAATTGCTTGTCAGGTGAATTCGGCCTGTCATGCCATTCGCGCTTAGGCACCGTGATGGTGGCCGTGATGCCGACCGCTGTGGTGGTGGCCACCGTGGTGGTGGCCGCCGTGGGTAGCGGTCCCGCCCGTCGACGTGCTGGTCACGGTCCTCGATACACCCGCGGCGCCCGCGGTCGTGGCGCC
>JAQGHM010000054.1 GCA_028291615.1 Phycisphaerales bacterium | reverse complement strand
TGCTTATGGCGTCTCGTTCTGGGTGGTGATGGTCAATGCCTGGATTGCGCTGCTGATCGTGCAACCGCCAGAGCAGCGGCGACGGCTGATTCCGTCGGCAGTTGTCGTGCTTCTCATCCTGGGGGCGACGCTTGGTTATGGCATCTTCCGCATGGGGCAGAAGACGTTTTATGCGGGCCCGCTTGTTGTGGTGGTTCAGCCGAATATTCCGCAGGATAACTCCGGCGCGAAGGGGGCCACGTCGGACGAGCGCCTTGCGTTCCACATCAAGACCACCCGCGACGCGATCGAACAGCTCTCGGCCAGGGGGGAGACGCCGGATCTGGTCGCGTGGTCTGAGACGATGATGCCGGAGCTCAACGAAATCTACCGGCAGTACATGCACGAGTTCATCACCAAGGAAGACAAGCGCAACGTCGGGGAAATGCTGGATTCGATCTACGAGCAGCTCAGCGCGCTCGCACGCACCTACCACACGAACCTGCTCGTCGGCGCTCAGACGATGCTTGCGGATCGGCCGGTTAACGGGAAACCGGTGTGGGATCGGCGGAACTCGGCTTATTTGTTCGATCGCTCGGGGCGCGAGTCAACGTTGCGGTACGACAAGATCCATTTGGTGCCGTTTGGGGAGTTCATTCCGTTTCGGGAATCGTTTCCGCCGCTTTACAAGTTCTTTAACCTGTTCAACCCGTACGGCGCGGAAGATTACACCGTGCAGGCGGGGTCGGAGTTGACGGTGTTTCCACTGGAGCCGGGCGGCTATCGGTTCGTAACGGCCATCTGCTTTGAAGACGTGGATGCGACGCTGATGGCGCGGAATTTTGCCGGGCCGGGCGGGACGAAGCGGGCGGATTTCATTGTTAATTTGACCAATGACGGGTGGTTTGCGACGCCGCAGATGCAGCAGCATTTGCAACTTTCGGTCTTCCGGTGCATCGAAAACCGGGTGCCGACGGCTCGGAGCGTGAATACGGGCATCAGCGGGTTTATCGATTCGGTCGGGCGGGTGCATGATACGATCCCGGTGCACACGGAGGGGGCCCGGGCGGCGCGGCTGGAACTGGACCACCGGGTTGCGCCGTACACGCACCTGGGTGATGCGTTTGCGGGGGTCTGTTTAGCGGTGGCGGGCGGTACAATCCTGCTGGGCGTCTGGAACGGAATGAAGAATCGCCGGTTGGCGCGTCGATAACGAACGATCAACGAGGTTTACATGATGAATCAATTGCGTTGCGGCGTGTTGCTCCTGCTTGCGGGCGCGATGTTTGTAGGGTGCGCGGGGAATAACGGCGGCAAGGGGCAGATGGTGGATCGGCAGGTTCCTGCGCCGAAAGAGCCGGCGCTGCCGCCGCCGGTTAAGAATGAGCGGATTGATCCGGCGCTGCAGACGGCGGCGCGGGCGGAGATCAACGCTGCGCTGGCATCGGGCAACGTGCTGATCCACATGCACGCGATCGAGGCGGCGCAGAACGTGATCGGGGCGAAGGAGCCGGCGATCTACCTCAGCGCGCTAAACGATGCCGCTGCCCAGGTGCGGTTTGCGGGCGCGATGGCGATCGGGCAGCTTCAGATTGCGCAGGCGAAACCGCAATTGCTCCAGATGGTGAACGATCCCAATCCGCTGGTGCGCATCGCGGTGCGGTTTGCGCTGCACCGGCTTGGCGATACGACGTTCAGCAAGGATTTCGAGCTGACGGCTCGGGATATCGAATGGCAGTCGCGCGCGGAGACGGCGCGGGTTCTGGGTCTGTTGGGGGAGCCGACGGCGGTGCGCATCCTCAAGCCGATGCTGCGGGATCGGGAGGATTCGGTGCGGTTGCAGGCGGCGGAATCGCTTTGGCGGATGGGGAACCAGGAGGGGTTACGGACGCTGGTTTCGGCAAGCGCCAGCGGATATCCGGACGACCAGATGATCGCGATATTGGGGTTGTGCTGGCCTAAGGATGCGCGGGTTTTGGGGCATCTGCGGGCGGCGTTGACGGCGGATTATCCGGAGGTTTGCGTGGTGGCGGCGCGGGCGATGGGGGAATGCGGGTCGGATGCGGGTTATCCGATCGCGACCGAGGCGGCGAAGAGCCGGGACCCGCGGCAACGCTATCGGGCGGCGATTGCGCTGGGGGCGATCGGGCGGAGCGACGCGCAGGGGTATCTGGCGGATCTGTTGAAGGACAAGGATTCGCCGGACGTTCGGTTGGGGGCGGCGCAGGCGATCTTGCAGTTGAAGGCGCCGTCGGCGAGTGCGCGGGGGGAGTGACGGCGCGGGGGGCGTGACGGGGGTTACGCAAAGGGTGGGAAGGGGTTGGGCGCGCCTGTCTGTAACTCCAATTCATCTTGACAGGACCGCGTGCAAAACTACGATTAAGAACGGTGTCGCGAGCATCTTAGGAAACGAGGGCTACGAATCTCGCCGATCAAGCCCCAACGCGACTCACACCACCACTGATGGACACCTTGTCCAAGGAGCCACACCTTGAGCGCTCTGACCAAGATTGCGGTAGTTTTGCTCGTCGTCGCCTCGCTGCTTTTGTCGGCGGGGGTTGTCGTCTTTGTCAATAAGGTCGAAGACTTCCGCAAGACGCAGCTCGCGGCTGTTGACCGTTACAACCAGGAGGTGGCTTCGAATAAGAACAACCGCGTCCAGGTGGAGGCGCTCAACGCGCAACTGCTATCCACCTCGAAGGACCTCAATAACCGCCTCGACACGCTCAAGCAGGAGAGCGCCGGCAAGGACGCGACGGTCCTGGAGTTGAAGAACCAAATCTCGAAGCTCGACCAGGACAAGAAGGGCGTCGAAGTGGCGCTGGGGAACCTGACCAAGGTGCAGGAAGGCCTGCAAGGGCAGCTTGCCGCCGCCCAGACGCAGGTGACCGACCTCCGCAAGATCCGCGATCAACTGGTTGATGAGCGGCACTCGCTCAACGTGCAATTGACCGATGCGCTCTCGAAGGTCGATGCGCTGGGCCGTGCCTACAAGAACGCTGAGGAACGGTTGCAGGGTAAGACCGCCGAGATGGACGATCTCACCGGCAAGGTGAAGAGCGCGGGGCTGAACATCAACAACCTGCCCAAGCGTGGCAACGAAGGCGCCCCGCAGCTTGAAGCGGTGGTCAGCAGCGTGTTCAACGCGGGCGGCAAGCCATGGGCGAGCGTGACGATCGGCTCGAAGGACATGGTTGAGAAGGGGATGAAGTTCAACGTCGTCAACAACAAGGAATTCCTGGGCTACCTGACGATCCAGACGACCGAGCCGACCGAGGCCGCGGGCGTGCTGGAAGGACCCAAGGTCGAGAAGGTGAAGACCGGCGACCAGGTTAAGACGCAGTTGCAGTAATCCTCGTTTAGCCGGTGCACCGCACAGGTGCCCGTTTCCCGTCCGAACACCAGGAGACCCAACCATGAGTCGCGCAGGCACAGCTGATGTCGTAACCGTCAAGCCGGCAAATAACGTCTACACCGTCCTGGCCCTGATCTCGTTCCTGATCGTGATGGCGGCCATGCTCGCCCTCTACTTGAAGGCCGGGACGCTCTTCGGCGAAGGTGGATTGATGGGTTGATGGCGGGCGCGGTATATTGAAGCAATCAAGAGCAACGCCCACGGAACCGCTTCCGTGGGTTTTTGCTTTGAACGGATCTTGTCACGACCGCCGTGAACCATGAGCCTGCTCGAGCAATTCCGCTTCCTGGACCCTGGGCCGCTGATCGACCGCGAGCTCGAGCTGGTGACGCCGGACGATCGCTGGATCGACGGGCTGCTGGAAACGCTCAACGACGCGCGCACGCGCGACCTTGTCCCGGGCGATTCGACGCTGACCCGCGAGCAACTAAGCCGGTTCGTCCGCGAGTTTCCGCTGGGGCGGCAGAACGCGGACCCGGAGAAGGGGTTTGTGCCGGCGTATCACTTCTGGATGCGGCTTCGGCCGGAGTTTGATCCGCCGGTGCAGATCGCGGGCGGGATCGGGCTGCGCGTGGGGCACACGGATAATCTGGAGATGTACCTGGGGCATATTGGGTACAACGTCTACCCGCCGGCGCGGGGGCACCATTACGCGCGGCGGGCGGTGCGATTGTTACTTCCGTTCGCGCGGCGGCTGGGGCTCAAGCCCCTTTGGATCACCTGCAATCCGGAGAACATGGCGTCGCGGCGCACGTGCGAAGGGGCGGGGGGGCGGCTGGTGGAGATCGTGAAACTTCCGCACGACCATACCCTGTATGGCCGGGGGGAGCGGGCGAAGTGCCGGTATCGGTTTGACCTGTAGGTGCGTGCCCGACATTGAGTGAACCGGGCGCATGGCCATTTAGCGCATTTCGCGCGCAATCAATCAACCTCGTAGTTATGATCTTGGCATGGGCAGGGTGTGGGTCAGCGGACGGAAGGTTATCGGTCGTGGGGCGCATAATTTGTGGCAATACCGGTCTAATCTAACGTTCCGCCTGCCCGATATATCTTTCATACTGATCGCGCGGTTGGAGTCCTGTCCACGCCGACGGACGCTCGGAATCCAGCGTTCGAACGGCATCGGCCCCTGAGCCGATCTCCACGCCGCTTGCGGAGGAAACCGTCACTTTTATGCGAACGGACCCCTTGTCCGACTTTGGCCTGCGGCCGGTAACACTTGCCGACAGACCCGCGATGGAACGCTACTTTCATTCCCTCCGCGAACCGCTTTCCGACTACACGTTCTCACAACTCTTCACGTGGCGCAACAGCCTGCGCATCGCGTGGGACGTGATCGAGAACCACCTGTGCGTTTTCGCCAACGGCAGCGGCGACCTGACGCTGCTGCTGCCGCCGATCGGCGACACCGGCTCGGACCGCGCGCTGGCGCGGGCGGCGGAGATCATGGATCAGTACAACTCGATCCACGCCTGCCGGGAGAAGAGCCGCGTGGAGTACGTCAGCGAAGAGCTGCTGGCGCGGTTCGACCGCTCGAAGCTCGCCGCCGTCACGCCGCAGGGGAATGATTACCTTTACGACGTCAAGCGCATGATCGACCTCGCCGGCGGGGATTTGGCGAGCAAGCGGCAGGCGAAGAACCGGTTCATGCGCAACTACGCGCATCGCGTGGAGGCGTACGACGCCGCGCGGCACTTCGATGCGTGTCGCGAGTTGCTGAACTCGTGGAAGGAGCGGCAGGATTGCGCGCACGCAGGCGACGATACGTCGAGCTTTATCAAGCGCACGAAGGAGTCGCTGGCGACACAGCTTTCGCTGGAACATGCGGGCGACCTTGGCTTGCGCGGTTTGGTGGTCTACGTGCAGGATCAGCAGGGGGGTGAGCAGATCAAGGGCTTTACTTTCGGCGAGGCGCTTGGCACTGATCAGAGCTCGATCGTTGTGGAGAAGACGGACCTGGAGTGCAAGGGGCTGGCGCAGTTCATCTTCAGCGAGTTTTGCCAGACCGCGTGGGCGGATCGGCCGCTGGTGAATGCGGGGGATGACTGGGGGCTGGAGTCGCTCGCGTGGACGAAGTCGAGCTATCGGCCGGTGAAGCTGTTGAAGAAGTTTGCGATGACACCGCCGGTGCGAGTGCTTGCGGCCGTTGATTGCCGATTGCCGATTGCGAATTGCGAATTGGAAGGCGCTGCGCCTTCCCTTCTTCAATCGGCAATTGGCAATTCGCAATCGGAAATCTCCCAGTGCTCACCCGTCGTCATCCGTCCCGCCCGCCGCAGCGATCTCCCATCAATCTCGGCGCTGGAAGAAGGGTGCTTCACCACCTACAACCTGAGCAAGCGGCAACTTGGCTATCTACAGCAGCGGCAGAGCGCCGTATTCCTCGTGGCCGAGCAGGATGGCCGAATCGTCGGTGAAGGGATCGCGCTGGTTCGGCATCATAAGCAATCGGTTTCGGGGCGGGTTTACAGCTTGGCGGTCGATCCCGCGTCGCGCGGGCAGCGGATCGGGGAGCGACTGATGCGCGAGATGGTCGAGCAGTTGCGGCACCGCGCGGTGCGCCGGATTTACCTGGAGGTGGAGGCGAGCAATGCGCCGGCGATCCACCTTTACGAGCGGCTGGGGTTTGGCAGCATCGGCACGCTGCCAGATTATTACGGCGAAGGGAAGGCCGGCGTGCACATGATGTGCGAGGCGGCGGGAGCAGCCATCGCAGCGTAGGGTTCGCGGATCATTCGGTGAACGGGTCCGTTCGATTCGGCGTGGCTTGGTTGACCATGTCGATGACGTCCTGGTTCTTCAGGTTCTCGCAGTGGCCGTCAAAGAATCCGACGTTGCCGCCCTTAAAGTGCCGGTTGGTCAGCGCGTCGTCACCCGAGGCGAGTCCAGTGAGCGGATCGACGGTCCCGATGTTGCCGGTGCTGCCGATCCAGCGGCCATCGTTTGGATTTTTCTCCTCCACGAAGAGGATCTTCTCGGCGTTGCGCCTGACCTGGGTGATCTTCCGGTTCTGCCAGTTCGACGGCGTGTCAGTCGTGGTGCCGGGTGGGAGCGGAAAGTTGACCAGCGTCACCTTCTCGTTCATCGTGAAGCTGAACATGTACTTGCCGACCCCCGCGGACAACAGGCGCGCATCCATATTATCAGATGGGCACACGAGCATTTGACGCAGCACCTCACCCTTGACCCCCAAGCCCGTCGCAACGGCACTTTCGTCCAGGTTTACTGGCGGCGAGCCCGCGTAACCCGTGGCCGTGTCCTGCCAGTGAATAAAGTCGTTCGCTCCCGGGAACTCGGCGGCTGGCTTGGCCGGGTCCGGCCGCGGACCCTGCCCTCTGGATCCCCGCCACGGCATGGCCCCCTTGTTCTCGTTGGTGTACATCAGGAAGCCGGTGAACAACTGCCTCATGTTGCTCTGACACTTCACCCAGTTCCCCTGTGCCCTGGCCTTAGAAAGGGCGGGCAGGAGAATTGCGATCAGCAATGCGATGATGCCGATGACGACCAGCAATTCGACCAGGGTAAAACCTTTGCGGACGGGACGATTGGTGGACGCGGACGACATGTCTTGACCTCCAAGGCGATGAATGAGCAGATGGGAATATACCCAATCTAGGGCGTTAATGGCAGGCGTCAATCGGAATCTTGCAAAGTTCTGCTCCGTCCGCTCCACAATTGGCAGTTTCGCAGTCCGCTTACGAACAACCTGAATCGTAATCGATTCGGCGGATCCGCCAGCGGCGAGCGATGCCGCGGTCAATGGTCAATGAAGTTCGTGATCTCGTAGGGGTAGAAATCCGTCGTCTTGATGTCTTTGACCGGCTTGGTTTCGACGTGACCATCGATGTACAGGCAGTTGATCATCCCCCTGTGGCGCTTGTCGGTCAGTTCCATGATGCGCCGGCCCGCGGCGACGGTGCCGATGATGTGGTTATCGACCCAGACGTCATGCGAGGCGTAGCTGGGTGCCGGGTTGTTGTTCGGGCCGCCGGAGGGCAGAGTGGCGTTGGCCTCGGTCAGGTAGAGGATTTCCGACCCACGCTTGATTTGGGTGATGTTGACCGCCGGCTGGGCACGGCCTGACTTGAAATACTCCGATGAGATCTGGAACCCGTTGGCAATGTAGTCGAGCTGCTGTTCTTCGTTGGGAAAGACCGGGCACTGGTAAACTTCGATCCGGGCGAACTGTGGCTTGAGGGCGATGTCGCGATTGGCGCTGGTGTCCGAGGCGCCGACCGAGACGAAATCGTTGAGGAAATACTTTCCGAACTGCTCGGCGAAGAGGTACTGCCCGGTGAGATACTGCGTGCCGGTGTTGTAGTCGCGCGGGATCCATCCCTTGTTCTCATTGGCGTACATCTGCGTGATCGTGCCGATCTGCCGCAGGTTGGACGAGCACTTGAGCGTGGTCGCCTGGGCTCGCGCCGAGCTGAGCGCGGGCAACAGGATGGCGATCAGCAGGGCGATGATGCCGATGACGACCAGCAACTCGACAAGGGTGAATCCTCGGCGAGGTGCGGCGGAGCGGCGAGCGGGTTGGATGAACGACATCGTTTTTACCTCCAGAGACGTGAACTGGACGCGATCAAATCCCAATTTAGGACCTTTCAAGGCAGATGTAAACCGAAATCCCCAAAGCACATCCGGCCACCGCGCCTTGGGAGTTCTTTTGAACGAGCTAAGCCTGATACGATCCGATCGGCCCGCGGTTCATCAATTTAGAAATGTGAATGTATCGGCGGGTACAATGACCGAATTGCATGCCGCACCGGACGCTGCAACTTCACCCTGAAGTCGGGCTTTGGCCGCTCACATGGCCGATGGGGCTGACACTGTTGCGGCTGCTATTGTTGCCGGTCTTCCTCTGGATGGTGTTGATCGATGCCGGCGGCGGCAGCGCAGGGCCGCCGCAGTCTCCGGAGTCGCACGCCCATCGATTTTACGCGCTGTCCATCTTCGCGGTCATGGCGGTGACGGATAAACTGGATGGATATTTGGCCCGGCGGTTGAACCAAGCCAGTAAATTAGGGGCACTTCTGGATCCGGTGGCGGACAAGCTGCTGATCGCCTGTTCGCTGATATTGCTGAGCTTTGATTGGGTGGCGCCGCGGGGGTATGCGATCCCGCT
>JAQGHM010000038.1 GCA_028291615.1 Phycisphaerales bacterium | reverse complement strand
AATACAGCATCCTCCTCTTCGCCGTCATCGGCGCGATCGTCTACGGCGTACTAAACGACCAGATCACCTCCACGATCTCCTGGGAATACTTCTACTACGGCAAAGACCTCGCCGAGCAACTCGGCCCCCGCACCCCGCCCGATGCGCTCGCGCTCCACCGCGCAGCTGCCCTCGTCGGCGTCAAGGCCACCTGGTCCGCTGGCCTGATCATCGGCGTTGCCCAGCTCCTCGCCAACACAATTGCGGCGACTCAGGAAGATTTTGCGGCGCGACGCGACGTACCGGTCGATTTCAAATTCATAGAGCTTGCCGGCGCTGTTTCCCAACGCAGCCTCGAACGGTGTGACGTAAGGGTAAAAGAGGTGCGTTGTGATTTTGTCGCATTCGGTCGGCGCGCGTCACTTCGCGACGGGCGCGTCGCGCATCGACTGGAGTTGCTTCAGGCGTTCGCCTGTCGGGGGTGTTTTGGTCTTCATCATTTCCATGAAGACGTCGAAGAGGTAGCCGGCGTCGTGGGGGCCTGGGCTGGCTTCGGGGTGGTATTGGACCGAAAACACCGGAGGGTTTTGTGGCGGAAGCCTTCGCCCGTGCCGTCGTTAGGTTTACGTCGGTGATGATGCCGCCGGCGGCTTCTAATGATTTGGGATCGACTGCGAAGCCGTGGTTTTGGCTGGTGATTTCTACTCGGCTGGATTCTGATACCCGGGAGTTCCAAATGCAGTGCCCATCCAGTCAACCATTCGCTTGAATTCTGGACACTTAAGTTGTCCTGCCTGCGTGAAAAATATTTCACGTATATCCATAACGCGGCTGAGAACCGCGCTGGCGTGAACAGTATCCCGATACGACATCTTATTGGATGATCGTGAACGAAATATCTCCTCAACCACTCTCTTTGGCGGTCGAGCGTAATTCTGGTCTTCAACTGGTTGCCGCCACGTTCCCAAATTAGTCGGCACCCTTAAGAAATTTGCGAGTTGCTGCTCTGCGGCAAGCAATAGCATTTCCAAATCATGTTTGAGCGCAGATCCCATGAAACGGTTCAAGTGTGTCGTAGCCTCTGCGGAGCTCACATGTGCTTCCAACGCACGCCTCACTTCTCGCTTTTGGACGGCATTGAGCTCGGCGAGATTCGTATGCGCGTACGGACCGTTTGCATAGGGTGCGGTCGGATAGAGGTCGGGTAGGCCAACAATGATATCGTCAGCGTTGGCTAGGAGCCTTGCCGCCGTATGTGCGCCGATCTTCCGAAAGAAACGAGCCTTATCGTCAAGCGGCAACACGCGGATTCCGTCACCGCTTTGACGTAATTGATCACGCCACGTCTTCCAGAGAGCTTCCAAAGCTAGGCGGTCGGATTCGCCTTCGACGTAGACATAGGCAATCATACCCCTGCCTCCAGTTCGCCTGTGCGGTGCAAATCGCCGAGTTTTTCTCCGACGACATCTTGCAGGAGCATCTTAAGTGCGGCACTATCTGACGGACGATACCAGTGGACGCGCGACCCTTCACGAGCTAAAACGGCAATGTCGTCAAGTTCGAACCGATTTAGAAGTTCAGGACTATGTGTCGTGACGATCACCTGCGATTGCTCTGAAGCGACCTTAATTAGGTCTCCTACAATGGGAAGCAATCGCGGATGCAGTCCGAGTTCTGGCTCATCCAGAACCAACAGGGCGGGAGGAAATGGATTCAAAAGCGCGGCCGCCAAGCAGAGAAAACGTAGGGTTCCGTCGGAGAGCTCCCAGACTTCCATAGGCTTGGACAGGCCGCTTTCGCGGAGGCGAACTAAAACTTTTGGCTGAGCGCCATAGCTTGTTTCCGCCGTGATGTCTTCGAATTGCGGGTAAGCCGTACGGAGAAACTCCTTCAGTTCGTCGGCCTTTAGGCGATAGTCGTATCGAGTGAGAATTTCGTGAAGGACTGTCCCCAAGTTCTCCCCATTCGCCGATAGCGTTGTCTGTGCACGAATGTCGGCGGGCTTTGTTCGCAGCGCAGATGACCTCGTCACGTCAAAACCAGGATAAAACGCCTGCTGCGAAAGTAGATTTCGCACCCAAGTCTGTATTGGGAAGTCATTTGCAAAGCGCATCTGCGTAAGCTTGAGCGTGCGTCCCGTGGTCCCCTGTCCGCCGCTACCGCCGTCCGGACCCGTGGGGCCTGGTTGACCGCTTGGAGCCGCGGCATTCGCCACAAGCGCGTCGTCAAAGGGTTCTAACTGTCCTGTCCGCTCGCTAAGTGCAAGTGATCGAGTCCCTTCTGCTTTCAACAAAACGCGCTTCACGTCGCCTTGAATCAGGGTCAACTCTTCTTTGTCGGCACTCACTTGTCCCTGACCGCTCATCGATAGCTTAACTTCATAAGAAAACACATCACCTGACGCAATGGGAGCTGTCAAACTCCACCATGTGTTCCCTTCGGGGCGCTCAAACTGGAGCGTCCAATCACAAGACTGTGACTTGGACGCACCCGCATTCGCGATAGACCACAGACCACCGTGGAAATCAACCACTTCTTGAATTCCAAAGCCCGCAAGGTCGGAGATAAATTGAAGGAAATCAATCAGCGTACTCTTCCCAGAGGCATTGGCTCCCACCACGACGTTGATTCGACGGAATTGCGCCCGAAACTCGTCAAGCAATCGATAATTATTGACTCGGATTTCACGAAGCATGTGGTAGTTCCCTTCAGCGATCACGATGGTCGCGAGCGTAGGCCCTGCAATGCCCGGAGCCGTTCCCCGGTCGGGGGCCTTTTCGTCTTCATCATCTCCATGAAGGCGTCGAAGAGGTAGCCGGCGTCGTGGGGGCCTGGGCTGGCTTCGGGGTGGTATTGGACCGAAAACACCGGGAGGGTTTTGTGACGGAAGCCTTCTACGGTGCCGTCGTTCAGGTTTACGTGGGTGATGATGCCGCCGGCGGCTTCTAAGCTTTTGGGGTCTACGGCGAAGCCGTGATTTTGGCTGGTGATTTCTACTCGGCCGGTGTCGAGATTCTTCACCGGTTGGTTGCCGCCTCGGTGGCCGAATTTCAGTTTGTAGGTTTTGGCGCCGATGGCTTGCGACAGCAGTTGGTGGCCCAGGCAGATGCCGAAGATGGGGACTTTGCCGAGGGCGCCTTTGAGAGGCTCTATGGCGTAGTCGAGTACGGCGGGGTCGCCGGGGCCGTTGGAGACGAAGAGGCCGTCGGGGCGGTGTTTGAGGATTTCCTCGGTGGAGGTGTTGCCGGGGAGGACGGTGATTTTTACACCGCGCTGGGCGAGGTTGCGGAGGATGTTGGATTTTGCGCCGCAGTCGAGGGCGACGACGTGGAGGCCGTCGCCGCGCTCGACGATTCCGGGGTGCCATTCGCCTAAGTCTTCGGACCAGTTGGCGGATTCGGTGGGCATGACGCACTTGACCCAATCTGCGCCTTCCATCTGGGCGGCGGAGCGGGCGCGGGCGACGAGGGCGGCGTCGTCCTGGATTTCGGTGGTGAGGACGCCGCGCATCGCGCCGGAGATGCGGAGCTTACGGGTGAGAGCGCGGGTGTCGATGCCCTGGATGCCGAGGATGTTGTTTTGCGCGAGGTAATCGTGCAGGGAGAGATCGGCGCGGTAGTTGCTGTGGAGGGGGGCGAGCTCCTTGATGATGAAGCCGGCGACGTGGGGCTGTTTGCTCTCGACGTCCTGGCGGTTGATGCCGTAGTTGCCGATGAGTGGGTAGGTCATGGTGACGATCTGACCTTTGTAGGAGGGGTCGGTGAGGATCTCCTGGTAGCCGGTCATGCTGGTGTTGAAGACGACCTCGCCTTCGGAGATTCCGGGGGTGCCGAAGTGTTGGCCGGTGAAGACGGCGCCGTCTTCGAGGGCGAGCTTGGCGACGACGTTTTTGGGCTGGGACATGGGCGGGGATTGTAGTGATTTTTGGGGGGAAGGCACGATTGCGTGGAGCGATGCATTTTTCTAGGCGCGTGCATGTGGGAAAAGTATTATGCGGGCAAGAATGTTAAGAGCTCAAGAAATGCGGCCGCTAAGGCGCAAAGAGCGCAAAGAAGAAGAGGATGGATTGGCGAAGTTTAACTGCGGTTTGGGGGCGGCAATTGGTAATGGAGGTGGCTTATGAATGGGAAGCGCGTGTTGTGGAGCGTTCTACTTATGTGCGCGATTACGTTCGTCGGTGGGTGTGGCAAGTCGGACTCGGAGAAATCGGGCGGGTCGTCGGGCGGAGGGTCGGTGTCGGGGAAGGAGCGTGAGGCGCAGGACGCGGCGATGGCGGAGGTTGCGAAGCACTGCACGAAGGGGGCTGACGGGTGGACGACGGCTAGGGATGCGGGGACGTCGTTTGCGCCGGTTCAGTATCTGCGGCAGTATCGCGATCTGAGCGTGGAGGGGGTTCAGGCGGCGGAGTTGAGCGATGCGGATCGGTTGAACGGATTTGAGTGGGCCGGGGAGGTGTCGTTCAAGAAAGGGCCGTGCCGGGAGGCGGGGGAGAGCGGGGTGGTGCTCGATGGGACGGCATCGGTGACGGTGATGCGTCGGCGCGGAGCCTGGTCGCAGTGGATCGATTACCAGCCGGAGGCGCTGCGGGTTCAGCGGGTGAAGGGGCAATGGCAGGTGAATCCGGATAATCCGCTGCTGACGGGGAAGGCGCCGACTCCCGGAGACTTTGCGCGGGCGGGGGTGAGGTAGATTCCATCGGGGGAGGAGACCATACCAGTGGAGCAAGCGCTGACGTGAATTATGAAGTTTGTGAAGGACCTTTGTCGATATATGGGGTGAGGCTGTGGGTCTCCGACCTATGGTCGGGCAGCCTGTTTAGAGACCGGAGTCACGGCGAGCTCCGGTCTCTCTTTTTGCGCTTAATTATTGAACCACGAAGAACACGAAGGGCACGAAGAGGAGGGAATCTATTTGTCGGGTGTGGGGTCGGGGACCGGCTTGGGGACATCGGGTTTATCGGTGGGGGCGGCGGCGGGTTTGGGGGCTTCTGGTTTTTCAACGGGGGCGGGTTTGGGGGGATCGGCTGCGGGTTTTTCTTTCAGGAGCGCGGGTTCGATCCAGTTTAGCCTGGCCTGGGTGTCGATGTGCCACTGGGTGCGGTCCTGGGTGTTGGGATCGCCGCCGGGGTGGGCTTCGAGGGAGAGGGTTTTGGCGTTGCCGAGGTCTAGCAGGATTACCGGGGAGAGCTTGCCGGGGGGGAAATCCTTGATCTCGTGCACGACCTTATCATCCAGCAGGATGCGGACGGTGACCTTGCCCTTGTAGGCGTCCTCGTTGAGGGCGTACTGGGTTCGGAAGGCTTTGAAGCTGCCGTCTAACGCGTAGGTGAGCTTGCAGTAGGCGTGGACGCCGATGCCGCGGGCGAAGTCTCGGGCGGCGAAGCGGATTTTTTCGCCGCGATAGTTGCGGTCCATCTGCGGAGGGAAGGAGACGTCGAACATCGGCTGGTAGATCGTTTCGGCGGGAACGCGGGCGCTGAGCCAGGAGACGGGGCCGTTGAGTTGTTCGACGAGGACGACCTGGGCGACCTCCACGGGGCGGGCAGCGCCGTCGGCTAGCGTTAGCGTGAACTGGCCGCCCTTGAGGCTGACCTTGGGGGCGGTGACGACCGAGCCGTCGGAGAGTTGGACGCGGAAGGCGGGGCCGGTGAGGTTGTCGCCCTTGGCGGCGGCGAAGTGAATGGCCTTGGCGGCGGAGAGGTCAACCGGGATGGCGTCGCCGGAGGCTTGCTTGACGTTGACCTTGCCCGCTTCGAGGCCGGTGACGATGCCTTTGACGTTGTCGCCGTTGGAGAGGAGGACGACGTCTTCGGTGCGGGTGGCGTCGAACTGAGGGGCGGCGTCCTGGCCGCGGATGATGGCGCGGAGGTCTTTGAGGGGGATCGAGAGGTCGCCGGCGGCGGGGGATTTCCAGGAGAGGAGGTCGTTGGCGATGGCGACGGGCTCGCCACCGACGCGATCGCCGGAGGTGAGGTAGAGGGTGAATGCGCCGCGGACCTGCTGGACGGCTGCGCCGCCGCGATCGAGCTGGAGGAGCTTGTCGAGGGGAATGGTGATCTCGTCGCGCTGGCCATAGGGAATGACCTTTGCGCCGGATTCGTCGAAGGAGCGGAGGTTGACGTTCTGGCGTTTGAAGTCGGCGGTGGTTAGGGACCAGCCGTCGTCGGCAAATGCGGGGTGAACCACGAAGAACACGAAGGGCACGAAGAGAAGGAGGAAGGCGCGGGTCATGCGGTTTGTTCTACCGTGGTCTTCGTCCATCTTCCATCCTCGATCTTCCATCTTCGTTTTCACGCGCCGGGGCCTTTGCCGTGGAAGACTGGGAGGTAGCGGTGGGGCATTTGTAGGATGATGAGGGCTAGCGACGTGGCGTATTCGTCGGTGACGTCGCCGGACCAGCCGCCTGTGGAGCTGGTTTTTTGCCTTGCAATGAGCTGGTCGCGGATGGCGGGGTACCACTTGGCCCAGTAGTCGCCACCGGCGAGGAACATGGCTTGGCAGGCGTAGTAGTGGCCGTAGAAGTAGTGGCCTTCGGAGTCGGATGCGCCGCGGCCGGGAACGAAATTGATGAGGTAGTTGAGGCCGCGCTTGAGGTCGTCGCCTTCGAAGACACCGCCGTAGTAGAGGCTGGCGACACCGGCGGCGGAGCGTGCGAAGCCGGAGCCGCTGCCCTGGCCGGCGACGTAGGAGAAGCCGCCGTCGCCGCACTGGCATTTCTTGACGTAGCCGATGGCCTTGTCGACGACTTCCTTTTCGACCTTGATGCCGGCGTCGCGGGCGGCGCGCAGGGCCATGATCTGGCAGATGGTGACGGAGATGTCGGCGTCGTAGGGGACGGGCTGGTAGCGCCAGCCGCCCTCTTTGTTTTGCGTGCGCTCGATGAGGCGGACGGCCATCTGGAGTTTTTCTTTTACCTTGTCATCGTGAGTCATGCCGTAGACTTCGCCGAGGAAGAGGGTGGCGAAACCGTGGCCATACATGGGGCCGTGGGTTTGATCGGCGGCGATGAGGCCGGATTCCTGGGTGGCATCGCAGACGAACTTGACGCACTTGGTGACGTTGTCGCCGTACTTGCCGCGGCCGGGGAGATTGCCGGCGGACATGAAGGCGAGGCCGGCGAGGCCGGTGATTCCGGCGGCGCTGGCGTTCTTGCTGTAGGAGCCGTCGGGGGCCTGGGCTTTGGCGAGCCAGTCGAGGCCCTTGCCGACGGAGGTTTTCTGCTTGTCGGTGATCTCGTCGCCCCGAACCTGGTTGGGTTTTTCGGAGACGGGGACGTCGGGTTTTTTGGGTTTGTCGGCGGCGAGGTTCACGATCGGCGCGGCGAGGAATGCGGCGAGGGAGGCAAGGATTATTGCGCGGCGATGCGGGAACCCCCTCACCCTAATCCTCTCCCCGGTTCGACTGCCTTCGGCTCTGAGGCTCAGGCTCGAAGAGAGCTCACCGAAGTCCGGAGTACCGGGGGCGAGGGGATGAGAGGCGCAGGCGGGACGTTCGGGGTACGTGTTTCGATCATTCATTTTCGCTCCGTCGCTTTGGTGGCCAGAGAACGGTAGTAGTCCTGGACGAGCTTGCGGTATTTTTCGGGGACTTTTTCGGTGGCCCCTTCGAGGACCGCGTCCTTAAGGCGCGGGCTGACCTGGCCCCATTGCTCGGCGGTTTCCTTGACGTTGCCGAACTGGGCGTCGTTTTCGTTGGCGCTGGTGGCGGTGTCAGAGTTGGCGGC
>JAQGHM010000391.1 GCA_028291615.1 Phycisphaerales bacterium | reverse complement strand
GCAATGAATTCATTTGCCGGTATCACGGGGGTCTCACCCGTGTAAGAAGCGTTAAAATTTTTGAAATCGACGTTGTTCAACCACCTAAATAGCTAGCACGGGCGAGACGCCCGTGATACGAGTTATTTGTGCGACTGCTCATAGTGGCGCTTCAACACGTCGCCGCCGAAGTCGTTTTCCAGATCGCGCCAGACGGTGTGGATGTGGTTGGCGTCGTTTTGGGTGTCGTCGTATTCGATCAGGACGTTGGGGCCATGGATGCGGTAGTAGTGGCCCTGGCCGACCTCGGTGACGCCGGCCCAGGCGAAGTAGAGTTTGTCCAGGCCGGCCTGGGTAACGCGGCGCATGTCGTCCTGGGCGAGCTCGGGGCGGAGGCGGTTGGCGTAGAGGGCGACGAGCTCGATCAGGCCGGCCTTCTGCTTGTCGGTCAGCTCCGAGTAGGGGATGCCTTCGAACTTCTGCAGGACGGCTTGGCGCTGGGCGGCGGTGACCATCTCCTTTGGGGCGACCTGCAGGATAATCGCTTTCTTCTGCTGTTCATCCGTGAGCGATTTCATGAAGGCGCGACCCATGTCTTCTTCTTCGGCGAGCACGCGCAGGCCTTTGCGCGGGCCTTGCTTGACTTCGGCCGGGTTGGTGCCGAGGAAGGCTGGGCCGACGGCGACGGTCTTGTCGTCGATGATCGTGAAATTGATCGAGATGTGATGGCCTTCGACGCGCCAGCCCCAGGGTTCTTTGGCGTCGGGGGCGGGGTTGCCGAAGACGGACCAGTAGTACATCTCCGGGTCGCGCTTGGGGCCTTTGCCCTGTTCCATTTCCTTGAGGATGTTTTCGAGCGACATGATCGTCATTGCCTTGGTGTTGGCTTGGGACGAGAGCGCGCCGGCGAGCAGCGCTTTGGCGAGGGCGCGCTGATCATCGGACATGTCCTTGAGGGTCAGGCCGTTGCGTGGCTTGGGGATGAAGTGCCAGTTCATGCGCTCGATGTCCTTGAACGCAAAGCCGGCGGTGGCGAGCTGCTCTGGGGATAGGCAGTCGAGAAACTTGCGCGCGTCGGCGGCCATGGCTTTGGAGGCTTTCTCGACGTCGGGGGCGGGAGGGGCTTCGGCTCGGGCGGCGAGTGAGAAGAGAAGAATAAATGCGCCGCAAAGGCGCAAAGGCGCAAAGAGGGGTTGAGTGGACGTTCGGGTCGGATGCTTGGAGGTCATAGCGTGTATCCTTTTCGTCTCTTACTTTGCGCTCTTTGCGCCTTTGCGGCAATAGCATTCACAGTTGGGGCTTGGGGGGAAAGACCGGGTCCTGGAAAAACAGGACGCCTTTGGCCTTGGTCTTTCGGCGGAAGACTTTGTCGCCCTGGGCGATGTAGAGGTATTCGTTGCCGGGGCCGCCGAAATCTACGTTGCTGGGGCGCTTGCCGGGGATGGGGCCGGGGATGATGGCGGTGACGCGGCCGGCCTGGTCGAAGACTTGCAGGCCCATGTGGGTGGCGACGTAGAGGTTTCCCTTAGCGTCCATCGCGAGGCCGTCTGCGCCGCTGGTCGATTTATTTGCGGGGATCTGGCAGAAGTAATAGAGGGCCTTATTGGTGAGGGTGCCGTCATCCTTGATGGTGAAGAGGTAGAGGCCTGCGCCGTTCATGTCGGCGACGATGAGCTGAGTTTGGTCCGGGGTGAGGATGACGCCGTTGGGGAATTGCAGGCCAGTATCGACGACCTTTTTCTCACCGCCGCCTGGCGGGATGTACCAGACTTGCTTGTTCTTATGATCCGTCGCGTAGACCGCGCCTTTCCGGGTGACGACCAGGTCGTTCACGGATGGCATGTCGGAGGCGATGACGGTTTTCTTTTTCGGATCGGCTAAGTCGAAGGTGACGATCTGATTTGTGCGCGGGGCGCAGACGTACAATTTATTGTCCGGGCCGACCATCATGCCGTCTGCGCCGCACGGATCTTCGACGAAGAGCGAGACCTTTCCATCGGGCGCGACCTTGTGAATCCGGTTCGCGCCGCCCTCGGAGAAGTAGACGTTCCCGTCTGCGTCGGCGGTCGGGCCTTCGGTTCCCTTGTGTCCTTCGGAGATGAGCTGCCATCCTTCGCCGGGGATCAGGATGTCCATCACGTTGCGCTTGTCTTTGCCTTCGAATGTGCCGACCTTGGGCAGGGCGGGATAATCCTTCCAGATGTAGCGGACGGCGTCGGGAAAGATCGCGGCTGCGTGCTTGCCGTTGTGCCCTTCGGTGCCGACGACGAACTGATGCTCGTAGCCCGCATACGAGAGCGCCTTGTCGATGTCCTGGTTGCCGATGAACCACGAGCCAGAGTAGATGTCGAGATCGTTGACGCCGTCCTGCAGGAAGATGCGGATCGGCTTGGGCTCAGACTTGCGGATCATGGAGGAGAGCGTCTGACCGCCACGCAGGTTGGTGAAGGAGCCGACGAAAGAGACGACGCGCGAGAAGGAATCGGGTCGCTCCCATGCGGCGACGAACGCCGCGATGCCGCCGGAGGATGAGCCGCAGATCGCGCGGCCGGTGGCTTCCTTCGTCAGGTTGTAGTCCTTGGCGACCTCGGGCAGGATCTCTTCAATCAGGAAGCGGGCGTAAAGGTCGGTGGGCGAGTCATATTCGTAGGAGCGGTTGTAGCGCGGGTAGGCTTGGACATCTTTGGGCGGGGGGATGACACCGGGCGCGATCATGATCGCGATCGTGACGGGCATGTCTTTATGGTGGATCAGGTTGTCGAAGACGGTGGGGACTTTGAGACCGCCGCCGTTGTCTTGGAAGACCATCACGCAGGCGGGTTCTTCTTTTTTGTATTGCGCGGGGACGTAGACGGAATATTCGCGCGTGGTGCCGGGGAAGATTTTCGAGGTGGCGAAGGTGTGCTTGGTGACGACGCCTTTGGGGACGCCGTCCTGGGCAATCGAATCCGGGTGGGGTTTGTATTCATCTGCGGCGAAACAGTTGGCGGCGAAGGCGCAAAGGACGCAAAGGGAAAAGAGCAAAGCGCGCGGTGAGTTCATGGCGGCATTTTGCCAGTTCGGCGCGGGGTGTCAAAGTGATGGCCAATGGTCGGTTCGACCGCGGGCGGGAATGCTGCGTGCTACTTCAGCGTGCCGGGCCGTGGGTGTGGCTTGGGTCGGCGAAGGTTTCGTGCTCCACCGGGAGGCGGATCGTGAAGGTCGTCCCTTCCCTCGCGCGGGACTGCACGCTGATTGAGCCTTCGTGTTCCTCGGCGACCTTCTTTGCGACGGCTAATCCGATGCCGGTGCCGCGGTTGCCCCTGGTGCTGTGGAAGAGCTCGAACATGTGCTTGCCCATCTTATTTCGGTTGTGGTCTTGTGAGATGGTGCGGATCTCTCGGCGTCAGAATCGTTTGTAACGGACCACCGCTGCGGCTCGTCCTATCGATAAGTCACCTCCTGATCCGCGTTCGTCAACTGGGAAGGTACTGATCATGCCGCGCGCGAACCACCTGCCCGTGCCGTACCGGACCTGCTCACGTCAAATTAAATCGACGGTAAATCGGGACTGGTATGCCCTTGAAGCACTTGAACCGCGGGTATTGCTGTCCGCCGTTCTGCCGGCGCTGGAGCAGGACGCCGTCATTGTCCGGGACGGCGGAGACGGTCGGGTGGTAGTCGCCGGCGTGCTGGCGGATGATCAACATGTGCTCGTCGCGCGCTTGAAGGCGGACGGATCACTCGATCCGACTTTTGGACGAGACGGCATTGTCCTGTTGGAGAATCTTTGGATTCTTGACGAGGTCGAAGTGCGCCCCGACGGACAAATGCTGGTTATGGCGGACGCTACGTCGCATCGGACGGTGATCTTTCGCTTGAATGTGGACGGCGGGGTGGACATGTCGTTCGGAACCGGTGGGCGGGTTCTGCTGCCCGCACCAAACAGCGGAGTAGTCTTTCCGGGGACGGGAATGATGGCTGTCCAGTCGGACAGTCGAATTCTGACCGTCGAACGAGGCGCGGATCCCGGCGGCGGAATACTGGTCTCGCGCTATGGTCCCGACGGCGTGCCCGATTCTTCCTTTGGAACTGGCGGAGCTGTTGCCTGGTCCGGATCCTCGCCGCAAACACCTTGGCCGGATTCGATCAGTCCGAGCGCAGACGGTGGGATTCAACTGGTTCTCGATGGCGTTGAGACGCTAGGCTTCATGATCATGCGATGGCGGGCGGACGGTTCACCGGACCCTGCATTTGGTGAGGGGCGAATGGTCATGGGTGATCCGGGCGGTTACGCCTATTTCCTAGGGACCTTGTCCGACGGACGGGTTCTCACAGATTCCTTCTGGCTCAATCGGACCACCATCTTTAGACCCGACGGTTCACGGGAGGGCGTTTTTGCGGTGGAGGCTCCGACATCGGTGCTCCAGCTTTCCGGCCGTGGAAATCGGCTGATCTTCGCTACTAACCCAGACGGATTGCAAAAGTCCGGCCAATTCGCTTTGCTTTCGTTTACCGCTGAGGGCATGGCGGACCCATCGTTCGGCGACGGCGGTCGCCTGGTCATTTCCGATGACCCAGGCATCACACCGTGGTGGATGCAATTGTCGGCGGCGTCGAACGGGGATCTCATCGAAGCGCATCTTGGAGAGCCCGCCTCGCCTGAAGGCCAGGATGGGTATCCGACGGAACTGGTGATCAATCGGATGGACGCGGGCGGACGTCCTGTTGAAACATTCGGGATTCATGGCCGGGCCGTGTTTCGATTGGAAGGAACTGGCGAGTCCGAGCCCGGACCTGCAGAGCCGCCAATGGCCGCCGCGCAACCGCATGACCCGAACGCAGGCACTGAAATCGTTGCGGAAGCATTCGGAGCGGATGTGCCTGCTATCGTTCGCAACGCGTCGGCGTTTCTTCGGGGTGACCACCAGGAAGCAATCTTGAATGGGCTTCTGGGCAGGAGGATTGACGACTCGCTGCTTGGCTTCAGTGTGGATGATCTGCTTCGAGCGGGGTGAGGATGCTGGTTACCTTGCCGGGCCGTGGGTGTGGCTGGGGTCGGCCAGCGTCTCGTGTTCCACTGGGAGGCGGATCGTGAAGGTCGTGCCTTCTCCCGCCCGGGACTGGACGCTGATCGAGCCTTCGTGTTCCTCGACGATCTTTTTCGCGACCGCCAGGCCGATGCCGGTGCCGCGGTTGCCTTTGGTGCTGTGGAAGAGCTCGAACATGTGCTTGCTCATCTGCTCGGGGATGCCGCTGCCGTTGTCGATCACCTCGATCAGGGTCTGGCGGTTCTCACCATCGTAATGACAGACCAGGCGGATCAAGCCCTCCTGCGGCGTCACCGCATCCAGCGCGTTGCTGAGCAGGTTCATGATCACCTGGTGCATGCCGTCTGGATCGAGCGGGACGGCGGGATGATCCTTGTCCACGTCCGCGACGACCATGACGCCTTTGTCGTTGGCGGGGACGGCGATCAGCTCGACGCATTCCTCCAGCAGTTTTTTCGGGTTCACCAGCTCGAGCTTGGGCTCGCGATCCTTGCTGTAGGCGAGCAGGTTCATGGTGAGGTTGTAGATCTTCTCCATGTTGCGATCGACCACCCGCCAGCCTTTGGTGAGCTGGGGGACGTTGTTGTTCTTCAGGCCCATCTCGACCACGTCCGCGCCGCCGCGCAGGGCTTGCAGGATGTTCTTGATCGAGTGGGAGAGCGCGGCGGTGGTCTCGCCGATGGCGGCGAGGCGCTCGGCCTCGATTCCCTGGCGGTAGAGCTTGGCGTTCTGGATCGCTAAACCCGCTTGAAGCCCGATCGCGGTGAGCAGGCGGAGCTGATCAGGGGAGTAGGTGTAGTTCCTCACCGAGGAGTCGATGTAGATCACGCCGATGATCTCATCGCCGTCGCGGCCGTCGATGCGACGGCATTTGATCGGCACGCACAGGGCGCTGCGGATGCCGAGGTTGTGGACGCTCTTGCCTTTGCTGAAGCGGGCGTCGGTCATGGCGTTGGAGGAGAGGACCCCTTCGCCCTTCTCGATGACGTAGTTGATGATGGTGCGCGAAGCGTGGATCTTCTCGGCGGCGGCGGCCTTGTCTTCGCCTTTGCCGTTATCGTTGCCGTTGCCGCCGTTACCGCTCTCATCGCGGGTGCGGACGACCTTGGGGATCAGCTCGTTGCGCTTTTCATCCAGGGCGAGGATGATGCCGCGGTCGGCCTTGACGTGCTCGAAGACCAAGTCCATCACTACTTCGAGCACCTGGTCCATGTCGAAGGAGGAACCGAGCGAGGCGTTGAGCTGGTAGAGCAGCTTGAGGTTGGCCATCGCGGCGGCGGCGGGCTCGGGGACGGCGAGCACCATCGAGTCATCATTCGACGCCACCGTATGCATGATCGAGGCGTCCATGCCGTCGTTGCCGGTGAGGCGGACGTCGCCGCCGCGGGCGCGGCTGATCCCATGCTGGGCGCCGAAGACGAGGATGGTGCGCCCGACGCGGATCTGGTCGCCGAGCTTGAGGGTGGCGGTGCGCTCGACGCGCTGGCCGTTGACCCAGGTGCCGTTGGCGGAGCCGAGATCCTTGAGGATCCAAGTGGTGTCCTCCATGGGGATCAGCTCGCAGTGCCGGCGGCTGACGGTGTTGTCGGTGATCGGCAAGGCGCGGGACTCGCGCCCGACCAGCGCGGGCGAATCGGGCAGCTCAAAGCGGCGGCCTTTGTCGGGGCCTTGAAGAACCAGGAGGGTAAGCACGAGGGAATTCTACGCGGCGGCAGCGGAAATCGCCAAAGGATTCAGGTTCCCGCTAGTCCTGCGTCCGCGCCACCCGATGTGCGCGGCCGTCCACCCGCGGGGCCTCCTGCATCAGGACGTTGTCGTACTTGAGGATCGTGCCCTTGGCGCGTTCCAGGGCGGAGATGGCGACGTTGTAGTCGGTCAGGGCGCGGGAGTTCTCGCGGCGGGCTTGGGCCAGGATTTCCTGGGCGTTGAGCTTGCGGTTGACGAAGTCGGGGGTGAGTGCGACGTTGCCGACGTCCTGCTCCTGCTGGATGGCGCTTAGCGCGGCTTCGGCGGAATAGAGGTACTGGCGGTTGCGCTGCATGCGCCGCCAGTCGGTGTAGACGTTGTCGTGGGCGTCACGTACTTCCTGGCAGACCTGTTCGATCAGGTCGCGGTACTGGTCAACCGCCTGCAGCCGCTGAAGCTGGGTGCGGCGGAAGATCGCGCGGGCTTCGCGGTTGCCCAAGGGGACATCGAGCTGGAAGCCGATTGAATATTCCTGCGCCCGGTTATCGAACAGGTTGTTATCCACCGCGTGGCCGAAGCTCGCATCGCCCCCCTTGCTGCCGATCGAGCCAACGAGGTTTAACTGCGGCAGGAGGTTGTTCTGCGCGGCCTTGTAGACCACCGTCGCGGAATCGATGCGGATCTGCTGCTGGGCCAGTTCGGCGCGATTGGCAAGCCCGGCGGCTATCTGCTCGGCGAGATCGAAGGCGATCGGCGTCTGCACCGGCTGATCCTCCGGCAGGATCACGACCGATCCGGCAACCGGCAGGTTGGGATCGTTGACGCGGCGCTTGATGGCGTTGGAGAACGTGCTGAGGCGGGTGCGGGCTTCCTCCAGCGCCGCCTCGCGGCCGCGCAGGGCGGCGTTGTTCTGCGTGGTCTGCACCAGCGTCACATCCTGCCCCAGGCGCTTCTGCAGCAGCATGGCGGTGTCCACCGACTGGTTGTACAGCGTCTCCTGAATCTTGAGCTCCGACTCGGCCTGCACGAGCTGCCAGTATGCCTCTTCGATTTCGGAAAGCGTCTTCTCGAGCTGCAGGCGGGCGTCGAGCAGGCTGACGCGCTGGGTATTGCGGGCGACGACGATGCGAGCGCGATTGACCTCGGTGCCGGCGTTTTGCAAGAGCGGCTGGGTGACTTGGAAGGACCAGTTGGACTCGTAAAAGGGCGCATTAAATCGGGTAGCGCTCGGGAGTTTAGTGATGGTCTGGATCGCCTGGTACTGGAGCTGCACCTGGGCGCCGTTGGGCAGGTTTTGCTTGAAGCCGGTCGCCAGGGTACTGGTCTGAAACTGAGTGCCTGAACTCGTAGTGCCGGTATTCGGGGTCGGGCTGAGAATGGTCTGGGTGGCGAAGTTAAGATTGGTGAAGAACGACGGATCAAACCGCGCCTCGGCTTCCAGCACGCGGTTCTCATCCACCGCGGGCTGATAATTGGCGACGCGCACCTGCAGGCTGTTAATCGCGGCGAGCTGGATCAGGTCGCGCAGGCTCATGCGGATGACCGGGCCGACCGATTCGGCGGTGGTCGGCAAGGGGGCCGGCTGGCTGGCGGGTTGGGTGCCGTCGCGCTTGACCAGGAAGGTGCGGTCCAGCGTCAGCGGCAAGGCGCCCAGCGGGCGGGTAACGTTCTCGGTCGCCCGCTCGCGATAGACGTGCTGCATCGCCTGCGGGTCGAACGGCTTGGGGTCCGGGGCGCAGCCGCCGCAGCAGAGCCAGCCGGCGAGGGCGAGGAGGGGGATCGAACCGAGCGTGTGCTTGCAAATCATAAGGTACTGCCCGTGTGTGTGGGTGAGCGAGCGCGAGCGAACGGGGCGAATCATAGGGTCGAGGCGGCTACGCGCCAAATTGCCCGCACCGCAAATGCCAGCAACATCAAGCCGCCGCCGATATCGATCCAGCCCAGCCAGCGCTGGCCGCCGAATCGCTTGAGGTGGCCGACCAGCGCAGTAAATGCGCAGACCCAGGCGAAAGCCCCGAGAAAGACCCCGGCGCAGACCACCGGCAGGTCGATGCGCGGCCGGGCCGTCAGGCCCGCGACCGCGCCGGGGACCGCGACGAACCAGAACCCCAGCGTCATCGGGTTGAGCGCCGTGAGGAGCAGACCGGTCGCGTAATGCGCCGCGCCCGGCGGGCGTCTTGCCGGGGCGGGCGCAATGTCCTCCGCAGCAGTCCCATGGCCGGCCAAGCCGGATTGGAGACAGCGGTAGGCGAGGTACAGTAGAAAAGCCGCCGCCGCGATCGAGAGCCCCTTCACCAAGTGAGGATGGTTCTGTATCGGCAGGAATGTGAAGCTCGTGATGACCGCGTAGCAGACATCCACGGTGACCGCGCCGCAGCCGAGGAGGAATCCCGCGCCGCGGCCGAAGCGCAGCGTTCGCCGCGCGATCTCCACGTTGATCGGCCCGATCGGCGCGGCGGCGCCCAGACCCAGGAGCACGCCGTTAATCAGCAGCAGCAACAATCGACGTTACTCCGGTGGTTCATCGCGGGTCTGACGGCGAGGCGCGGCCGCGTAAGTCGAAAGCCGGATCCAATCCACCCGGCTGCACCGGCTGCCCACCGCGCCCGGTGATCAGGAATGATGAAAGCTCCACCTGCAACCGCCGCGAGCACTCCTCGATGAACGAGGCGGAGGAATCGATCAGCGGCGCGTCCACGGGCACCAGCGAGCCGGTGATGTCGGCGTTGGGGGTGTAAATGGTGAGGGTGACGGTGGCATTTCGCGCGGCGGTGATGACCGAGTCACGTGATTTGAAAAACCGATCGGTGCGGACATTGATGTTGCCGCCCATTACATCGGCGGTGGTCATGATGCTGCTCTGATCCATCACGGTGAAGATCGGATCGATGTTGATGTTGCCTAGTTGTCGCTGGCCGACGGCGGTAATCCGGCTGCGGAAGAGGTAGAGGAGGTCGTGGGCGCTGATGTTGATGTTGCCGCCGGTCTGGCCGGCCTGGCCGCTGATGCTGGAATCGCGAAGGGTGAGCCGCGGGGCCTGCAGGGTGATATTGCCCGCGTCGGCGACGTCCGCTTTGGCCCCGATAACCGACCCGTTCTGCAGCGACATTACCTTGGTTGCGTGGATAATTACCGTTCCCGCTATGCCCGTGGCAGGGGGAGACGATGCGTCGATCCGCTGGCTGCCGGCGACAACGGCGCCGCGATTAAACGCGATCTCTCGAGCCAGAACCGTGGCGCTGCCGCCGTTACCCGATGCGTTGGTGCCGACGTTGATCCCTGCCCCGTTTTCAAGGCGGATCAACCCCGCACGGACAGTCAGCTCACCGCCAGGGCCGCTCCCACTGGTGCCCGCGAAGATGCCCGTTGTCGAGTCATTGGTCGTGTCTGTGGACACCCCGGTTAAACGGATATGCCTGGCGTCGATGCGGGCGGCGCCGCCAGCCCCCGATCCGAAGGAGCCGCCGGCGATCTTGCCGCTGTTGCGCACCACGAGGCGATCGGTCGAGATGCGAAGCGTCCCGCCCGGCCCGCCGCCGACCGGCGCAAAGGTGGCCGCGAGGATCAGCGTATCGGCACCATCGACGGTCAATGAATGCGCGTCCAGCTTCAAGCTGCCGCCCGGTCCCGTCCCTTCGGTCGCGACGGAAATGGTGCCCCCGTTCTCCAGTGTGACCGAGCCGCTCCGGTGGATGGTGATGTCGCCCGCCGATCCGGGCGTCGTGTCCCCAACCGATGCGGCGTAGAGGCCGGTGTTGTCGGTTTGATTTCCGCGGATTAACAGATGATCCGCGCAAATATCAAGCGACCCGCCGTTGCCATCCCCCAGGACCGTGGCCGAGACGAGCGAGCCGTCGGCGACGATGAGCGAGCCGGCCCGGATCGAGATGTTCCCGCCGTTGCCGGTCGAGCCGGCGATGGCGCTGTTGCCGATGAGCGCGCCGCGCCGCAGTGAGACCGTGCCTGCGGCAACCGACACGCGCCCGCCGTTCCCACCGCCGGTCGTGCCTGAGAGGATGTATCCGCCGTCCCGCATTCCCAGCGCCGGCGTGCTGACGTTGACGTCCCCCGCGCTGCCAGCACCGGCGCCCTGCCCCAGCGCGACCGCTTGCAGACCGGTGGCGTCGCCGCGGATGAAGATCGATTGCGTGGCGTTCACATCGATCACGCCGCCCGGCCCGCGACCGCTGGTATTGGCCGCAATATTGCCCCCCTGCGTCACCGCGAGCGTACCAACGCGCAGGCGAATGTCACCGGCGGCGCCATCGCCGACGGTGTTGGCCTCGATTGTAGCGCCCTGCGAGACTGACAAATCGGCGGCCGTGATCGCGATCTGACCACCCGGCGCAGCGCCCGCGGTATCCACCTTGATGCCCGCCCCGCCTGTAAACGTGAGATCGCCGGTCAGTTGAATATCGACCGTTCGACCCGCGACCGCGCCTGCGGTAAATGAAGAAATGCCGGAGTTGTCGAGCGCGAAGTTGTTCGCGCGCACTATGATTGGCCCACCGAAATCGCCCGACGTATCGACCGACGCACCCGCGGTAGCGGTGATGTTTCCGTACGCCGTCAAACTGGAATCCACCGGGGATTCCAGGTCCCCCGCTCGTAGTCCGACCTGTCCCGCCGATCCAGCCGCCACCAGGTTCACCCGCCCGGCGGGAGCAGTCAGGACAGCCGAGGATGTCAGGCGGATATCGCCGTTGGCCACCATCGACAGCGTCTTGGCCGTGTCTACCGCAAGCTGGCTGCCGGTAACGTCGATACTTCCCGTCCGTCGCGCCAGAAAGCCAAACGCAGTTGGTGGCGCGCTGCTTAGCACCTCCCCCGTCGCGACGGCCGCATTGAACCGCCCTGACTTCCCCAGCCGCAGGTAATCCGCCGACGTCACCGCGAACGAACCCGAAACGTCCAGCGTCGCCCCAGGCCCAAAGACCACGCCCGACGGGTTCATCAGGTAAAGGTTGGCCCCGGGAATGTCGCACCGCAGCGTGCCGTTGATCGTCGAAAGCGAACCGCCGGTCACGCGCGACAGCACGTTTTGCACCGACCCCGGCCCGCTGAACGTCGCCGATTCGCCCGATTGAATGTTGAAGTCGGAAAACGACTGGAACAGGTTCGCCCCCACCTGTCGCCCCAGACTTGCCGGGATGGCAAACGTCGGCCCGGCAAGTGTCTGCCGCGCCCCCAAAGATCCATCCGTCCTGATCTGCGCGCGAATCGGCAGCCCGATGGATAGCAACAGCACCGCATACGAGAATCGAATCGCAGTTCCGGGCATCCACAAATATTAATCTCTCCAGCGCCGGGCGCACAATCGATCGATTGCTCACGATAGTGCTCCGCCCATCGCGGCCGCTCCGCGGTTTCGCACCGTTTGCCGCCCCTTCGGCACCCCGATACACTTGTCCGCGCCCAACACCCAAGGAACATCCCCGATGGTCGAGAAGATCTTCAAAGCCTACGACGTCCGCGCGACGTACCCCAATCCGCTGAACGAAGAAGCCGCCTGGAAGGTCGGTCACGCGACCGGCCAATACCTCAAGCGCAACCGCCAGAACGTCGCGCCCGCCGCCCGCGTGAAGATGGAAAACACCGTCTGCGTCGGCCGCGACATGCGCCCGCATTCGCCCGACCTCGCCAAGGCGCTCTGCGACGGCCTGCGCTCCACCGGCCATTCGGTCATCGACGTCGGCATGGTCGATACCTCCTTCCTCTACTTCGCCATCAACCACCTCGACTGCGTCGGCGGCGTGATGGTCACCGCCTCCCACAACCCCGCCAACTACAACGGCTTCAAGATCTCCGGGCCCAAGGCCAAGCCGATCGGCTCGGCATCCGGCCTCGACGACATCCGCCGCATCGCCACCACCCTCCGCGTCGGGAATACCGGCCTCAATGGCGACTACATGGAAATGGACCTTTGGAAGGCTTATCGCCTTCACGTCCTGTCGTTCCTCAACCTCGGCCGCAAGATGCGCGTCGTCGTCGATGCCTCCAATGGCATGGCCGGGAAGATGGTGCCGGAAGTATTTGGCGGCGTGGAGAACCTCGAGATCATCCCGCTCCTCTTCGAGATCACCGGCAGCTTCGTCCATGAGCCCAACCCGCTGGTCGATTCCAACCTCGACATGCTCAAGGCGAAGATGAAGGAGGAGCGGCCGGACCTGGGCGTATGTTTCGACGGCGACGCCGACCGCTGCTTCTTCGTCGATGAGGCCGGCCGGACGATCGGCTGCGACATGGTCACTGCGCTGCTCGCGCGCGATTTCCTTCAGATGCCGGAGAACAAGGGGGCGACGATCGTGTACGACCTGCGCTCCAGTCACGTCGTCGCGGATGAGATCAAGGCCGCGGGCGGGGTGCCCAAGCGCGAGCGTGTCGGTCACGCGTTCATCAAGAAGACGCTCGCCGACACCAAGGCCGTCTTCGGCGGCGAGCTTTCGGGCCACTTCTATTTCCGCGACAACTTCTTCGCCGACAGCGGCGCGATCGCCTTCGCCCGGTTGCTCTCGGTCCTCTCCCACCAGGTGGGCGAGATGTCCACCCTCATCGCGCCGCTCAAGCGCTACAGCCAGTCCGGCGAACTGAATTTCCAGATTGAAGACAAAGACGGCAAGATCCGTGAGATCGCCGACGCCTTCAAGAAAGGCAAGATCGATTACCTCGATGGCATCACGATCGACCTGGGCGACTGGTGGTTCAACGTCCGCAAGAGCAACACCGAGCCAATGCTCCGCCTCAACCTCGAAGCGCGCACGCCCGAGATGCTCGATGAGAAACTCCGCGAGCTTAAAAAGTACCTCGGCGAGCCGGCGCACGGGCACTGACGCAAATCAATCAAAAGTTGCCAGAGTTGCGCGAGCGATCTCATCCCTCATAAACCCCAAAGATACCCTATTTTTTCGTTGCATTTCCCACTGCGCCAAGCCCAACATAGTGGATTGGAAAGCACTTCTTTTACCCCAATTCTGGGAGGTTTGTCATGCACAGGGCCCATGTGAAGAGCGGAGGTCGATATCCCGTACTGCGAGCGCGGGGAATTCTTTCCATGGTTGGAGCGCTTGGGATAGTCATCCTCGGACTCTATTGGACCGGCTGGTCGCTGTTCGCGGCGCCCGCCAACATGAGCGAGCGCATTGCGTTGGCCAGCGGCGTGCTGGTGGTCACGTTCATATTCTCGGTCGCGGTGCTTGCGTTCGCCGAGTTGATCAAGCTCATGATCGACGTTGAGCACAACACGCGCATGGCCTCGATGGGCGGCGCTGCGGGAAATGGAAGCGCGCTGTCACCCGACGCGCGCGCCAACCGCATGGCCGAGATGGACGAGGAAAGCGCCGAAGCCGCGCTGCTCCGTGGCCACTAAAGCGCGCCGTCCAGAATAACAGCGCACCCGTTTAGCCGGCTCGCTTGCGAGCCGTGTCCAGTGGTGGTAGTTCGCGCGCCACGCCCCAAACTCAAAACCCCGTCCGCTTAAACTGCTTCTCCAAATCCTTCAGCGACAGCCGCAACGTCGTAGGCCGACCGTGCGGACAATTGCTCGACCGATCCACCAGATCCTTCCGAGCAATCAGCGCCTGAACTTCCGCCGGCGTCAAACTATCCCCCGCCTTGACGGCCGCCTTGCAGGCCATCATGTCCATCAGTTCGTGCAGCAGTTCCTCATCGTGCAGATCCAACAATTCCTGCTCCCCGCGCTCCAGCAGGTCGGTCATGAACTCCACCGGATCAAGCTTCGAAAGGAACGTCGGAAACGCCTGAATCGCCACGGTATCCGGCCCGAACGGCGCAACCTCGATCCCCAACCTCCCCAGCAGCGGCTGGATCTGCTCAAGCAGCGCCACCTGCCGAGACGTCGCCGGCACGGTATACGGGATCAGCATCCGCTGACTCTCCAGCGGCCCGCGCGTAATGCGTGCTTTCAGTTCTTCGTACATGATCCGCTCGTGCAGCGCATGCTGATCGATGATCAGCATGCCTTCGGGGGTTTCGGTGACGAGGTAGGAATTGTGGAGTTGGATGGCCGTGGCAGGAAGAGAGGGGAGGTGGGCAGATGCGGTGGTGGGGGGTGAATCGATTGAAGCCTGTTGCGCGGAAAACTCCAGCGACGGCGCGGGTCCTGGCTGCGCGTGCAACTGCAACGGCGCGGGGTTTTGCGGCGCGCCGAGGTCGCCGGGGATTTGCTGGAAGAACGCCGCCAGCGTCGCGCGGACGTCGGCGCGCTCGGTGGTGTCGAAGTTGTCCGCCCGCATCGGCACCGCCGACGGCGTCAGGTCGCTGCCGAGCAGCTTCTCGCGGACGCCCGAGAGCACCAGGCCATGGATGCGACCGGAGTCTTTGAACCGCACCTCGATCTTGGTCGGGTGCACGTTCACGTCCACATCACCCGGCGGAATTTGAATCAGCAGGATGGCCGCGGGGTGCCGGCCCGGTTCGGTCAGGCCGCGGAACGACTCCCGCAGCGCATGCTGGATGAACTTGTCCCGAATGTGCCGGCCGTTCAGATAGAGGTACTGATGCTTGTTAGTCGGCCGCGCCAATTCCGGCAGGCCGACGATCCCCGTAATCCGAATCTCCGCGTCCCGAACTTCCAGCGGCAGGCGCTGCTCGTGGAACTCCTCCGGCCACGCCGCCAAGAGCCGCGACACCGCATCAGTCGCCGGCAGGTCAAGCGATTTCTTCCCATTGTTAACCAGCCGAAACGCCACCCCCGGATGCGGCAGCGCCAACCGCAACACCGCATCAGCAATATGCCCAAACTCCGTCGGCGCGCCCTTCATGAACTTCCGCCGCGCCGGCACGTTGAAGAAGAGGTTTCGCACCTCGACCGCCGTGCCCACATTCCCCGCGGCCGCCTGCGGGTCAGCGATCTGCCCGCCGCGATTGAGGATCTCGTACGCGGCATCCGAATCAGCCGTGCGCGACAGGATGCGCGCGTGGGCGACGCTGCCGATCGACGCCAGTGCCTCGCCGCGAAAGCCCATCGTCGAGATGTTGAACAGGTCGTCGTCGGTCGCGATCTTGCTGGTCGCATGCTCGGCGAAGGCGAGCGGCAACTCGCCCGCCGGGATGCCGTGGCCGTCGTCGGTCACGCGAATCAACTCGCGCCCGCCGTCCTCGATCTCGACTAAAATGCTGCTCGCACCGGCGTCCAGCGCATTCTCCACCAGCTCCTTTACCACGCTCGCCGGCCGCTCGATCACCTCGCCCGCCGCAATGCGATTTACAAGGGCGGCGGACAACTGCTGGATGCGAGGGAGCGTTGAAGTCACGCCGGGCATTATAGAGATGCAACCTGTCGCCGCGAGCATCAGCTCCGCGCGACCGCCAGCGCCTCACCCTCCTGCGCGTGCACCGTCGCCGCCGGCTCCGGCAGCCAGTGCGTGCAGATCGCGCCGATCAGCGCATAGCTCCCCGCGACCACCGCACCCATCATCGCCAGCTTCGCCGGGCTCGCCGGCTGACCCGCCGCCGGCGCGGAAAGCGTCAGCGTGATCCAGGCCGCCATCGTCCCCAGGATTCGCCCGCCAATATTGGCCGCAAAGCTCTCCCCCGTCCCGCGCAGGTGCAGCGGAAATACCAGTGGGATGTAATTCCCCCAAAAACTCAACTGCGCCACCGCGAAAAACCCGGCGATGAAAATCCCCACCTTGATCATCCCCAGCGTATCCTCCTGCAGCGATCGCGAAATCCACCAGAAGAGTAGCGGCACGAAGATCAGCGCAGGTATCTGGAACACGCGCAACAACGTCCGCCGGCTCACGATCATCACGGCAAGAACCGCCAGCGCAATTCGTCCGGCCAGCCCGCCAAATTCCTGCCACGATTGCACCTCGGCCGTCGCGCGGTCCGTCGCGTTCATCCCAGCCGCCCGAATCTTCGCCTCCGCCGGCTTTTCTCCCTTTGCCTTGGCGTCGGCGATCACCTTCTCGCGCGCCTCCTTGGCCACTTCCGCGATCTGCTTGTGTCCGTTGTCGCGCGCCCCGATGATTTGCGGCAATTGCTGAATCGCCCCAAACGCGATCCCGAAGCTCGACGCAAACACGATCGTCGTCAGGATCGTCGTCCGCCGCAGGCCCGGACCAAAGAGCTCGGCAAAGCTAGGCCGCCGCAACGTCCCCGCCGCCTTCTTCTGTTGCCACGCCGGCGACTCCGGCAGGAACGGCCGGATCAGGATCAGCGGGATCGCCGGGATGACGCCTGAGATCAGCGTGTATCGCCACGCCTCGTGCGACCCGTAAATCGCAGGCAGAGAGTTCGCCCACGTCGCCGCCAGGTACGCGATGCCCGCCACCAGAATCCCGCCCGCCGACGAAAACGCCTGCGTCGTCCCCAGCACCTTCTCGCGCTGCTTCGGATTGGGGAACAACTCCGCAAGCCACGCCACAGCCGCCACGAACTCCACGCAAACCCCCGCGAACACACCACACCGCAAAATGAGCAGCCACTTCAGATCCACCGCATATCCCGACGCCAGCGTCGAGACCGCATACAGAAGGATCGAAGCCGTCAGCACGCGCCGGCGTCCCAGCAGGTCCGTCAAATAACCGCCCAGCAGCCCAAACACCCCGCCCACGATCGCCGGCACAAAGAAGAGCAACCGCGCCCACTCCACATACGCGGGATTACCCGGAGTATACGTCGGCCCACCCAGCGCCTGCAGCGCGGGCTTGATGATCAGCGGCAGCATCAAGAGCACGTAGATATCAAACGCGAACCCAATGGCCGCCATCGCGCAGATCAACCATTGGACAGCGGTCAGCGGCGGGGCTTTTTCAGAATTAAGGGGAAGAGGCGCGTCGCTCATTTCGATTGCTCCTTGAGGCCGGTGAGTGTAGCCGGGGAGGCGGATGATGCAATCGGGGTTCGCGGGGGCGCTCGCGCGCGGTGCGCGAACGGATGTTCACATGCCCCCTTCGCAATATCAGCCCTATTTCGCGCCCGCCTTGGTATGCGTCCAGCTATCCGAGCTCGGGCGACCCTTGACCGGCTTGAGCGCGTCCTTACCGTCCTGCTCGCGATTGTCAGCAGCGACGACGTTCGACGCATCAAGCGTCACGCCCCCCGCGACGATCGAGCCATTCGTGTAGTTCACCAGCGTCTCGGCCGTCCGCGGTGTCGGCACGGGCGTTGGCTTGTAATTATCTTCCGCGCGTATCCACGCCAGGTCCACGCCGGCCTTCCGGTCCAGCCGATCCTTCTGGATCAGGGCCGCGACAACCGACAAATCCGCGATGTTCTGTAAGTCGGCGAACAGCGGCACCACCGTCGCCAATTGCGGGATCTTCGCGGTGAAGTTCTTGGCGAACGCCTTCGTCGAATCCGTCGCGCCTTTCGTATCCGTGGAAAACGCGCCCGGCTTGATCAGCAGGCGCGGGCCGCGCAGCTCAAACGCATCTCCATCAGGAGAAACCAGCAGCGGTGCATAGTTCACCTCGAACCAGAAGCGATTCGCCGCGGCGCGGCTGTTATCCACCGGCGAGCCCACCCCCGGCACGGGCATCGGGTCCAGACCCAGCATCAGCCGCTTAAGCTTGTAGTCCGCCGCGATCGTTACGAACGCCAGCCGCGTATCCGCCGGTACCCCGAACAGCCGCACTTGCTGCGCCCCCACCGCCTCCTTCAGCGCGTTCATCCGCTCGCCCCGCGTGGCATTGGCAAACTCCTTCATCACCGCGTTGCTGCGGTTGAGCGAGTCGGGATGCGGGTCGAGCGAGCAGCCGAACGCGCGGGCGTTTCGCAGCGCGGTCACGAGATCGTCCAGGTGCAGCACCGGCCGGCCAGTCACCTTGCCGTGCGGCTCGGTCTTGACCGTCGCATCAAACGCCTCCGACGGCCCGGCGATCACCAGGTCATGCTCCTCCGGATAAACAAAGACATACCGAATCTGCGTAAGCCCCGAGAGATAGCGAAGATCGTCCGGCAACTCCTTCTTCTGCTCGGTCAGCGATTGCACCTTAGCCAGTAGGCGGGGAAGCGAAATGTAAGTCAGGTCCTGCGCCTTGGGCGGCTGGTTGAGCGCCTTGGCCCGAAGCCGCTGCGTGGCCAGATCATTGGCGGTATCGGTCTGACGCTGGTGCAGCGTCCCGTCGGCGTCGATGTACACACCGTTGCCGGTGCCGAAAACCGGCGGAAAGATGACCTGCGCCCGCGACTGGGGAACGAAAATGAACGTGAGGACGAGAACGGCAAAGAAAGTGGTGCGCGTCATGGGAGTGTCTCCTCAATACGGTGCATCATGAAGATGGACGCTCGCGGGCCAAAGGTGACGGGCCAGGGAACGATTCCTGACCTATTCTTTGGTTGGACGCCGGCGGATGTCAATTGTTTTCCGCGGTAGATGGGTCAGATGGGTCACAGGATGGCGGGAGGTGCGCGCGCGAGGCAGCGATTTCGGGTCCACAGTTGGTCCACGTCATTCACAACGACGGGTCGGAATGCGTCATCATTTGATCCGTGCGACGCGCATGACCGGGCCGGCGGCGGGGTCTTATTGGACGGCGGAGGCGCTGCGAAGCCGGTCGCGAATTCGCCCTTGATTCTTCCTGCGGCTTTTCTTACAAGCGAAACCCCAAAGGAGAAGAAATGCAATCGAAGCAGAAGCAATCAAAACGGGCCAGGGTGGTTCATCGCGCGATCAAGATGATGCCGACGGTGGTGGAGCAGCCGCCGGTGCAATCGCTGGAGCCGGGGGAGGTGGCGCAGGCGGCGGTGACGGCGGCGGCGCTGCATCAGTTGAACCGATATGCGGCGGATATCGAGCAGTTCCTGCGGGCGTCGAAGATGCGCACGCTGCTCAACCGTTTGCAGGCTGAGGTCGCGCCCCCGACGGTTGAAGAGCAGACGCACATGCGGTTGCGGCGGGAATGAGGCCCGCGGTCGTCGAGCGCGCGCGAGAAAAACGATGCGAAACCCCAAGCGGCAAGGGGCATGATTCCAGCGCGTTCTTAAAACGGCGCGGAGTTGTGCTTCGGGTGCAGCATGTCCACGGGCATGGAGAGCGCGATCGCTGAACCGGCGGCGCCGGCGACGGCCGCGCTTGCGCCGGACACCGCCGTCGGTCGATCGCCCGACGCGGCGGGGATCACGTTGCGGAGAAGTTTGGAAACCAGGCGGCGGGTCGAGAGCGCGACCTTGAACTGCCACGGGAGCATCGGGGCCCTGGCGCCGTCGTCAAGGGTGAGCGGGCGCGGGAGTTGCTCGCGCAGGAGCTGTTCGAACTGCCACTGCGGAACCCATTGGCCGCCGAAGCGGACGTTAAAGTCATTAACGGTATTGACGTCGGCAAAGGCGAAGCCACGCTCGCGCAGGTGGCGGAGCATGTGGACGTAAGCGGCCTTGGAGGCGTTGTCGACGAAGTGGAACATCGAGTCGAGCGTGGCGTACCCGCCGATCTGGATGCCGAAGACGCCGCCGACCAGGCAACCGTCCTGCCAGGCTTCAAACGAGTGGGCGTAACCCAGGCGGTGGAGTTTGAGGTAGGCGTCGGCAAGGCCCGAAGTAACCCAGGTGAGTTTTTCCCGATCGCGGTCGGGGTTGCCGCAATTCCGCACGACCTGATCGAACGCGGTGTTATGCCGGATCTCGAAGCGATCGAAGATGTAAGCGCGCTGTTTGCGGGGGATGACGACGTCGCGGTCCAGCATCTGGATGCCGCGGTGTCCGGACTTGGCCCAGCGGACGACGCCGCGCGCATCGGGAAAGACCGGGAGGTAGCCGCTAGCATAATGCCAGAGGACGGCGCGGGGGCGCATGCGCGGACCGACGACCTGAGCGGGTGATGGGTTCAATATCACGACTCTCTCCCTTTGCTAAAATGCGAAACTTCCCCACTTGGAATGTACGTGTATTCAGACAGGAAGCAAGAATATTCGTGGAATGATGTCAGTGGTTCCCCGCTATATTCTGCGTGAAGCACCTACTTCTTTTCAGCGGGACGGGTGGCGGGGCGCGTGGCGGCGGGGCGGGCGACTCGGCCGCCGATAAAGCCTTTCTGCCAGTAGGGGGCGTACCCCTCCTGACTGCCTGCCAATTGTGCCTCGACCGATCGGACGCGGGCGGCGAGGAAGGTCGCCAAGTCGAATTCGGCGGGGCGCGAGGTCGGCAGCGGCTTGTGTGGGACATTGGCAAGCTGCTCGGCCTTAGCGATCACCTGCTGCATCGCGGCGATCTGCGGCCGGACGTGTTCTGGCGTCATGCACGATCTGGCAATCCGCGCGACTTCGGCCCGGTAAGCCTTGGCGTAACGATCAATCGAAAGGACGCGCTCGGTCAGGCGGTTGGGCTTGACGTAGGGCTGTTGCAGGCTGAGGTCCGTCTGATCGGAGATCGTGCCGACCCAATCGAACCCGCCGAACGACAGGTTCAAGTCCCACGGGATGAAGTGGGCCTTGAGTGTTTTCGGATGGATGTAAAGGTAAAAGTTGTGGCCGGTCGAGAGGAAGGAATCCATGTTCCCCAAAAGGGAATTGGCGGCGACGAAGCGGAGGAAGCCGTCAACGTCGAGGTATTGCTCGATCGATTTATCGAAGGTCGCGTCGTCGGCTTGGTGAATCAGCTTGATGAAATCGATCAACCGGCGCGACGTCTGCGGATTGGACTCAGACTTGGGCCGGTACATCTTCTCGTAGCGGGCGAAGTCTTCGCCTAAGTAGGGGAGGTTGAAGGCATTCTCCGGTTTGAGGAGCAGCCCCTTGGCAGTGCCGAAGTGGGATTTCAGAAATGGTTTGTTGACCTCTTCCACAATCGTGTAAAGCCCGGCCAGCTTGTGGTCGTGCAGCGCATCGACGGTGAGGTAGACCAGCGACCAGGCAGTGCGCGGTGCAGGGACACCGGCATCGCGAAAGAATTGGTAGGACATCGCCTCGCGCATGAACGAGGGGTCCAACGCGTTGTTGTTTAAACTGAACTCCGTGAGGCCGGCGAGCAGCAGGTCTTTGTCAAAGTGATTCAGGTCGAGCTTGAACGGTTTCTTGAGATTCTGGCCCACCAGGTAGGAGGAGTTCCCCTTGTAGCGCAGGCCGACGTTGGCATACGTCCGATCGGCAAATTCGAGGTCGGCGTGGACGTAGGCGTAGTGGTAGCCGAAGGGGCTATCGTGGGTGGCTTCTTCCCCCGCGGGGCGGGTGGCGGGGAACAGACCGGAGAACAGCCCGGCGCGGGTGGGCTGCATCTTGTCCCAGGCGGGATGGGTAAGCTTGAAGTGAAGGACGTGTAGCGCGGTGGGGCTGAGAAAAACGTCAGCGGGGACGGGCGCTTTGCCTTCCTCTGCGAGCGCAGGAAGCGCGATCAGCGATAGCAGCGCGAGGAGCAAGCGGGTCATGATGGGACGACATGATAATCGATCAGGTCGATTTGCGCATGGTCGGTCGCTTGATGGGCGTAGGCTTGGCCGGTGGCTTGGAAGGCTTGGAGGAGGTAGGCGGGGTGGCCACCGCGACAGGGGCGAGGGATTCCTCCGATGAGACGACAAGCGTACCGCTCGGCGCGGGGGCGGAAGGGGTAGCGCCGGCGGCGGGATTGATAAAGCCCATGTCGCTGATGGAATAGTCGCCAAAGCGCGGCAGGTTGGGGAAGATGACGTTCAGGTTGGTCGGCGAGACGCCAAACCACTTGGCCAGCGTGGCCGAGTATTGATCGACCGAGGTCTTAGGAATCCAGCGGCCGATGCCGGTGTCGTCCGGGCCATTGACGGCGAGGGTGGGGTAGGTGCCGTATAGGTTTTGGCCTTTGACGGGGTCGCCGAAGACGATGTGATGGTTGCCCCAACCGTGGTCGGACCCCTTTCCACTGTTGACTGGGAACGTTCGGCCGAAGTCGGAGGCGGTGAAGCCGACGACGTTTTCATTTGAAGCGAGCTTCAGCGACGTATCAGCCGACGTGCGGAGTTGGTTGAGCGCCGATTGGAAGGCATTGATGCACTGGCTGAGTTCGGCCAGCAGGTTGGCGTGAGCGCCGACAAGGATGTTGTCGGGGTCGGCTGTGGTGCCGTACTGCGAATCGTGGAGGTCGTAGCCGCCGATGGAGACGAAGAAGATCTGACGGGCATGTCCCAGCGCCTTGCGGCCGGCGATGATGCGCGCGGCCATCTTTAACTCCCGGCCCAGGTTGGTGTTGGGGAAGGGGACGGTCCAGTAGCTCTTGGTGCCGGTGGTGGGGTCGATCGTGGGCGCGATGGCCTGGTTCATGGCGGCGAAGTTGTCGATCGCGTGCTTGGTGCTGGCCGCGTAGCCGACTTGGTAGAGGTTGGTCTGCGGGGTGGTGACGGAGGCGGGCGTGAGGGAATAGGCGTTAATCGTTTTCAGGGAGTTATTGAGGTTCGTGACCTCGGTGCTCGACGTGGAGAGCCCCTGCGGCCCGGTCTGGCTTACGTTGTACTCGTTGACGCTGTTGCCGACCTCGAACGTGTTGACGCCGGCGATCGAGATCGACATGGAGATGACGTCTCCCGTGCTGGAGGTCCCGTTGAGGGAGTTGAGCAGGTCCGCGCAGCGTCCGCCCCAGCCGGTGCGGGAATCGCGGTCGGGGATGGAGGTCTGCCACTGGATGACCTGGTCGTTGTGGGAGAAGAGCTGCGGGGGCACCGGGACGCTCTTGGCGAGGTATTGCGTGCGGTTGATCGGGAAGAGCAGCGTGCCGACGTTGGGCAGGATCGCGAGCTTGCCGCTGTTGAAAAGATTGGCGATCTCGGGGCAACTGGGGTGAAGGCCGTAGGTGTGACCGTCGCTGACGATGGGAGTGATCGGGAGGAGGGAGGCAGCGGGAAGGGCGAGGTTCTGCCGAGCGGCCGCGTAGGCCGGGTAACCGGTGGAGGTACTCTCTGTGGGGACGAGGAAGTTATTGGCGTCGTTTCCGCCGAACATGAAGATGCAGACGAGGGCCTTGTAGTCGGTAGCGCCGGCGGGGAGCGCATCGGCGGCGGCGGCATTGATCAGGCGCAGGTCGCGCACGGCGGAGGCGATGGCGACGGAACTGACGGCGGCGCAGGCGGCGCGGCGGAAGAGGTCGCGGCGGGTGAGATCCTTCTTGCGGTCGGTCGGTCGGCTCATGGGTGGGTTCTCCTGACGATGGATTCAAGCGGCACAGAACGGCGTCGCGACTCGTTGTTCACTTCTGCACGGCGAACTGCGGAGAGGCGGCGACGAGATAGATCAGGCCGCGGGCCCGCTTCTGCGCATTGAGGTCGGTAGCGAGGCCGGGCGTAGGGATGCTCGAGTAATAGGTCTTGAGCGTGCCCGTCATGTCGGTGGGCAATTGTCCGGCCATGAGCATCTTATTGAGGTAGGCGACGAGGTTGTCGCCGGTGGAGGCGAGGGAGATCGTCTGTTCGTTGAGCATGTTGAGGCGGACGTCGGTGCTGCCGCCGCTCAGATTGACGAAGCCGGTATTGTCAACGATGCCTTTCTTGAGCAGGTTGATGGTGTTGATCGTGGTGTTCTCGTTGGTGATCTGCATCTCGGGTGTGGTGACGTTGGCGACATAGCTGACGTTCAGCTTGGGGTTCACCAGGGTGAGGGCGATCGAGTAATCGGGGTCGAAGAAATTGAAGACCGTGGGGGAACGGTAGGGGGTTTGCAGGAAGTCGGTGTCGGTGCCGCCGAGGCGCCAGTACTGGGTGTTGGGGCTGGTGGTTCCATTGGAGATAGGGTGGAAGGCGCGGATGACCTGGGCGGTGCGAAGGAGCGGTTCCTTGAGACGGCCGTAGCCTTCATTGCCCAGGAGATCGGTCGTGCGCGCCTCATAATCGGTGAGGATCGCCTTAATGACGGCCTTCATATCGCCGCGGACGCCCTGTCCGTTGTCGCGGAATACTTCGGCGGTGCGGTAGATGTACGCCGGGCTGGGGTTGGAGGTGACGAGTCGCTGGATCAGGCGGCGGCAGATGAAGGGGCCGACGTTGGGATGGTTGAAGATGTTGTCGAGGGCCTGGTCGAGCTCCGCGGTGGCGGTGGCGGTGGAGTAGGTTGTGAGGCCGGTGATGACCAGGCCGTTGAGCAGTGCCTTGGTGTTGTTGGAATGGTTGCCGGAGCGGACGGTCATGGGGCGGACATAGAAGGTCTTCCCTGTGGTATTAACGGCTGGGGGGACCAGTGCTGTATCCCAGAAGGAGTAGGTGTACCCGACGGTGTCGGTGTCCCAGCCGGTGAAGATGTGTGCGAAGTTCTGGATCGTGTTCTGGTCGTAGGTGGGAATGGGGAGGCCGGTGGCGTCGAGTTTGAGCGTGCCATCGGGGTGCATCGCGTTGAGGCCGATGGTGAAGAGTTGGAGGATCTCACGGGCGTAGTTTTCGTTGGGGGCGGTGAACGTGGGGCTGACGGGCTTTTTGTTCCCCCGCATGTTGAGGTACTGGCCCATGATGGGGTGCAGGGTTACATCCTCGAGGAGCGTTCGAAAATTAGCGAAGGCGTCGGTGGCCAGCATGTCGTGGTAGCTAGCCAGCCCCAGCGGTTCGCCGCTGATGGCCTCTTCGACGCGCGAGACGACGAAGATCTCGCTGTAGGCGAAGGCGATGCGCTGGCGGAGCTGGTCGGGGGACTTGAGCGTGAGGTACCACCAGACGTCGGTGATGTTGGACTGGTCGAGGGAGTAGAGCGGGAGCGACGCGATGATCCGGCCCTCGATGATCGGTTTCATCAAGGTCGGCGGGGTGTTGAACTGGGAGTCGAGCCAGTTGTTGAAACCCATGCTCTTGACCGCGGCGATCGTGTGATTGGCCTGGTTGGTGTCGGTCGTGTCATCGGGGGCAGGGCCGAAGGTGGCTTGGAGGAGGAAGCGGGCGGCGTTCTGGTCGGTCGGGGTGCCGCCGGGGAGGGCGGGAGGAGGCAGCGGGGGGGTGAAGGTGGTGGAACCGGCGGCGAAGTTGAAATGCCCGCGGATCTCGCCGTTGGGGTACTTGGCGGAGTGGATGTTGAGATAGAGGCGTCCGGAGTGGAGGGCGTCGCGGATATCCTGGACGGAGGTGATGCCGGCTGGCTGGAAGACCCAGAGGTAAGAGCCATCGGCCTGCGGGGTGGCGATGTCGATGTCGTAGATGATGTTGGCGGTTTGGCCCGGGTCGGCGGGGCCGTGGATGTGGGCGCCGGTCCTGTTCGTCGTCAGATTGCTATAGGACAAGCGGAGGACGGCCTGGGTTTCGGCGGCGTCGACGAGAAGGGTGGCGGAGCCAGCGCCGGAGGTGATGGTCGCGTCGTCTTCAGGGCGGAGGCTGGTGACGTAAAGCTTTTGCGGGGTGCCGACGGTGAGGAGGAACGTGTCGATGGTTGTAATAACGCCGTCGTTTACTTTGACGGTGATCGTGGCGGTGCCGGTGAGCGGTTGGCTGTTGGCGTCGAGGGCGGGGGTGATGCCGATGGCGCGGCTGGCGCCCGAGCCGCTGATGGAGATGTTGGCGTTGGGGATGAGGGTGGTATCGCTTGAGGTGGCGGAGACGTAAAGGGCGGCGGGCCCCGATTCGGCATCGCCGACGGTGAAGCTGACGGGGGCGAGTGCGGTTCCGCCGGGGGTGCTCTGGTCGGCGATGTTGGAAATGGTCGGGGCCGTGTTTTGCGCAGCGCCGCCAGCCACGATAGTGTTGAAGCGGGACTTGACGTAGTTGACGTCGCTAACGTTGACGAAGCCGTTCAGATTGATGTCGGCGCGGAAGGAGGAGTAGTTGATCGCGGCCAGGCTGACGAGGAACTGGGCGAAGTTGACGTCGCCGACGGTGACATTGCCGCTGCCATTGATGTCTCCTTCGAGTACGCGGAAGGAGACGGGCGCCGAGGGGAGGGTGCCGCCGGCGTTATCGATGACGTTGGAGAGGGTGAGCGTGATGGCCTGAGCGTTGGTGACCGCGGTGAGCGGGATGCTCATGACGCCGCCGGTGAAGCTGACCGCGCCGACGGTCGCCTTGCCGACGGTGATGGCGGCGGCGCCGGCGGTGACGGGCTTGTCGAACGTGACGACGATATTCAAACCGGCGGCGACGGTGCGGCACTCGATCCCGCCTGCGCCCGACTGCGGCAGAGCGACGTCATAGATCGTGCCGCCGTGCGACAGGCGCGAGACGACCGATTGGACGACGGGCTGGGCGAGGGCGCTGGATGGGCAAAGCGCGAATGAGAGAAGCAGGGCGGTCAGCGAGAGGGACAGTGGGACGGCGGTGCGGCGGGCCATACGCGTTTCTCCCGGGTGTGGATCGAGATGCGAGTCACGCGCGAAGAGGTCAGGCGACGTTCCGCGCGCAAATTGTCGTACAGAATGGAAGCGAATCGAACTGAATGTGGCGGAGTCGCCCGGAGACGGTAAGACTTGAGATTGGACCGACAGCTCCGCCAGACCAACGCAACTGATTATTCCGCGAGTCCAGTGAGACGGTACATGGGATTTCTATTAATTGTCAAACGATTTTGTTTGCGATGAAGTGATTTGCAAGTAAAAACTATGCGGATCAATCGGTTTCTCATTGAACTCTCATGCGATTGTGAGAAACTACGCGCGGGGCGGATTGCAGGCGAGGAGAGAGAGCGATGGGCAATTGGAACAAGGCGAAGGGGCGATTGTTGGCGGTGGCGCTGGCTGCGATTCCAGCAGCTGGGGCACGGGCATCGGTAACTTTAATATTCGATGATGGTTTGGGACTTCCGGGCAAGACCGACGTGGGGATTGCGCCGGGCAGTTCATTTACGGTGAGCGTGTATCTCAATAGCACCATCGAGCAGACGACGGGGCTGAGCTATTATCTGAGTGCTCCGGGCGCGGGAGCGGGACATTTTAGGATTACCAACCGGGGGCTGACCAACGCGGCTTACACGGTTCCCACGCCTGACAACATCGCCGTGCTGAACAGTGCGAATTCCCTGTTAAACCCGCAGAATCTGGTTGATCTGGGTGGCGGGCTGACCCAGGCACAGTCGACGGCGGGATTCTTTTACGGGACCGGACCGTGGCTGAGCGCCATTTACACGATCCAGGTGTTGCCGGGGACCTTCGCGGGCGATTATCTGATCAAGACGGTGAGCGATGCCAACACTGGTTGGACGGGGTCGCAGAACGACATGCCGATTCCGTTTAGCGATCATGCGTTCGCGAATCAGGGCACGACTGCGTATACGGTGACGGTGACACCCGAGCCGGGGAGCCTGGCATTGTTGGCGCTGGGGGGGATGGCGCTGGGGATGCGGCGGGGGAGCTGAATGCTAAGTTGGGGTGGCGCGGTAGTCGTCTGCTTTGTGCAATGGCGTGGAGGGAGCGTTATCATTTCCAGCATGAGGCGCGGTTCGCTGCCTTTTCTTTTTTTCGCCTGGATGTGCGCGTCGCCGCCGGGGGTGTTCGCGCAGGCTGGGGGTGCGCCGGCGACTCAGGCGGTGGGGGACAAAGCAGTCACGATGGATTTCCCGGCGGACGGCGTGGAACTGCGCACGCTGGCTGACATCGTCACCAAGCGGCTGAAGATCCCGATCCTTTACGATGATTCAATCAACGCCAAGAAGGTGATCATCCGCGTGCCGGTGGACGTGCCGGAGAGCGCGCTGCTGGGAGTTTTGCAGAGCGCGCTGCGGATGAAGCAGATGGCGATGGTGGATGCGGAACTGCCGGGGTGGAAGCAGATCGTGTCGGCAACGAACCTGGCGGCGGTTGCAAAGCCGGCGGGGGCGCCCGGCATGGGATCGGGGACGCCGATCATTGAGGTGTTTAACCTGAAGCAGACCGATCCCGGGCGGGTGGTGGATTCGGTGCGGCCGTTTCTTTCACCGGGCGGGCAGATTCAGGCGGTGGGCGGGCAGCGGTCGGTGATCATCAGCGATTATCCGTCGGCGGTCGCGCGGGTGGAGCAGGTGATCAAGACGCTGGATGAGGGGATGCCCGTCGAGGTGCGGTTCGTCGCGATTAAGAATGCCGAGCCGGCGGCGATAGCGCAGACGGTGCAGCAGATTTTGACGAGCAAGGATGGCGGGGGCGGAGCGCCCGGGGCGAGCGGATCGGGAATCGTCATTACGCCGGATGAGCGCACGGGTCAGGTGGTGGTGATCGCGCCCAAGGCGCGGATGGATGAAGTCATCGGGCTGATTGCGGGGATGGACAAGCCGCTTGAACTGGGAACGCGGGTGTATCGGTTGAAGATGCTCGCGCCCGAGCGGCTGGACCGGTTGGTGAAGAACCTCATTGGGTCGAAACGGGCGTATCAATCGAGCGTGGATCGCGATTCGCAGTCGCTGGTGGTGTCGGCGACGGACGAGGTGCATTCGCGGATCGAATCGCTCGTGAAAGAAATGGATCAACCGGTGGCTGAGGGGCAAAGTCCGATCCGATTCTACAAGCTGAAGAACACGAGGGCGGCGGACGTGCTGGCGACGATCAGCAGCTTGATGGGGGAGCAGGCGAGCGTGATTCGACCGGCTGGCGGCGATGGAGAGAGCGGGGCGGGGCGGTCGCTGCTGCCACCGCCTGAAGCGCCAGGAGACAATCGGATTCCGCTCCGTCCGACGGCGGGGTATCAGCCACTGACGCCTGGTCGGGACGCGGTGATTGCGCCGGGGAGCGCGATGGCTGCGGCGCGGCCACGGTCGGACGATCTCGGGCCGCTGAGCGCCTTGGGCGGGGCGTCGCGGCAAGGCGCAGCGGGAACCAACCCGGGCGACGCGCCAGCGCGGGATGGCGACGATGGAAGCGGCACTGACGCCAAGGCGAAGAACGCGACGGTGACGGCGGACGCGAACACCAACAGCATCATCATCATCGCGCCGCCGGCGGTGCAGCAGATGTATGCGGGTTTGATCAATAAGCTGGATGAGCGGCGGCCGCAGGTGCAGATCGAATGCACGATCGTGACGCTGGATACGTCGGACAATTTTTCGTTCGGCGTGGACATCAGCAAGTCGGGCGGGGCGGGGAGCAATAAGATTCTGGCGTTTGGGTCGTTCGGCATCAGCAATTTGGATCCGGCGACGGGGGCGCTGACGCCCATCGACAAGACGGGCGGGACGTTTGCGTTGTTGTCGCCGAACATCGCCAACGTGGTGATCCGGGCGCTGCAGAGCAACTCGCGGGCGCGGCTGATCTCGGCGCCGCAACTGCTGGTGAACGACAACGGCAAGGGGAAGCTGCAGAGCGTCAGCCAGGAGCCATTCGCGGAGATTCTCGATACCAGCACGACGCAATCGCGCACGGGGCTGGGCGGGCTGGCGCAGGCGGGGACGACGATCAGCGTCGAGCCGCACATCAGCGAGAGCGACTACATGCAGCTCAGTTACAGCATCGAATTGAGCAACTTTACGGGGACCGGGCGGGCGGGATTGCCGCCGCCGAGCCAGAAGAATTCGATTGACAGCACGGTGACCGTGCCGGACGGGAACACGATCGTGGTGGGCGGATTGCGCGTGAAGAACTTCCGCGAATCGAAGGACACGATCCCGTTCATCGGGAATATCCCAGTCGTGGAGCTGCTGTTCGGCACGCGGGCGAAGGCGAAGCAGGACGTGACGCTGTTCGTCTTCATCCGGCCGGTGATCTTGCGGGACGATCGCTTTGGGGATCTGAAGTTTTTATCCGAGAAGGCGATGAAAGACGTGGGGGTGTCGGGGCAATATCCGAAGAGTTCGCCGATCCCGATTCGGTGAAGAGGAAGTTGCTGGTCGCTAATTGCTGATGCGGGCTCACACCGGCGCGAGGAAGACCAGTTTCTGGGATGGCATTTCGATATCGGGGATCCGATCGGCGCAGAAACTCAGGAGCGCTTTTTCTATTTCCGTCAGGAACGTGATGACGAAGCGGGTTGTTTCCTCGCTGCTTGCGTTGGCGGCGCCCAGGCTCCTGATCATCGCCCGCACCTTGTTGAAGTCGCCTCTTGCGCCGTCGTCGGGGCCTTCGATGCCCATGGGGTCGTTGGCGAAGATGTTAAAGGCCTTGATGGCGACGATGCGCAGGCCGGCCTGCTTGATGGCGTGCTCGAAGTGGTAACGGTCGCGGACCAGCATCCATTCGGTGCGGACGGGGGCGCGCGGGAGGTATTCCGTGGTGACGATCATCCCGTCGCGCTTGACGTGTTTCTTCAGGTTGGCGATCGCGTTGTTGAAAAGATCGGCCTCGGGAATGTGGAAGAGGACGTTGGCGATGTTGATCAGGTCGAACTGCTGACCGAGGTCGAGCGCGGGGTTGGTGATGTCCGTCAGGCGGAAGGAGAGATCCGTCTGCGGCGCGCAGCCGGTGGGGAACCACTTGTTCAACAAATCGATCGAACCTTGCGTGTAGTCCGCCCCCACGAGTTTCTTGGGCGAGAAGTTCTCCAGAAAGAAGCGGATCCATCGGCCCGCGCCGCTGCCGATGTCCAGCACGTCGCCGCCGGTCGCCTTGAGCCGAAGGTCGGCGATCATCCGCCGGTAAAGCGGGTAGACGATCGCGTCTTCGATCGGACTGGAGTAGGTGATGTCGCGCAGGTGCTTGGCGGCGTCGCTGTTGGCTTTCCAGGCGCCTTCGTAGTGCTTCTGGATGCATTGCTGGGTCATGGGCATGGGGCGTACCTTCGGGTGTAAACGGGTCGCGGCATCAGATTAGGGGAGCATCGGCTAATGGGAGCCGAACGCTGTAATCGCGCAAACAAGTTGGGCGCGCAAAACTACGGCATTCCTTTATGTTTTGCGGGGTATGCTGTTACGATCCAGCCCATGCCGGTGGCGGACCGAGTGCGAAGCGAATTGGCGGGGCTGGTAAACGGCGCGCTGCCGGCTCTGGGCGGCATTGTGGCCACGGTTTGTGCGGCTCGGTCGGCGGGGGCGCCCGAGGCGGCGATTGCTCGTGCGGTCGCAACGGGCATGGGGATTGGGTTTTTGGAGAATCTTAGTGCGTTCGCGCCATCGGCGGAGTTTATGAACGCCGTGCCGATCGCGTTTGCGCGGCAGCATCATGTGCTGGGGTTGATGGGGGATGGGGATCAGTTGCTGCTGGCGGTGGGCGATCCGGCGGGGCTGGAGCAGGTGCAGATCGTGGGGCGGTTTTTGAATCGCCTGGTCGTGCCGGTGATGGCTTCTCAGGACGTGGTGTTGGCGGCGATCAACCAGGCGTATCAGGAGCGCACCGGGCAGGCGCAGGCGTTTATCGAGAAGCTCGATCGCAACACGGTGCTGGACGAGGTGCGGCGGCTGGGAGCGCGGGAGGATCTGCTGGATAACGCCAGCCGGGCACCGGTCATCAAGCTGGTGAACCTGATGTTGTTTGAGGCCGCCAAGTCGAGCGCGTCGGACGTGCACATTCAACCATACGAAGAGCGGCTGATGGTGCGCACGCGGGTGGATGGCGTGCTGTATGACGCGTTCGCGCTGCCGAAGAACGTGCAGGAGGAAGTGGTCAGCCGCGTGAAGGTCATGGGCCGGATGAACATCGCGGAGAAACGCCTGGCCCAGGACGGCCGCGCAACGGTGCAGATCGGGGATCGGGTGGTGGATTTGCGCATCGCGTCGCTGCCGACGAGCTATGGCGAGCGCGTGGTGATCCGGCTTCTCGATAAAAGCGCGCGCCTGTATGAGCTGGCCGAGATCGGGATGGACGCGTCAACACTGGCGCGATTTCAGGAACTGGTGGGCGTCGAGCACGGCCTGGTGCTGGTGACCGGCCCCACCGGCAGCGGCAAGAGTACGACGCTGTATGCGGCCTTAAAGCGCATCAACAGCAAAGAGAAAAACGTGCTGACGCTGGAGGATCCGATCGAGTACCAACTCGAAGGGATCAGCCAGACCCAGGTGAGCGATAAAAAGGGAATGACCTTCGCCAGCGGCCTGCGGAGCGTGCTGCGGCAGGACCCGGACGTGATCATGGTAGGCGAGATCAGAGATCGCGAGACGGCGACGATGGCGATCCAGTCGTCGCTGACGGGGCACTTGGTCTTCAGCACGCTGCACACAAACGACGCAGCCAGCGCGGTGACGCGATTGCTGGATCTGGGCATCGAGCCGTACCTGGTGGCGAGCAGCGTGGTCGGCGTAATGGCGCAGCGGCTGGTGCGGCGCATCTGCGGGGTGTGCGCAGCGCCGTTTACACCAGACGAGGCGGAATTGGAGTGGCTAGGGGTGAGCGCTGCGAAGGCGGCGGGGATGCGGAAGGGGCGGGGATGTCCGGTCTGCCGCGGGACGGGCTTTCGCGGGCGCGTGGGAACATTCGAGCTGCTGAGCATGGACGAACGGGTGCGAAAACTGATCCAGGCCCACGCGACAGCAGCGGAGATCAAAGACGCGGCGGTCGCGGCCGGAATGCGAACGCTGCGAGATGACGGCGTGGAAAAGGTGCTGGCGGGCGTGACGACGACCAGCGAGGTGGAGCGCGTGACGATGCGGCCGGAGGGGGAAGATGGCACGATCGATTCGGTGAACGATGCGCCGGCGACCGTCTAACGCGCGGAGCAAGGTGCGGAACTTCCGTGCGGGATTGGCGTCCGAGATTTCATGAGCCCACAAAGCATACAAGTGACCGTGACCCTCTCGCTTCTTCTCGTGGTTGTGGCGCCTTTGGCAGCGCGGGCCGCACCGCCGGCTGAGGAGGCGCGGTTCGTCGCCGCGGTGCAGAAGGCGTTTAAGGACCACAAGTCCGCCACGCTGGTCGAACTGACCTGCTGGGACCGGGTGAGCGAGAAGACGAAGAAGGAGGCCGAAGGAATGTACGCCGACCTGGTCAACCAGAAGGACGTGGTCTGGGATTTCAAGCTCGTCGATCCGGACCCCAAGGCGGTGGAGAAGGAGCGCACCGAGCCGGGCGTCGCCGGGCGCGCGAACATCGCGATTATCAAGCAACTCGACATGAAGTTTTCCGATAAGGACGGCAAGCGCGTGCTCGGCATCATCGGGTTTGCGGTCGGGGAGAAGGATGGCAAGCTCCTGATGGCCCGGCAGGCGCCGGCGAAGTGATTGGGGATAATCTTCCGGCGGATGTTATCCTGTAGGCGCATGCCGGTCTTTGCCTACAAAGCTTTGGACACGCGCGAGCCGGGGGAGCGCAGCGGGACGATCGCCGCCGATACGCCACGGCAGGCTCGGGATCTGCTGCGCGAGCGCGGGCTGGTCGTGCGGGGGTTGTCGGCGGCCCAGCCGACTGTCGGGCAACTGAAATGGCGCCGGGCATCAGGGCGGGTGCGAGCCCGGGTGAGTGGGTTTATCCGCGAGGTTTCGACGCTGCTGGGCGTGGGGGTGCCGCTGCTGGAGGCGCTGGAGACGTTGGCGCGGCAGCACAAGGGGAAGTTTCACACGACGATCCTGCTGTTGCGGGACCGCGTGGCGGGCGGGGCGAGCCTGGGGCAGGCGATGCGCGAGCACCCGGGCGTGTTCGACGAACTGGCGGTCAACATCACCGAAGTGGGCGAAGACGCGGGGACGCTCGATGCCTCGCTCCAGCGGCTGGCGGAGTTTCGCGAGCGCAGCGAACAGTTCAAGGGAAAGATCGCAACGGCGCTGATCTATCCGCTGATCGTGCTAACGGTGGCGATCGCGGCGAGCATTTTCCTGATGACGTTTGTCATACCGCGCATCCTCGAGCCGCTGATCGAGCAGGGACAGGAATTGCCGCTGCCGACGCGCGTGGTGAAGGGCCTGAGCGATTTCCTGGTGTCATGGTGGTGGCTGATCGCCGTGTGCGGCATCGCGGTATTCGCCGGGTTCGGCGCAGCGCTCCGCACGCCGCGCGGTCGGAGCGCCTGGGATCGATTTGTCTTAAAGGTTCCGATCCTCGGCGACCTGATCCGCAAGCAGGCGATCGTGCGCATCTGCGTGGTCATCGGCACGCTGCTCAAGAGCGGCGTCGTGTTCGTGCGGGCAGTGCAGATCGCGCAGCGGACAACAGCCAACCGGGTATTGCGCGAGGCGCTGGTCGAGTGCGAGCGCGCCATCAACGCCGGCGGCGACATCTGCGAAGCGATCGAGCGCACCGGCGCCTTCCCGCCGATGGTGGTGCAGGTCTTCGCAGTCGGCCAGCAATCGGGGCGTCTTGAGGAGATGCTGGATCGACTCGCCGATACGTACGACCAGCAGGTCTCGACGGCGGCGGCACGGCTGACGGCGGTGCTCGAGCCGCTGCTGATCGTCGCGTTGGCACTGGTCGTGTTGTTCATTGTGCTGGCGACGGTTTTACCGATACTGGAGGCCGGAAATGCGATCCAGTGAAACAGTAGGCGGTAGGCAGAGGGCAGTAGGCAGGGAAGGAAGAGCGCGCCGCGCGTTTACCCTGGTCGAGATCATGATCGTCGTCGTGATCATCGGCCTGATGGCGGGGATCATCACCTACGCGACCACCGGCATGCTCGACAAGGCCAAGCACAAGCGGGCGATCTCGGACATCGTCACGCTGGACGGCGCGGTGGATCTTTATCACGGCGATCGCGACAAATTCCCCACCAACCAGGAAGGGCTGGCGGTGCTGGTGCCCCAGTACATCAAGGTGCTGCAAAACGACCCGTGGGGCCGGCCTTATCAATACGTTCAGCCGGGACGCAACCGCGCGTACGACATCATCAGCTTTGGCGCCGACGGCCGCGAAGGGGGCAGCGGCGCGGACGCGGACATCACCAACAGCGACGTGGAGGTCAAGTCGGCCAAGAAATGAAATCGGTCGCTCCCTATAACCGCCGCGCGTTCACACTGGTGGAGACGATGGTCGCCGTGATCATCCTGGGGGTGCTGGCGACGGCCGTCGCGTGGAGCTTTCGCGCCCCGCTGCGGCGCGCCCGGATGTCGGAGGCGATCGAGCAGTTGAAGTATTTGGATGCGTCGACCCGCGACTTCGCGCGGCGCTTCGGGCGCAACGTGGAGATCGTATTCGACATCTCCGAAGGCACCTTGGAGCGACGCGAAGGCCGGAGCGCAGAGGTGAGCTTTCGGACGACAATCGCCAGTCCGTTCCGTATCGAAGCGGTGCGGACGAAATCCCGAACCGAGGAATACGGCGAAACGTCCATCGCGGTTTCACCGCTGGGCGTGTCACAGACGTACGCGGTGAAACTCGTCGGCCCAGAGGCGCAGCGATGGGTGATTGTGACGGGTCTTGGCGGGGAAACTCTAACCCTGGCGGATGATGCGCAGGTCGAAGCCATTTTCGCGAAGGTCGCGCCCGGGCGTGACGCTGATTGAAGTGATCGCCGGCCTGGTCGTGCTGGCGGTGCTCGTCTGCGCGGTGACGCTGGCGCGCGGGCGCTTCATGCGCCAATGGGAGGCGGCGCAGCGGCGCACGCAGGCGGCCGAGGCGGTGGACCGCATGCTGGCGGGCTGGATGGGGGGCGAGGGGAATGATTCGATCCCGGTGCCGGCGCGCGGCAGCCTCGCCGGGGTGGAAGGATGCGCCTGGCGGACGGAGTGGGTCGCTGATCCCGGCGCGGCGCACCTGGGCGCGGGCATCGTGCGAGTCGAAGTCGTCGAAGCGGGCAAGCGCGTGCTGGCGATCGACGTGGTGAAGCACCTCCGCGGACGTGAGGAGCGGCCATGATCGCACGACGCAGAATGCGCGGCGGTTTCACCCTGATCGAAATGCTCCTGGCGACCACGCTGGCCGCCATCCTGATGGGCGGTGTCCTGACGGCGACGGCGGCGTTGGCGCGCGATCGCCGCCGAATGGAATCGCGAACCGCGATCGATTCATCCACAGGCGTCATGGAAATGATCCGGCGCGACCTGGCGAACGGAGCCGCCATCGTCGGCGCGACCCATCAAAGCGAATTCGAGCTAGTGAGCTTCGGCGGCATCGACGCGAAAACGTTCGCGGCGAACCAGCGTCTGGCGCAAGTGCGATACCGTGTCGCGCGATCGGGAACCAGCGCTGGCGTGCTCCTTCGCGAGCAGACATACCTGGATGATGCGATCCGCCCGGATCGGTGGAGCGAGGTGGTGGCGGCGGGGGTGAAAAAGGTAACGCTGACCGTCGTGTCGGACGACGCCGATCCCGTGCACCTGGGCGACGACGTGGCCGAGCGACTGCGCGGGGCGAACGGCAGCGGCGCGATCGTGGCGGCGCGGCGCGTGCCATCGCGCGTGCGCGTGCGCATCGAGTTCCTCAACCGCGTGGTCGATCGCGAAATGGTGCTGCGATGAGGCGAAGGCCGCGCGGATACGTGCTGATCATGGTGCTGGGGCTGCTCGTCCTTTCCACCACGCTGCTCGTCTCGGTCAGCCGCCTCGCCGGTCGCGCCGCGGTGGCGGCGCGCAGCACCGAAGACGATCTCCAGCGCCGATGGGGCGTCGCGAGTTGCCGCAAAGCGGTGTTACCGCACGTCGAGCCGATCCTCTCCGCCTTGGAACAAGAGCGGCGGCGGCCAGCGGCAAGTTACGCGGTCGCCGTGAAACTCGGCGGCATGACCTTCGACATGATCCTCGCCGACGAGCAAGCCAAAGCCAACGTCAACGCGATCCTCAGCGGCGCCGATCTCCCCCTGGCTGAGACGCGCATCCGGCAAGGCCTGTCGGGCTCTGGCATGTCCAACCGAATCAAGCTGCGGGCGACGATCGGCGGCGTGCTTCAGCCGATTCGCAACACAACCACCGCGCCCGCAGCAACGCAACCAATCTGGAACTCGAGCGCCTTGGCCGTCGGCGGTTGGGGGCAGGTGTTCGATGGCGTACCGGCTGTGCAATTGGTGCGGCCGCTGCCCGGCAGCCGAATTGCGCCAGTCGACCTGATGACCTGCTGGGGAAATGGCGCAATGAACATCCGCCGCGCCAGCGATACGGCGCTGGGCCTGGCGGCGGGCAGATCGCTCACGGCAGTCGAAATTAATCGCCTGGTCGAGGCACGGGATAAGCTGTTTGACCGGCGCGCGTCCGAAGGATCATTCGACCAAAGTCCCGCGGATCGCCTGCAGGAACTGATGACTAAGGCAGCGGGAGAATCGCTGAAAAACAAGGGCAATTTCGCCCTGTCCGAAACCTCGAGTTGTCACTCGCTCTGGGTCATTTCACGCAACGGGCGGCGGGACGGGTATGATCTGTTCGTGTCCGATGAGGCAGATGCGAAGCGGCCCGCGATATGGTCATTTTCGTGGTGAAGAGAATTCTTACCACGGAGTCACGGAGGACACGGAGATGAGATTGGGATGAACGTTCGGAAGGTGAATCTTGGCTTGTGGACCCTGGCGGCGGGGCTGGCGGCGGGGGCGATCGTCTGCGCGGGCTTAGGCGTGTTGACGCCAGTGGAGGTGGATTCTGATTCGCGCGGGATCGGCCGGCGGGCTGCGGCGACTTCACAGGGTTCGGTGGATTCGCAATTGTCGCTGGCGGAATTCGAGCCGATCTGGCGGCTTAGCCTGCGGAAGTCGCTGTCGGATGCGCCGGTAACTGCGCCGATTTCCGAAATGACCGCAACGCCCGCCGGGCCGGGCGGGCCATTTGTGTTGATCGGCACGATCGGCGACTCGCTGGCGATGATTCGAACTTCTTCCGGCATCGTCGAAATCAAAGGCCTGGGCGAATTGGCGAATGGCGCGAAGATCGTGGCGATCCGCACGGCGCAGGTCGACGTCGAAGTCGCCGGCCAGCGACTGACCATCGCCAAGCTGCGCGAAGGGAGCGGCGGATAGCCCGATGTCCCCGCTCACCACCATCCTCTTCGCAGGCGACGACTCCTGGCGCATCGCCTCCGCCGGCGCTGTGGATGAATTGCGCATCGACCGAGAAACGTCTGCGAATGAGATCGCCGCAGCGGTGGCGGCCAAGCTGCGCGAGCGGCAATATCAGGGCGAAGGCGTCCTCCTCGCCTTGCCGTCGTCATGGTGCATGGCGGCGTCGATCTCCACGCAGGGCCTGCCTCGGCACGATCGCGCCGCGATGCGCTTTCGGCTGGAGGAAAAGCTGCCGCTTGCAGCCGAGGCGTTCACTGCGGATTTCATTGAGCATGACGAAAGCGCCCTGGGCGTATGCGTTGCCAACGATCGCGTTGTGCCGATTGTCAAAGCGCTCGAGGCCGCGGGCGTGGTTGTACAGAGCATGTCGCCGGCGGCGTTGCTGGCGGCGCAGCACTACGGATGGGGCGGGGCCGCCACGACCGTGCTCCTCTGGCGGGAAGGCGCGTCGATCAACCTGATCACGCGCGCAGGCGACGTGCCAGACCGGTGGTCGCTGGCGTCCGATCAACTTGAAGCTGTCCGCTTCGAACTCGACGTTCTACTGGCGGAACTCGAAGGTTCGCAACAGGCAGTGGCGATTGACTTAGACCAGTCGCCGATCATCGAAGAGTTGGCCGCGGTAACTGGCCTCGCCATCACAGCCGTCCAAAACCTGACCATCGAGCAGACCGTCATCGCGATCGCGCCCGACGTGCTCTCGGGCCGCGTGAAACCATGGGTCGAGCTCCGCCGCGACGCCTTGTCAATCAGCGACCCACTCCGAGTCATCCGCCGCCCGATGAATGCCGCGCTCACAGCCGCCGCCGCAGTTTGTCTCGTCCTCGCCGCCGTTTTCTTCTACCGCTCCGTTGGCTACGACCACCTCGCGCAATCCTACGAGACGCAACTCGCCAATGAGTTCAAGCTCGAATTCCCCAACTGGCCAGTGCCCCCCAACGTCCGCGCCACGGTCGAAAGCGAGCGGAAAAAACTCACCCAGACCAGCTCCTCCGCGCTCCCCGCAGCCGCGCAAGGGTCGGCGCTGCGCGTCCTGCACGATGTGCTGTCGCGCGTTCCGCCGGATTCGAGTTTGCAGATGGATCGCATGGCCTTCAACGAGACGACGGCGGAACTGGGCGGCCGATCCAAGGCGTACGATGGCGCTGACGTGCTCGTCGCCGCCGCGCGCGGCGCAGGACTGGAAGTGCCGCCGCCGCAGATGGAAAAGCTGGCCGACGGATCGTGGCGCTTCACCATTCGCGCGAGCAAACCAGGCAAATCGCCGGTCGCAGCAGGGGGGCAGGAATAGCCATGGCCCGACGCCGAACATTCCTGCTTGCGCTGCTCGTCGTCACCGCGTTTCTGTTCGGCGGGTTCTGCCATCTCCGCATGCTGCGCCTGAAAGAGGAAGCGCAAATCGCCCGCGATAATCTGATCGGTGCACAAGCCGCGTTGGCGGAGATCCGCCGCTGGAAAGCCTCGCCGGGCCGCGCCGCCGCGGTCGCGATGGAGGCGCCGCAACTCAGCGCCACGCTGCGCCAAGCCGCGCTCGCCGCCGGCCTCCCCGACGCTCCCGGCAGCGAGCCAGGCAGCGCAACGCGCCTCGCCGGCACCGATTACAGCGAACTCCCCGTCTTCCTCCGCTTCGAGCCGTTGACGATGAAGCAACTGACCTCGTTTCTCGTCAGCCTCTCGCGCATCGACGCCAGCGCGCGGGCCACGGTGATCGAGCTCACGCCGCCTGATCCCACCACGCGCGGCGCTGCGTCCGCCGCGCCAGGCGAGGAAGTCTGGTCGGCGGGCGTAGAAGTCGATTACCTTACCTATTCCCCGCAAAAGTCATCCAAGTAAGCGCGAAAACCGCCTGCGTTTCATGGATGCCGACGTTGCCGGTATGATGACGCGCGATATGAAGAGTCCGCTCGTCATCTGTCTGTTCGCGGCGGCACTGGTGATCGGTTGCCAGAGCGGCAATCGCCCGACCATCGCCAATGCCCCGCCCGGTCCCGACCCGGCGCTGGCCCGCGCGGAAAACGATCGCGCATACGAATTGATCAAACAGGGCAAGGACAAAGAAGCCGAGGCGATCCTGCACAAGGCCATCGATGCCGACGTCACCTTCGGCCCCGCCCACAACAACCTCGGCCTCATCTACTACCGCCAGGGCCGCTACTACGACGCCGCTTGGGAGTTCTACAACACGACCAAGCTCATGCCCTATCACCCGGATGTGCGGAACAACCTCGGCATGGTGCTGGAGATGGACGTGACGAAGTACAACGAGGCCATCGATTCGTACGAGCAAGCCCGCAAGCTCGCCCCCGACAACCCGGAGTATCTCGCCAACCTCGCCCGCGCCAAAGACCGCCGCGGCGATCGCGACGAGGAGATGAAAAAACTCCTGCAGGAACTGGCCTTCAAAGATGCGCGGCCCGATTGGCGAAACTGGGCGCGGATGAAACTCTTCGAGATCGCCCCCCGCCCCGGCGACGCCGGACCGACCACGCTGCCATCAATGGTGCGATAGCACGCGATGTTCCTCTCCTGCTCCTCTCCCGCAAGTGCCCGCACACGTGCTTTGCGCATATCGCGCCGCCGCTTGTGGGAGAGGCTGGGTGAGGGTCTTCTCCCGCCGCTCGCGGCTTCGCCCCGCCGCTGAACCAAAAACCTTTTGTCAAACATCCACCTTCTCCGCGCGGTACTCCCCACGAGGAGACACGCGACATGAAATTTCGGATCGCAAGCTGCACGCTCATCGTTTTCCTAACCACGTTCCCCATCCGCGCCGCCACCCTCTACGTCTCTCCCAATGGCAACGACACCCATTCGGGACAATCGACAAAGCCCAACACCCCCGACGGACCCCTCGCCTCCCTTCACGGCGCTCGCGACGCCATTCGAAAACTCAAAGCCGTCGGAGCGCTCAAAGAACCGCTGACTGTAATTGTCGCAGGTGGCAACTACACACTGACCGAACCGCTGGTATTCACGCCCGACGATGGCGGCAGCGCCGACGCGCCCATCGTTTACCAAGCCGCTGAAGGCCCTACCCCCATCTTCTCAGGCGGCACGAAGATCACCGGCTTCAAACCCACCGCCGACGGCCTCTGGTCCACAACCGTTCCCGGCGTCAAAGAAGGCAAGTGGTACTTCGAACAACTCTGGGTCAACGGCAACCGCGCCCAGCGCGCCCGACATCCCAACACGTTCACCTTCCACATCCTCTCCCGCGTTCAAAATGGCATCGATCCAGCCACCGGCGCGCAGGCCGATCTCACCGGCCGCGCCTTCAAGATGCGCCCCGAAGAAATCGGCCCCCTCGCCACCGTTCCCAAGGACAAGCTCGCCGACGTCGCCGTCGTTTTCTACAATTCATGGGAGACCGGCCGCGGCCGCTGCGCCGCTTTCGATCCCGCCACCAATCTCCTCACGCTTCCCGCGCCCACCCACCACTCCTACGGCCAGCCCGACCCCACCCAGCGCTACCATCTCGAAAACTTCAAGGAAGCGCTCGACGCACCCGGCGAGTGGTTCCTCGATCGCGACGGCACGCTCTATTACAAACCACTCCCCGGCGAAGATCCCGCCACCGCCGAGGTCATCGCTCCCCGCCTGACCGAATTAATCCGCTTCGAAGGCAAGCCGCAGGAAAAACGCTACGTCGAGCACATCACCCTGCGCGGCCTTTCCTTCCAACATGCCCAGTGGGTGCTGCCCGACAAGGGCCAGGGCGACGCGCAGGCCGCCACATCCATGCCCGGCGCAATCAACCTCGACGGCGCGCGAAATATCACCTTCGAAAACTGCGAGCTCGCCCACGTCCCCACCTACGGCGTCTGGTTCCGCTCCGGTTGCCGCGACTGCAAACTCGTCCACTCCTACATCCACGATCTCGGCTGCGGCGCAGTCCGCATCGGCGAGATGAAAGTCCCCAGCGACGTCACCGCCACCAGCCACATCACGATCGACAACAACATCCTCCGCGCTGGCGGCCGCATCTGGCCCGACGCGGTCGGCGTCCTCATCGGTCACTCCCCCGACAACGCCGTCACTCACAACGAGATCGCCGATTTCTACTACACCGGCGTTTCCGCCGGCTGGGTCTGGGGCTACGGCCCTTCCGCCGCCAAGCGCAACACGATCGACTTCAACCACATCCACCACATCGGTCACGGCGTCCTCTCCGACATGGGCGGCGTCTACACGCTCGGCCCCAGCGAAGGCACCACCGTCAGCAACAATGTCGTCCACGACGTCTACGCTTACTCTTACGGCGGCTGGGGCCTCTACACCGACGAAGGCTCCAGCGGCATCACGCTCGAAAACAACCTCGTCTACAACACCAAGACCGGCAGCTTCCACCAGCACTACGGCAGGGAAAACATCATTCGCAATAACATCCTCGCCGACAGCCTGCTCCAGCAAATCCAGCGCAGCCGCGCCGAAGGCCATCTCTCCTTCACGTTCGAAAACAACATCGTCTATTATCACGCCGGCAAGCTGCTCGACGGCCTGTGGAAGGACGCCAACGTCGCGCTGAAGAACAACGTCTATTGGAACGCCTCGGGCGCGCCGATCACGTTCGCCGGCATGAGCTTCGACGAGTGGCAAAAGAGTGGGAAGGACGCCGGGTCGATCGTCGCCGATCCAAAATTTCTAGATCCCGCCAAGTTGGACTTTCATCTCCAACCCGACTCACCCGCGCTGAAACTCGGCTTCAAACCCTTCGATTACACCCAGGCCGGCGTCTACGGTGACGAGGCGTGGCGCAAGCTAGCCACCTCCGCCACCTTCGCACCGCTGCAGGTCGAACCGCCCGCCCCACCGCCCGGCCCCATGACCTTCAAGGACGATTTCGAGCGCTACCCCCTCAACGCCAAGCCCACCGGCCCGACGCTGGTCCTGGAGAAAAAAGGCGACGCGATCGCAGTCACCGACCAACTCGCCGCCTCAGGCAAAAAGTGCCTCAAGATCACCGACGCTCCCGGCTTGGCCGCTGCGTTCAATCCGCATCTCTTCTACAAACCCGCGCACGCCGAAGGCATTACCACCTTCACCTTCGACCTCCGCCCCGAAGCCGGTGCGGTGATCTTTCACGAATGGCGCGACAACGCCCAGCCCTATCACCCCGGCCCCAGCTTCACCGTAAAGGACGGAAAACTGACCGCCCCTGGCACCGATCCGATCGATGTCCCCGAAGGCAAATGGACGCACTTTGAGATCCGCTGCGCGCTGGGCAAGGACTCCACAAATACATGGTCGATGACCGTCACCACCGAAGGCGCGCAGCCAATCCACAAGCCAAAGCTGCGGCTGAAATCCGCAGAATTCAAGCGGCTCGATTGGCTCGGCTTCTGCAGCACCGCCAACGCGAACGTGATCTGGTATCTCGATAATCTCGATCTATCGAATGCGTCCGAAAAGTGAAGCGGATGCCAGCGCAGCCGCTCCAATTCCAGTCACTTCGCCCCGGCATGCACCTGCTGTCCGTGCGCTTTTGCGGTGGCCCACGCAAATAACCGCTCTGAGCTCTCACTGCAGGCCTGGTCGAGCCACTCCGCCGTCTTCGCATCCCCCGCCGCCCGCGCCCGCTGCCCGGCCTTTTGCAAAAGGACGATCGATTCCGGATCGGTCGGCCCCAGCTTGATCTGGTTCGCCGGCGAGTCCAGTTTATGGTTGAGCCCCATCGAATACCCCAACCCCAGCGAAAGGGCGACCAATCCTCCAAACATCATCAACTTAACGTGTCTTTCCTTGTCATCCGTGATCATTTTTACAACTCCCTGGCGAAATTTGCTGATTCACAACCACTACTTCAATCCCCGTGCCAATTAACCGTAATCCGCCTCTATGTGCTCCTAACTGTTGCGGCGCTAAGGTTTCGTGCCGATTGGGTAGGCGAGGGTCGGGGGTTCGCTGGTTAAGTGCGCGGGCCGCACAGATTCGCGATAAGTTGTAAGCAAGTCGCCGCTTGGCGGTACGTTTATCCCATGAAGTTGTGGGTATCCGTCGTTGTCCTTGCCTTGTCGCTGATGGCGGAGGCGGGGATCAAGACGGATGGAAGGTTTGCGGCCGCCCCCGCAACCTGATGACCTGGAGCGCGCTGGGACTTACGCGCGAAGCTTGCTGGAGGACTTTGTCTTGGCGACCGCGCCGACGATGAATTCTTCCAGCGCCAACTTCGCCTGGCTGTCGATCATCTGCCTGGGCGGGTGCTTCATGCACCAGGCGCTGGCTTCTTCCAGCGGCCCGCCCATCCCTGCGTCCCTTGCGAGCTGGCAGCAGCGGATCGCATCGACCACCACGCCCGCGCTGTTGGGCGAGTCTTCCACCGCAAGCCGCAGTTCCAGGTTCATCGGCACGCCGCCAAAGCCGCTCCCTTCGATCCGCAGGAAGCAGACCTTCTGATCTTTCTGGAACGGCACGTAGTCGCTGGGGCCGATGTGGATCTGGTCGGGGTCGAGCGGGACATCGAGTTGCGATTGCACCGCCTCGGTCTTGCTGATCTTCTTGCTCGAAAGCCGCTGGCGGTTGAGCATGTTGAGGAAGTCGGTGTTGCCGCCGGTGTTGAGCTGGTAGGTGGCGTCGATGGTCACGCCGCGGTCATTGAAGAGGCGCGCGAGCGTGCGATGCGTAATGGTCGCGCCGACCTGCGCCTTGATGTCGTCGCCGATGCAGGGGATGTTCTTCGCGCGAAACTGGCCAGCCCATTGCTCGTCCGAAACGATGAAGCAGGGCACGCAGTTGACGAGCGAAACGCCGGTATCGAGGCACGCCTGTGCGTACGCCTCGGTCGCCCGCTGCGAGCCGACGGGCATGTAGTTGACGAGGATCTGCGCGCCGCTGTCGCGCAAGACGCTGGCGAGATCGACGGGCGGCAGGCTGGCAGCGTCGAAGCGCTGGTGGAGCGGATACTCCTTCATGTGATCGGGCACGCCGTCGAGAATCGGGCCCATTTGCACCGTCACGCCGGTCTTGGGAATGGACGCGACGAACCGCTTGGTGTTGTTGGGGGCGGCGAAGAGCGCTTCTTCAAGCGGTCGATTGACCTTGCGCGTGTCGATGTCGAACGCCGCGACAACTTGAAGATCGTCGACGCGGTATGGCCCGATCTGCGGATGTTGGAGGCCGCGCGTGCCATTGTCCGAGTTGGAATAATAGTGGATGCCCTGGACGAGCGAGCTGGCGCAGTTTCCGATTCCGGCGATGGCGAGTTTGATGGGCATTTCAGGGGAGGAGTTGCTGGTTATTAGTTGTCTGGCTGTCAGTGGTTGATTATACGAGCGGCGGGCTGGGGCGTTGAGGATTTGAGTGGTCGATTGTTGGCCGAAGGATGGCGAGGACTTCGACATTGCCCCCCGCCCCTTCGATCGGGCTGCGGGTCAGGGATTCAAGGGTGAAACCGGCGTTATAAAAGTCTTGTTCCACCTGTTTTACCACGCCGCCAATGTCGCCCTCGGGGAGGATGCCTTTCTTAAGCTGCGTTGGGCTGGCTTCGTAGTGTGGTTTGATGAGCGTGATAACTCGGCCGTCCTCTTTGAGCAGCCGTTTGGCAGCCGGAAGGATGTTCTTCTGTCGCGTCCAGGCGACGTCGATGGTGACGAGGGAAACCGGCTCAGGCAGGTTGACGTGCATCGCGTTCGTCCGCTCCATCACGACCACGCGCGGGTCCTTGCGAAGCCGGTACTCGAGTACGCCATATCCCTTTTCGACCGCGTAAACTTTAGCGGCGCGGCGCTGAAGGAGACAATCGACAAAACCGCCGACATTCGAACCGAGGTCAGCGCAGGTTAAGCCCGTCACGTCGATCTGGAAGACGGTCAGGGCATGGTCGAGTTTGAGTCCGGCACGGGAGGCGAAGGGGGGCATAGAAGTTGACAATAGTCAGTAGCCCGTAGGCAGTAGAAAGGCAAGACCGTAGAATACTGCCATGACCAGCGAAGACCTGAAGCAGGAGATCGAGCGCGAGCCGTTTGTTCCGCTTCGATTGCATTTATCCAGCGGAAAGACGATGGACGTGGAATATCCCAACTCCGCTTTCGTCAGGCAAAATACGCTGCTCATCGTTCATCGATTAGCGCCGAACACTGCGGCGATCGGGAACTACGATGTGGTCGCGTTACGCTTGATCGAGCGGATTGAGTTGTTGAATGAGGGGGCTGGGGCACGGGCGGGTTGATCGGCAGCATCATTGGAGCGGGGACAGCCAAATCTAATTTCCTGAATAGACGCGCCGAAGAACCTGCGCCTAGAGTGCGGACATGATGCAACCACGCACACTCGGTCGGTCAGACGTGAAGGTGTCCCCCGTGATCTTCGGCGCCTGGGCGATCGGCGGCTGGATGTGGGGCGGCTCGGAAGAATCCGAATCGATCGCCGCCATTCATGCGTCGCTCGATGCCGGCGTCAACACGATCGACACCGCCGCCATCTACGGCATGGGTTATTCCGAAGAACTCGTCGCCAAGGCCATCAAGGGCCGCCGCGATAAAGTCGTCATCGCGACCAAGTGCGGCATGCGCTGGGACGGCCCGGAAGATGAAGGCTCCGAGCCCTGGCCGCAGAAGGACAATCAGGGGAACGATATCATCATCCGCAAGAACGCCCGGCCATCATCGATCATGTACGAATGCGAACAGTCGCTCAAACGCCTGCAGACGGACGTGATCGACCTCTATCAGATCCACTGGCCCGACGCGAGCACGCCGGTGGAAGACTCGATGGCGGCGATGGTGAAGCTGAAGGAGCAGGGGAAGATCCGCGCCATCGGCGTTTCAAATTACGACGTGGAGTGGCTGCGGCGCGCGGCAGCGGTGGCGCCGGTGGCCAGCGATCAGCCGCCTTATTCGATCATCCAGCGAAAGATCGAAACGGACGTATTGCCCTTCTGCCGCGAGCACCACATCGGCGTGATCTGTTACAGCCCGCTGGAGCGCGGCCTGCTGACCGGCAGCGTGACGATGGAGCGCGAATTCCCGCCCGGCGACCACCGCGCCGCCCACAAATTCTTCCGCCCGGAAAGCCGCAAGCGCGTGCTCAATTCGCTGCAAAAAGTGCGACCGATCGCGGACAGGCACAAAGTAAGCCTCGCGCAGTTGATGATCAATTGGACGATCAACGAACCGGGAATCACCGCGGCGCTGGTCGGCGCGCGCAACGCCGAGCAGGCCCGGCACAACGCCGGTGCAATGAATTTCACGCTAAGCGAGGCAGAGCGAGCGGAGATCCGCGCGGCGTTCGATGAAACGTCGTCGGCGCTGACGGGGACGAAGTGAGCCCGCGCTATGACGCTTCTCCGAGCGGATTCCTGAGCAGCGCACGCTGACACGGCCGGCAGATTTTGAAGTCGCGCTGCCAGTGGACGGAATCTTCCAACTCCTGCGGCGACAGCATTTCCATCTCGCGCAGTAGATCCGCCGTCCGCTGCGCGTAATCGGTTTCTTCGAGATCATCTGATGAGACAGCCGGCAGCGCCGGGTCGGCATAGATCTCGATCTTGACGACGTAATGCGCGTGCGGCGGAATCGTCATGCCGCAGCGATCGCAGATAAAGCGGGGCATCAGGGAATTGTACCGCGCGAGCGCGCGTTACATCTGCTCGGGATGTTCGATGCCAAGGAGGTCGAGGCCCTTGCCCAGCGTGTCGGCGACAATGCGACACAAGGCTAGGCGGCTGGCGCGGGTGATGGGCTCGCTCTGAAGGACAGGGCAGTTCTCGAAGAAGGCGTGGTAACGCGTCGCCAACTCGTAGAGATAGTTGGTGAGATGGTGCGGCTTGAGTTCGCGCGCGACGAGATCAATCACCTCGCCGAGGCGCAACACATGCTTCGCGATTGCCAACTCGAAAGGGGATTCGAGTCGGATCGCAGCCGGATCAGTGTTCACGTCAATGCCATTGGCGCGAGCCTTGCGGAAAATACCATGGACCCGGACATATGCGTTCTGGAGATAGGGAGCGGTATTGCCGTCGAACGAGAGCATTCGCTCCCATGCGAAGACGTAGTTGCTGGTGCGGTCCTTCGAGAGATCGGCATACTTGACCGCGCCAACACCGACAGCATGAGCGATATCCCCGCGCTTGGCCGGATCGAGCTCCGGGTTCTTCTCTAGGACCGTGGCCGCCGCGCGCTGCTCCGCCTCATCAATCAAATCCTTAAGCTTCGGATTGTCCCCCGCCCGCGTTTTCAGCGGCTTGTTGTCCGGCCCAAGAATCGTCCCGAACGCCGCGTGCTCCAGCGTGACATCCTTCGCCCAGCCCGCCTGCCGCGCGGTCCAGAAGACCTGCGTAAAATGCTGCCCCTGCCGAGCATCGACGAAATAGACGATTCGGTCAGCGTGCAGCGTACCCACGCGATATCGAATGGCCGCCAGGTCTGTGGTGCCGTAGAGATACCCGCCGCTTCCCTTCTCAATGATCAGCGGCGCCTCAAACCCGGGAACCGGAATTACAGTAGCGCCCTCGCTCCGCTGGGCAACACCCTTATCGAGCAGATCTTTAACGACCTCCGGCAGATACGGATTATAAAAAGACTCACCCCGCTCCAGCGGTTGTTCCTGCACGCTCGGATCGGCGAGCTGCACGCCCAGACGGCGGTAAAGATCGCTGCACGCATCAAGCGTAATCCTCCGCGCCTTCTCCCACGCAAGCCGCTCCTGCTCGTTTTCCGGCTCGTCGGGATTTTGAATGAACGTGGTCGTCAACCGCGGCAGTCCGGCCAGTGTCTGCCGGCCATGGGTCGGGTGGCTGATCGCAACCTGCTCCGCCTCGGGATTGTCCGTGATCGCCGACACGAAAACGTAAGCGCGCTCCAACTCATCCAGGTTAAGCCGATCCTCGTTCAAGTACGGAAGGAAGTATTTCGTGCCGTCGGGATCTTCATCGATGAAGCGCTGATGGTACTTCGCGATTTCCCGCACAATCGCGCCCACCGTCGCATCGCGCTGCGTTTTGGCCGCCTTCAGCTTCGCCGGGTCCTGTTCGTCGGCTGTCGCCTCCGCCAGCGCCTGGCCCGCGCCGCGATGGCGTTCGATGAACTGATCCAGCGCCGCATGATTGCCGGTACGATCGAATACAGCCTCATACCACATCGCGAGGACCACCCGACCAAATTGCGTCCCCCAGTCCCCCAGGTGGTTCTGGCGGATGACGTTATGTCCAAGGAACTGGAGTGTCCGCGCGATCGCATCGCCGATGATCGTGCTGCGAAGATGACCTACATGCATCTGCTTGGCGATATTGGGCCCCGAATAGTCCACGACGACCGTCTGCGGCGTCGGTGTTTGATCCACCCCCAACGTTCCCGAAGCAGCCGCCTGCTGAAGCAGCCCAGCCACCCATTGCGGGCTCAACCGCACGTTAATGAACCCAGGCCCAGCAATCGAAATCTCCGTCGCAATCTCCGCCAGATCCAGTTTGCCCTTGATCTGCTCCGCAATCTGCCGGGGGTTAGTCTTCTGCCCCGTCTTCGCCTCAAGCGTCTTCGCCAGGGACATGGCGGCGTTTGCTTGATAATCCCCAAACTTCTCATTCTGGGCGGTGGTAACGAGGGGGTCCGTATCGAGGTCAAAGGCGGCTTTTATCGCCTGGCGGAACTTATGGTCGAGAATGGAGGTGATCGTGGGCATAAAAACGTCGCCAGTTGGCTGTTGCAAAGAGCAAGGAAGAAATCGCCCAACCGGGCCTACTATAGTAGGGGGCGGATGGTACATGAGACCCGTCGCAACCTCCACTGCTGGTAAACGATGCCGCGTAGCGCGGGTATGACGGTGGTTAGTGACTGTGCGTGAACAATGGGCGTGCCAATACGTCTAATTGGTGTGTCCCGGCCGCCGGGAATGTGTTTGACGGGTATATTTGACGAAGGTAAGGTAACCTACCCGTCCGGTCCGATCGCGCGGCGGCGCCAAAATGGATGCGCCGCGGTGCTTGTAACCCATGCTTTCCCCTCGAATTGCATAAAGGATTGCCATGACAAAGACGTTTGGTCGTTGGGCGCTCGGTCTGGCCTTGGCTGCCGGAACTGCCGCAGTCGCCGTGCCGATGCTCGTGCACGCGGATCAGCCGGCGCCGCAGCAGTTGGCGACGGTCGATCAGCTCAAAGCTGAGGCCTTTAAGGCGCTAAAGCTGGGGCAGTTCGATCGAACCAGCGAGTTGCTCACCCGCGCGTCAGCCGGCGCGAACGACCCGCAACTGACGCAGATGGCCCAGTGGACCAAAGCGTTCGAAGACCAGCGGCAGACGTTCGTCACCGAGCGCCACAAGCAGTTCGATAAGGCGGTGGGGGACGTCAAAGTTCTCCTGAAGAACAAAAAGGATGACTACGCCCTCGACTATGCCGCGCGCGCCTACCTGCTCGCCGACGACAAGAAAGCCTTCCGCAACGAAAAGTGGATCGACGATCTCGTCAAAGAGACGATCGAACTCGCCCGGCAGCACGAAGCCAAGGAGCAATGGCTCAAGGCCCTGCGGCTCTATTCGGACCTGAGTTCGGTCGATCCCGCGACGCCGGAATGGAAGGACAAGCTCAAGGTTTCCACCCGCCGCATCCGCTTGCTGGCGATGTACAACCCAGAAGAGTTCCGCAAGATCCAGGAGCAGGAGTCAAACGACCGCGAATCGATCGACGTCTTCGTCAAATCGACCACGCAGCCGACCAGCAAAGCGACGACCAAGCCGATTCCCGAAGATCGCGACGACACCTTCAAGACCGACTGGCACCAGAGCCTCAAAGACATCAAGATGAACATGCTCTGGGACGCGCTGGTCGATGCGCGCATGAACTACTACCGCGAGGTCAGCTATCGCGACCTTGGTTTAGGCGGGTTGAACGGCCTGCGCGTGATCGCCACGACCAAGGGTCTGGAGACCGCGTTCCCCGGCTTGGCTGATCAAGGGAAGAAGGCCGAGTTCCTCGCCCGCGTGGACAACTGGCTCGAGAAGGTAAAGAACACGACGGCATCGAACGAGCAGCGCCTCGTTCGCGACGCCATCACCGAAATCGCCCACACCAATGACGACACCATCCAGCTTCCCGAAGAGGTCTTCACCAGCGAGTTCGCTGACGCGGCGTTCAGCGAGTTGGACCCCTTCACGAGCATGATCTGGCCCAGCGACGTCGAAGAGTTCAACAAGAACACCCAGGGCGAGTTCAGCGGCGTCGGCATCCAGATCCAGAGCGACGACGACGGCAGCCTCAAGGTCGTCAGCCCCCTCGAAGACTCCCCCGGTTACAAGGCCGGCATCAAGGCCGGCGACATCATCACCCGCATCGACGGCAAGAATGCCAAGGGCATCTCGCTGAACCAGGCCGTCAAGCACATCACCGGCAAGCCCAACACGCCGGTCACGCTCACCGTGCGAAGCCAGGACCTGTCGATTAAGGACTACACGATCATCCGCCAGACCATCAAGGTCGCCAGCGTCAAAGGCTGGCTGCACCGTCCGGGCGGCGGCTGGGATTACTACATCGATCCCGCAAACAAGATCGGCTACATCCGCCTGACCCAGTTCACCAAACTGAGCACCGACGAACTGGAACGTGCCGTAACCGAGATGCAGGCGACGGGCCTCAAGGGCCTGATCCTCGACCTGCGTTACAACCCCGGCGGCCTGCTCGGCACCGCGACCGAAATTTGCGACAAGTTCCTCAGCGAAGGTAAAATCGTCAGCACCAAGGCCGACCGCGAAACGCCCAACCTCCCCAAGGAAGAGTTCGCCAAGGCCGATGCGGACGACGTGAAGGATACGCCGATGGTCGTCCTGGTGAACCAATACTCCGCCAGCGCCAGCGAGATCGTCTCGGGCGCGATGAAGGATCACCATCGCGCCCTGATCGTCGGCGAGCGGACGTTCGGCAAGGGAAGCGTGCAAATGCTCTTCCCGCTTTCGGCCCGCAGCGCCTACCTCAAGCTGACAACGCACCATTACTACCTGCCCCTTGGCAAGTGCATCCACCGCGAGGAAAACTCGACGGATTGGGGCGTCAACCCCGACGTCACGGTGGAGATGACCCCCGAGCAGATGCGGGCGGCGATCGACTCCCGGCAGGACATGGATGTGCTCCGCGATGCGGCCGCAACCCCCGAGAAGAAGGCTGAGGCGCTCGAGAAGGTCGCGAAGAAGGACCCGCTCGCGCAGGACGCGCAGTTGTCCGCTGGCTTGCTGCTGCTGCGGTTGCAGTTGGCGGGAGCGCGTCTGTAACGATCGCCTTGAATTTGAAATTGAAAGAGGCCCGCGAGATTCCGATCTCGCGGGCCTTTTGTTAGGAACGCGATGGGAACGCGGTATCCGGACCATCGACGAAGTTGAAGATTTTGTCGAGCCCGGTGACCTGGAAAACGCTGGTGACCTGGGGGCTCAGGCCGCAGAGGACGAGCCGCCCATTCTCCTCGATCAAGCGTTTGCGCAGGCGGAGAAGCCGGGCGATGCCTGACGAATTGATGTGCCGCACAGTACCGAAGTCGAGCACGACCGCAGGCGGCGCCGACAGCGGTTGGCTTGCGACATCCTCAAGTTCCGGGCTGAACTGCGGGTCGTTGTCGAGTCGCACCACGAGCGTTCGATCGAAGCGGATTTCGATGGGCATGATGCCCAGCCTACGCGTGGCGGCGGTAAACGTAAAGCTTTTTTGAGCCCGATCTCACGTCGGAATGGTCAATTCCTTAGGCCCGACGATCACGATCGTAAACGGCCCCGGTGGGGTCTTCTTCAAGAACGAATTGACCTGGTCCAGCGAAACCGAATCGATGGCCGCCTTAACTTCCTCCAGCGTGCGAATGCGGCCGCGCATGAAGAAGTCGTGGGCGATCGCGCCGGCGCGGGCGCTGGTCGATTCACCCTGCATGATGGTTGAGGCCTTAAGGCCGGTCTTGGCGCGCTTGAGCTCGTCGGCCGTCACCCCTTCCTGAAGCCGGTAAAGCTCGGCGATAAAGGTGTCCAGAGTGGCCTGGGCGCGGTCGTTGCTCGTGCCGGCGTAACCGAGAATCGAGCCGCTCCCTTTGAGTGTCGAGTAACCCGCCCAGACGTTGTAGACGAGGGCGCGCTTCTCGCGAATCTCGGTGAAAAGCCTGCCGGACATGCCCCCCGAGAGGATCTCGATCGCAAGCCGCAACGTGTAATACTCGGGCGAAGTCTCAAGCAGCGACGGATAGGCGATGCCGATGTGCGTCTGCTCGGACTGCTGCGGCTCGTGGCGGTAGTTGCCGGGCGGCGGGGTTTCCGTGATCGGCAAGTTGTCGCCGGTCGGCCAGTCGCCGAACGACCGTTCGACCAGGTCCTTCGCCTGCTGGAAATCAATATTGCCTGCCAGCGCCAGGATCGCGTCCTTCGCCCGGTAGCGATGGTGCCAGTCCGCCTTGGCGGATTCCAGCGTCATCTTCTCGAGCTGATCCTTCTCCCCCATGCTGTTGCGCCCGTAGGGGGAGGGAAAGTGCCATTCGCGGAGCTTGATCATCAACTTCTGCCGCGGGTCGTCTTCGATCCCTTCGAGGGATTGCAGGGAGAGGTCGCGGGCGGCTTCGAACCCTTCGGGGGGCATATGGGGACGTCGGACGATGTCCGCGTAGAGCGGGAGGGCCTCAAGGACGCGCTCGGCGAGCGCGGCGGAGCTGAAACGGCTGTGGTGGATACCGACCGAACTGGAGCGTTGCAGGCCGAGCGCATCAAGATGGGCGGTCAGCGCGCGACTGTCGCGCGATCCCGCGCCGCGAAGCACCAGGTCGGAGACGACGGTAGCCGAGCCGGTGCGATCGACCGGATCGGTAGATGCGCCGGCGTCCAGCAGAAAGCTCATCGCCGCGGACTGGACGCCCGGCATTCGCTCGACCAGCAAAGTCAGGCCGTTGGGATAGGTGTGTTGGAAGTAACGTTCGGGCAAGGCTGGCCTTTCGCAATGGCGGGCGGGCCGCCGGATGAGGTTCGACGAGATTCCCGCCTCTTGAATTGAGGTTTGGACGCGGGGTGAAGCAATTATAGGCCGGGGGCGGGGGGACGCCAGAGGGGCATGAAGCGTTAGACCAGCGGGTTGATCAGCATGCCGGTCGCCAGCTTTGGATAAAAATAAGTGCTCTTCTGCGGCATGACCTCGTTGTGGCGGCCAAGTTCTTCCAGGGCATGGATCGGCGTTGGCTGAAGGATCAAGGCGAGCTGGTTTTTTACGCCGTCGGTGTTAGGGACTACCTGATCGGCGTAGCTCACGTAAGCTTTGCTGACCTCCTTGCCGCCGGCAAATTTGGGCTGGAGGATCTCATCCAGCAGGTAGCGCTGGAGGATTGCAACGTCGAGGCGGCGCCAGGACTCAGACTGGTTTGGCTCCAGGGACCTTAAGAGATCAGGCGTGTTGAGCTTGAGTTGATAGAGCTTCTTCGTCTGACCGTCGTAAAGGCCAAAGGTATGTAGGCCCTGGCGTGGTAGGACCTGGTCTACGTATTCCTGCATCTTCTCCGGGCCGACAGAGGCGGGCGTGACGGTGAAATGGGGCGCGACGGCGGCGGTGAATGCTTCGATGGTGAACGACTCGAGCCCGCCCACCAGCCGATGCGTGGGCCAGATCAAGAGGCCGTCGTCGTTCATGCTGATCAGGACAAACATGCAGTAGTTGGCGGGATGACCATGCGGCAGCGGACGGCCGCCATTGGCCTTGATCATCTCCTGCTGGTACGCCAGGGCGGTGGTGTAGCGGTGGTGGCCGTCGGCGATGTAGACGGGATGAGTGACCATCATGTCGCTGACGCTGTTTTCGAGTTCCGGGTCGGACATTTTCCAGAGGTCATGCTTGACGCCGTCGAGCGTGCCAGAGAAATCGGGGCGCGAAAGGTTCGCGTAGAGGCGGCGGGTGACTTCGTTTCCCTTGTCGTTGAAGAGGCCGAAGATCGGCGAGAGTTGACAATTGGTGGCGCGCATGAGCGCGAAGCGGTCTTCGATCGCGCCCTTGTAGGTCTTCTCGTGCGGGACGACGTGACCTTCGCCGAAAGGGGAGAGTTCGACCAGCGCGAAGAACCCGCGGCGGTGGACGGAGCGGCCGCCGTGGTCGTAACTCTGCATGTACGGGTAGAACGCGGTGCGCTTCTCGCGCACCAGGATGCCGGCGTCGAGCCAGGCGCGGAGGGTCATGGCGGATTTTTCGTAAACGTCGGCTGGCCCGGCGGCCTTGGGGGGGATGTGCGGGAGGTCGACGTTGACGATGTTGTTCGGGTGCTTGGCCTGTAGCTTTTCCTTCTGAGACTGATCGAGCACGTCGAAGGGCGGGGCGATCAGGGCGGAGAGATCCGAGAATCTGGCCTTGTTGAAGTGGATCGCCGAAAAGGATCGGATGTGGGCCATAACGGGAAAGGTAGAGCCTGCGGGCAGGCGGGGCAAGGGGCGAACTGTGCAGACGTCAATCGGGGAGCAGGTCGCCGATTAGAAGGATCGCGCCGGGGTAGAAGGCGGTGTCATCGAAGCGTTTGGGGTCGTCCATTTTTTCGTTGCGCTGCGCGAGGATATTCGCCTTGTCGGGCGGATCTTTGTGGATTTCGATTTTCACGGTGTGAATGGCGTCGGGGAGATTTGAAGCCAAAGCGAGCGTGCCTAGGCGGGCATACGTGGAGAAGCCGTCGAAGCGCGGGCGGGTGACGGGCGGGCGGTCGTCCACGGTGACGATGACCTGGCCGGCGTCGGGAGCGAGGAGGTCGTAGATAGCTGCTGATCGACCTTTGAAACGGAAGGTGATCGTCTCGCCGGGATTGTTCGCGCGGTAGAGGGTTGGCGGGCGCGTGTTGAATCGCTTGGCGAGCGTGTCAGTGGCAGGGTCGAGCTTGTGGAAACCGGCGGAGAGTTTCGCTTGCACGATGGGGATCAGTTTGGCGTCTTCGTAATTAGCGGGCGTGAACGGGGGCTTAAGCGCGTGCGGAGCGGGCGCGCCTGAGGCGGATCGGATCTTCGGCAGCGAACGGAGGATGGCTTGGAGGTAGAGCTCGTGACCAGTCTCGGGATAGGGGTGGACGCCGTCGGGCGCGAAGAGGATCTTCTCGCCGAGCTTTGCCTTTTCCTCGTCGGTGGTAGGCTTCTTCGCCTTGAGGAGCAGCTTGCCCTCCTTGGCGAGGCGGGCGACTTCGACCGCCATGTGGATGCTGGGGATGCCGTAATGATCCGCGATCTTCTCCATCGCGCTGGCTGAGCGTTGCATCTTGCCTTCATAAAGGGGTTGGATCAGCGTGTCGGTTATCGTGTAAACAAAGCAGATGTCACAATCGGGCAGGGTTCGCCAGGTCTGGCGGACGATTCCTTCCATGCACTTATAGATCATCTCCGGCGATTGGCCGCCGTCGTTCACGGCGAACTCGACGAAGAGGAGGTCGGGTTTGTGATCGAGCACGTCCTGTTTAACGCGGTAGACGCCAAGGTCCGAGCCGGTGCCACCGATGGCGGCGTTGATCTGGGTGATCTTGGCGTTGGGGTAGGACTTCTGGAAGTAGGCGAGGCTTTTGGGGCGCCAGCCTTCCTGGGCGGTGATCGAGCCGCCCAGGTAGGCGATGCGGACTTCGGCATTTTTCGTATTGAGTTTGGCAAGCAAGTTCGGAAGACCGCTCCGCGGGGTGCATTCGATTGCGGGGGTGAGTGCGAGGTCAGCGGCGCGCGCGGGAGGGGTGAGGAGGAAGAGGAAGAGGAGGATGATGGATGGAAGATGGAGGACGGCGGTGTTCATGGGAGGGTTTTCGGGTGGGCGGGACGGTGTGTCAACCAGGGTGACTTCGTTTCGAGGGCGGCGCGGCCGCGGCGTTGGCGCATTGGCGCTCCAGGCGGGCTTGGAATTCGCGTTGCTCGATGTTGCGTTTGACCTTGGCGACCAACGCCAAGCCGACATAAGTCTCGCACGATCAGGCCCAAGCTCTTACGATGGCCATCGTCGTCCGCGCACCTGAATCGATCACGTCCAACCGGAGCCGCGACCATGCTCGACTTCTTCTCCGACGACGCCCGCCGCAACCCCTTCCCCCTCTACGACCGGGCGCGGCGCACTTCCCCCGTCGTCCATGTCCCCCCGCCCTTCGACGGCTGGCTGATCTTCGACTACGCCAGCGTCAAACAAGCCCTGACCGATCACGCCACCTTCAGCTCCCGCGTTCCCGCGCCGCGATGGTTCGTCTTCTTCGACCCGCCCCTCCACACCAAGCTCCGCGGCCTAATCTCCCGCGCCTTCACCCCGCGCGTCATCGCCAACCTCGAGCCGCGCATTCGCCAACTCTCACGACAGCTCCTCGACCAGTCCCTTCGACCCAGCCGCAATGAGTTCGATCTCGCCATCGAATACGCCGTCCCCCTCCCCATGATGGTCATCGCCGAGATGATCGGCATCCCCCTCCCCGATTGCCCGCGTTTCAAACGCTGGAGCGACGTCATCCTCATCCTCAGCTACACCCGCTCCGGCGGCCCCGGCGCTGAGCGCGCCCTCGACGACTTCATCACCGTCACCGCCGAGATGAACGCCTACCTCGCCGACATGATCGCCCAGCGCCGCGCCGCCCCCGCCGACGATCTCCTCACCCGCCTCGTCGAAGCCGAAGTCGACGGCCAGCGCCTCACCCAGGACGAGATCCTCGGCTTCTTCCAGCTCCTCGTCGTCGCCGGCCAGGAGACCACCGCCAACCTGATCAACAATGCCGTCCTCTGCCTCCTCGAAAACCCCGACCAACTCAAGCTCCTCCGCGCCCGCCCCGACCTCCTCGCCTCCGCAATCGAAGAGGTACTCCGCTACCGCTCCCCGATCCAATGGATGATGCGCACCCCCACGCGCGACATCCAACTCCACGGCCAAACCATCCCCGCCGGCAAGCTCGTCCTCGCTATGATCGGCTCCGCCAACCGCGACCCCGCGCAGTTCCCCGACCCCGACCGCTTCGACATCACCCGCGCCCCCAACCACCACGTCGCCTTCGGCCACGGCATCCACTTCTGCCTCGGCGCTCCCCTCTCCCGCCTCGAAGCCTCGATCGCCTTAACCGACCTCCTCCACCGCCTCCCCCACTTCGAACGCGCCACAAACCAGCCTTGGCCGCCCCGCCAGGCCCTCCACGTCCACGGGCCAGCAAGCCTGCCGATCCGCTTCGAGCTTCAGAAACCATCTTGACCAGCCGATGATCAATACGTACACTGTACGTACTAACCCGGAGCGATTGTGATTAAAAAACTCACCAGTCAGGGCAATTCCGCGGCGTTGATCATCGATCGCCAGCTCTTGGAATTGTTGGAAATCAATAAGGATGCGACCGTAAAGGTCAGTGTCCAGGGTCGGAAATTAATTATCGAGCCGTTCACCGATGAAGAGCGCGCCAAAAAGATGAAGGAAAGTCAGCGGGAGACGATGAAAAAGAACGCCGAACTCTTCAGGCGGCTTTCCAAATAAGCGGGGGGTTCGCGCATGAATGATCCATTCTTTCTGACGCTTGATGACGTCCTTCAATTCCACGCCGATCAAATCGAACTGTTCGGAGGGGACCCCTCACTTCTTGACCTCGCAAAGCTCGAATCCGCTTTAGGTCAGCCTCGGGCCACGTGGGATGGGAATTATCTGCACGAAGATATCGCCGCGATGGCGGCCGCTTACCTGTTCCACATCGTCCAGAACCATCCCTTCGCCGATGGCAACAAACGAACCGGCCTGAACGCCGCCATCAACTTTCTCGCCCTCAATGGTTTCGATCTGAACCTGCCCATCGACGAAACCGAACAACTCGTCTTACGCGTCGCTCAGGGACAGGCCCAAAAACCCGAAATCGCCGACTTCTTCCGCCGAATGATCAGCGACTATTCCAGCTAAACTTCGCCTATGAAACCACATCTCCCCATCGTGCTTCTCGCCCTCTTCCTCTCCGCCTGCGCCCCCAAGCAGCCGCCCGCCGCCGCCCCGCCCGCCACCCAATCCACCTGGCGCTCGCTCTTCAACGGCTACGACCTCACCGGCTGGCGGCCCGTCGGCTCCGCCGTCTGGCGCGTCGATCACAAGGACGGCTGGCCCGACATGATCGTCGGCGGGCAGGACGGCGATCCCAAGCGCTCCGGCAACCTCGTCACCGTCGACCAGTTCCAGAACTTCGAGCTCGAGCTCGAATTCATGATCGACGAGCACGGCAAGTACAACTCCGGCGTCTACCTCCGCAACCCACCCGAAGGCGGCAAGAACGGCTACCAGATCAACATCGGCCGCGGCGCTGCCGGCGAATACAGCGGCGGCGTCGTCATTACCGACGCGCCCGGCGCTGCCCCCGGAACCCCCACCTGGCTCGCAAAAGGCGACGAGACCGACACGATCCGCAAACCCCTCGACTGGAACGCGCTCAGCATCCTCGCCGACGGCCCCCACATCGTCGTCCGCCTCAACGGCCGCCAGATCGTCGACTACACCGACCCCAACCCGCAACCCCGCTACCTGCAGAAAGGCGTGATCGCCCTGCAAACATACGGCGCCGAAGGCCACGCCGGCTGGGTCAAGTTCCGCAACCTCCGCATCCGCGAGTTACCGTAACGGGAGGGCGAGGCTCCGTCCGAGCCGCGGGTCAGCCACCCGCGCAGATCAGAAAATTGAGGGGAACATGACAGGCCGATCACCAGACCGCCTTCACCAGGAACCACGCCCCTGCGACCGAGATCGCGCACGAGCCGTACCGCAGGATCGTCTCCGCCAGCGCCGTCCGCGGCCGCGCCGCGCGGTAGTTCCGCACCGCATACATCAGCACGAACAATGGCAACACGACGATCTGGTGCCCCGCCTCCACCCCCACGCTAAAGCCCCCGAGCGCCGCCCCCAGCGCCGTCCCCGGCATCCCGCTCATCGCCTCCTTGAGCCCCCCGGCGAACCCCAGCCCGTGAAACAGCCCGAACGCGAACGCCACAGCCAGCCGGCTCCATCCCGTCCGCCGCCCGGGCCAGAGCACGTTCTGCAGCGCCACGAACACGATGCTCGCCGCGATCATCGGCTCGACCACGCGCGGCGGCAGGCTGACCAGGTTCAGCACCGACAACGTCAGCGTCAGCGTGTGCGCCAGCGTGAACGCGCTGACGACCTTCACCAGGTCCCACAACCCCGCCGCCGCCAGCACCAGCGCCGTGACGAACAGCAGGTGGTCGTACCCGGTCAGGATGTGCTCAACGCCGAGCACAAAGTAGTCGCAAAGTGTCGGCCAGATTCGCACCCGCGTCGCAGCGGCGGAGATCACGGGCGCTGTTGCCGTCGTCGCGGGTCGCGTCGCCGCGCCGCCCGGCCACTCGCAGTCGAACTCCACCGACTTCTCGCGCGTCAGCAGCGCGATCTGATACTCCGGCTGATCCGCCTGCCTGATCCGCACCACGCACGATGCGCTCCACGTCTCGAATTCGCGCAGCAGATCCTGATCCAACCGCACCACCCGAGGCGGCGGCGACGCCAGCGCATACTCCATCCGATACACCGCCAGCTTCGATCCATTCCCGCCCGGCGGAATCGACTCCACCAGCTTCCCCTCGATCACCCGGCCATCCGCCCGCACGTGAAGGTGCCGCAGCACGTACGCGCCGTGCGCCCGCGCCGCTTGCGTCCGCATCTCATCCGATGCACCAGCCCCGCCCGCCGCTTCAGCCAGCAGCACTTCCTCCATCGAGACCCGCGCCACCACCGTGACGTGGTCCGCCCCGATATCCACGTCCAGCACGTTCTCAACGGTCGGATGCGCCCAGGCGATCCGCGCCACTGCAATGACGGCGATCGCAACGAAGACACCGGGAAATCGCGAGCCGCGCCCGAAGGACATGAGCCCATCCTACCGGTCGCGACCGCCTCCGGGCAAAGCCGCCAACTACGGCCGCCGTCGCCGGCGAGTCATCAGGGCCGCGCCGCACAGCCCCAGCAGCCCAACCGCCCCCGGTTCGGGCACGTTGGCAAATGCGCGCGCCAGGTCCGCCTCAAACCCCGCCGGCGCCCCCGGGATCGGCGCGCCGGGCAGGGCGGTGTTGTAGTTCTGCGCCATCTTGGCGAGATCAAGGAAATCGACCGCCCCATCGTAGTTAAAGTCGCCGTGCGTCCACCAGCTCTCGGTGGTGGTGGAGACGGTCGAGTTGTAACTCTGCGCGAGTTTTGCCAGATCCAGGAAGTCCACCGCCCCGTCGAGGTTGGTGTCGCCACTCAACGTGTAGCGCGCAACAACCGACGCGTCCACGGTCTGACCGAAGAACGTGCCCGACGGCAGCTCGCTCGCCTTGGCATATCCGATCGCCGTGGTCGAACCGATCGAGCTGGAGGTGATGCCGTTCCCATCCCACTTGCCATCTCCCATGCCGGGCGCGGAGGCGTTGTAACCGGAGATGATCTGAGTGCGCATATCGATCAGCGGCTGATCCACGCTATTGACATCATGATGAACGATCAAGCCGTTGGTCGTCAGGTCGAGCTTGCCGCCGAAGATCTGTAGCGGGGCGCTCTGGGTGTGGTCGCCGACCGCCAAGGCCTTCTTCGCCGCGCCCGAAACAGTGGCGAATCCACCGCCCTGCACCGCCAGCGTCTTGAGGGTCTGCGCCGCCGCGGCGTCGAACGTTGCGCCGCCGTTGACGTTCACGTCGGTGGTGGAGATCGAGCCGGTCACGCGAAGCGTGCCGCCGAATACATTCGTCGTGCCGGTGTGGGTGCTGGCGCCGGTCAGGGTCCACGTGCCGGTACCATCCTTGATCAGCATCGTCTGCTGTCCACCATCGACAAGCTGACCGGCGAAGACGTTGGCGTCGGTGTTGGTTCCCCTCAGCGTGAGCGTCGCGCCCGGCGTGATGACCGGCGCGGTGCTGCTGAAGACAACAGGCGCGCCAGCTGCGCCCGAGGCGTCAAGTGCGCCCCCGGTTCCCAGGAGCGAGAATTGCCGGTCGGAACTGGCGGGAAGTGCGCCGACGTAGCTGAGCGTCCCACCCGCGAGCACGAGATTGGCGGGCGCCGACGTCGACTGACCGATGCCACTCGCCACGCCGCCGTTCGCCAGCGACTTGACCCGCAGAATGCCATTGTTCAGGGTGGTCGGACCGGTATAGGAGTTCGCATTGGACAGCGTCCAGTTGCCCGCCCCCGTCTTAGTGACGGCGGTAGACCCTGCGCCGTTGACGACCTGTGCCGCCAGGACGTTCTCATCCGTGTTGGTGCCCGACAAGGTCAGGGTGACGGGCCCCGCGCCGCTGACGACGATCGGCGCGGTGCTGGCGAACGTGACCGGCGCGCCGCCCGCGCCCGAGGCGTCGAGCCCGCCGCCGGTTCCGGCAAGCGTGAAGCGTCGATCGGTGCTGGCGACGGCTGTGCCGCTATACCCGACGGCGCCGCCAGCGAGCACCAGGTTGGCGGGCGCAGGGGACGATTGCCCCAGGCCGCTGGGCACGCCGCCGTCGGCCAGCGAGGTCACGGTGAGAATGCCGGCGTTGACCGTGTTGCTTCCGGTGTAGGTGTTGGCGTTACCGAAGACGGTGGTGCCGGTGTTGGTCTTGATCACCCCGCCCGCGCCACCGATCGGGCCGTTGAAGAACGTCGTGGTGCCGCCGGTGTTTTCGAAGGTCGAGGTGGCGTTGAGGGTCACCGGGCCGATGAAGGTGTTGCCTCCGCCGTTCTCGGTCCAGAACCGTCCGCCATTGGAGATGGCGACCTTCTCCTGGGCGTTGTTCAACCCATAGAACTTCAGGGTAGCGCCGGCGGCGATGGTGACCTTCTTCGCCGGGTCGCCCATGCGGTTGGTGCTGGTCTCAACGCCGAAAATGCCTTCTTGAATGTCGATGTCGCCCAGGGCAGCGTCCACGTTGGCTCCGACAAGGCTGACCTGGTTCGCGCCGACCTTGGTGAGCGTGTACGGCTGGCCGTTGGTGCTAAGCGTGGCTCCACCGCGGATGTCGAAGCGCCCTGTGCCGCCGACGGTGGCGTTGCCGGTCATGGTCACATTCTGAGTCGCGCTGATCTGATCCGCGCCGAGATTCACCAGTGCCCCGATGCCCGCCGCGCCCGAGCCGGAGATGAAGAAGGGATGCGTGGAGAGGTTGATACCGTTGACGTCAAACGTGCCGCCGGGGTTGACGATGATCGATGTCGTGGTCGCACCCATCGCCGCGGCGATGTTCGGGCGGAGCGTGCCGGCGGTGACGATGTTACTGCCGGTGTGGGTGTTGGCGCCTCCGAGAATCAGCACCCCAGGCCCGCGCTGTTCGAGGTTGCCCGTGCCGGAGAGAACGCCTGCATAGGTAATCGTGTCGCTTCGGTTGAAGATCAGGTTGCCGGTATTGGTGACTGCGACTGTCGGCAGGTTGCCGACCGTGCCGCCGTTACCGACTTGAAGGGCGCCGGCGTTAATGCGGATGCCACCGTTAAACGAGTTGTTCCCGCTGTTCGCGAGGATGATAGCGCCGCCATCAATGGTGATCGGGCCGGTGAAGTCGTTGACGCCGCTGTTGGCGAGCGTGAGCGTGCCCGTGCCGGCCTTGCTGATGCCGGTAGCGCCGCTGATCCCGCCGCTTCCGGCGAAGGTGTAATCCCGCGCTGCGTTGACCGAGATTGCGGTGGGGATGAGTTGACCGACGAGCTGAACCACGCCGGGATTGGTCGCGGTATCGTCGAAGGTCACGGTGTCCTGCCGATAGAATTTGTCGGGCGCGACACCGTTCTTCCAGTTGACGTCGGTAGCCACGTTCCAGTTGGCACTGGCATTGCCGGCCCAGATCAGCGACGCCGTGCCGCCGCCGGTGACGTTGAGGAGGATGGCACTGGGGTTGGTGGTGGTATCGAGCACGTAATTGGCGGGACGGGTGTCGCCGATGGGGGCGCTATTCAGTGTGGGCACGGCGCCGGCGGCGTAGATAATGGGATTGGCATCGGACGAAAAGAGGGTATACGTGCCGGAACTCAGCGCAATGGGAGTGATCGTCGAAGGGCCGGCGAAGTTAATCGTTCCCAGCGCATGGACGAAGTCGGCGTTGGCGGATGCGACGAGATCGAACTGGAGGTCGCCGCCGTTGATCGTGAGATTGTTAAGTGTGAGTGTGCCGACCGCCCCGGAAACGGTCGTAGCGCCGGGTCGCAGGGTGGAACCGGCGGCGAGCGTGACGTCGCTGGTCAACGTGCCGACGCCGCCGAAGCCTGCCCCGCTGGCCACCGAGACGTTGCCTTTGCCCAGCGCCGAGACCGCGGCGAAGGTCAGGTCGGGCGTTCCCGCAACGGTGGCATTGGCGGAGAGCGTGACCTGATTGGCGGTGTTGATCACCGTGATGACCGCGCCGATGGGGATGCCGGTCCCGCTGACGGGTTGGCCGACGAGGAGTCCGGCGGTGCTGGCAAGGCCGTTGACGACGGCGCTGGCGGCGGTGGTGGTGGCGTTCAGGGTGGCGGCGGGAACGGCAGCGCCGTTGGCGAGGAGGATGCCCTTGTTGACGATCGTGCCGCCGGAATAGGTATTGGCCCCGGCGAGCGTGAGCGTGCCGGCGCCGATCTTGGTCAGGGCGATCGTGCCGGTCAGCGTGCCGCCCTGGTTGTCCTGGATGTTGCCGTCGAAGGCGGAGCTTTGGTCGTTATCGCCGACGGTGAGGGTGGCGGCGGTGCCGGTCAGGTTGTTGCGCACAAACGCGCGGGCGCGGGTAGCGCCGGTCCTGGAGAATCCGTTGACCGTCTCGTTAAAGCCGTTCAAGTCGAAGACGGTGTTGCGCAAGACGGATGCGCTGGTGTTGAGTGCGACGTTTCCCTTGCCTGCGCCGTTGGGGATCACCTCGCTGGCCCCCAGCCGGATCGTCTGGGCCTCGCTGAACGTGGTGTTGCCGGTCCAGTCGTTGGCGGTGTTGTTCAGGACGACCGTGTTTGTCGCGTCATTGTTGTAGCCGCCTAGCTCGAGGGCGAACCCGCCGGTGATCTTTCCGTTGAGGAACCCCGTGCCGCTGCGGGTGGCGATGCGGGCATTGCCCAGGAGCGTGATCGCGCCGGTGAGCGTGCTGTTGCTGTTCAGGCGCAGCGCGCCGTGCCCGCCGGCCTCGTTGGTGCCGATGCCGGCGATGGAGAAGTCGTTGACGTACGTGCCGCCGACACCGAAGAAAACCTGTCCGAGGCCGATGACCGTGACCGGCCCCGTGCCGAGCGCGCCCGGGTTGTTGGTCGCGATGCGGCCATCGGCGACGTAGGTGCCGCCCGTGTACGAGTTGGCATTCGACAGGTCCAGCGTGCCCAGTCCGGTCTTGATCAGGCGGACCGCGCCTGTGCCGTTGTCGGTGATCTTCGAGTTGACCTTGATGGCGGTGTTGGTGTTGCCGGTGGGGCCGGTATTGAAAACAAGCTCGCCGGGGTTGTTGTCGATGCCACCGCCAGCGGCATCCGGGCCGCCCGCGGTGAGCGTGCCACCGGCGGCGGTGCTGGCGCCGATAGTCAGCGAATTATTCGAATTCGCCGAGCGGAGGATCCCACCGCTGGCGCCTAGGCGAAGGGTGTTGTTCGCGCCCACGTCCAGGATCTGCGTGAAGTTGATGGCGCTGTAATGCAGCGAGTTGATGTCGGTGACGCCGGCAGCAGCGAGCGTCACGTTGGAGCCGTTGGTGACGCTGATGCGAACGTTGGTGGCGGCCGCGCTGGCGATCGCCGCCCCGCCGGCGACGTCGGTGTACGCGGTATAGGCAACGATCTTGTTATTGGCGTCGCGGGTTGCCCAATCGGTTCCCGCCAGGGTTGCCCACCCGCCGAGGATGCCGTTGGAATTGGAAACGCCCGTTGCGGTGATGCCGCCCGCGCCAGGCGTGAAGGTCGCGACCCCGCCGGGGTTGTGGGTGAGCGGACCGCCCAGGACGAGACCGCCGGCGCCGCCGCCGAAGGTGTGAAGACCGACGTTGAGCGTGAGCCCGAGGTTGACGGTTTGCAGGTTGGTGGAGCTGTTGGTGACACCGTTGACGATGCCGAAGCTGGTGAAATTTCCAACCGTGCTGCCGCCGACGTCACCGCCGCCCAGGGCGATCGTGTTCGCCGACGGGCCGAGCGTGAACGCGCCCGAGCCGGAACTGAAGGTGATGCCGCTGAATCGCGTGCCCGCGGGGAAGTCATCGATCGGGGCCAGACGAGCCACGCCGGCAAAGATAAGCGCATCGGCCGGAAGGGGGGCCGCGCCGCCGATCCAGTTCGCGCCGGTGGACCAGTTGTTGTCCGCGCCGCCACCGTTCCAGGTAATCGTCGCCGCAATTGCGCTTTGCGAGGCAGTGGTCAAAGCTGCAGCGCAAGCAGCGAGCAGGATCCTGGTCGAATTTGATTTGGTCATTTTCATTTGATTCGTCCTTGATGGAACAGTCGCGACTTTGTCGACACGGCGGCCGAACTTACCGATGTACGCCGGCATCGACGTGTCATCAGGAGAGGGCCGCAGAGACTGAATAGCCCGATAGCGCCGGGTTCGGGCACCGCGGCAAATGCGCGGGCTAGATCCGCTTCAAATCCGGCGGAAGCACCGGGGATCGTCGCGCTGGGCAGGGCCGTGTTGTAGTTCTGCGCCATCTTCGCGAGGTCGAGGAAATCGGTGTTGCCGTCGTAGTTGACGTCGCCGGTGGACCATTGGCGCGTGCCATCCGTCACGTTGTAGCTCTGGGCCAATCGGGCGAGGTCCAGGAAGTCGACCGTGCCGTCCAGATTTATATCGCCGGAGAGCGTGTAGCGGGCGACCACCGCGCTCTTGTCGACCGTCGTGCCCAGGAATGTGTCAGTCGTCGCGCCGTTGGCAAACGGCAGGACGTCGCCCGCAAGGGCATAACCGACGGCGGTCAGGCTGCCGATCGACGAGGAGGTGATTCCGGTCGTGCCCTTCCAGTCGCCGCCGTTGAACCCGGCGAGCACCTGCGCGCGGACGCTGGCGGCGACGGCGGCGTCGCCCGTGGCGTCACTGTCCGCGTAGTCGACCACCACGCCGTTGGTGGTCAGGTTGAGCTTGCCGCCGGTCAGCGACAGTCCGCTGGCCCCGAACGATGCATCGCCGACGGTCAGGGCGATCTTTCCGGACGCGCTGACGACGCGCGCCTGTCCGGCGGTCACCGTCAGGCCCTTGATCCGCTGCGTGGCGGCGGCCTCGAACGTGGCGGTCGGGTCATTGACGGTTACGCCGCTGCTCGTCGCGATCGAGCCCGTGACGCGGAGCGTGCCACCGCTAACTGTGGTCGCGCCGGTGTAGGTGTGGGCGGCGGACGAGACGACCCACGTGCCCGCGCCGGTCTTGGTCAGGGCGCTCGGTTGGCCAGTCGCGGGTTGAACGATCTGGCCGGCAAATACGTTGGCGTCAGAGTTGCTGCCGCCTAGGGTCAGGACGGCCGCCAGCGCGGTGCCGTTGTTGACGATCGCGCCGGTGTTGCTGAAGTTGACCGGCGCACCAGCCGCGCCAGAGGCGTCCAGGCCGCCACCGGCGCCGACGAGCGTGAGTTGCCGGTCGGTGCTCGCAGCGACGGCGCCGGTGAAGCTGAGCGTGCCGCCGCCGAGCACGAGGTTGGCCGGCGCGGAAGAAGCCTGTCCGATGCCGCTGGCAGTTCCGCCATTCGCCAGCACGTTGACGCGGAGGATGCCGGCGTTGAGCGTGGTCGGGCCGGTGTAGGAGTTAGCGGAATTCGCCAGCGTCCAGGCGCCCGCGCCAGACTTGGTAACGCCGGTGGCGGCCGTGCCATCGACGACCTTCGCCGCCAGGACGTTGTTGTCCGCGTTGCTGCCCGCCAGGGTGAACGTGACCGCGCCGGCGCCGCCGACCGTGATCGGCGCGGTGCTCGTGAAGTTGACCGGCGCCCCGGCGGCGCCGGAGGCATCGAGGCCGCCTGTCACCGGGCCGACGGTAAACTGCCGATCGGTGCTCGTCGGCACGGTGCCGCTGTACCCGAGCGCGCCGCCGGCGAGGAGGACGTTGGTGGCGCTGGAGGAGGAGATCCCGATGCCGCCGGCAATGCCGCCATTGCCGAGGATCGCCGCGCTGGCGACCCCGCCGGAGATCGTCGTCACGCCGCTGTAGGTGTTGGCGCCGTTGAGGAAGAGCAGGCTGTTGCCGGTCTTGGTCAGCGTGCGCGCGCCGCCGGTCTCGCTGATAACGCCGGTGAGGGTGAAGAGGCTGGTGACGTTGTTCGAAATCGCCGCGACGGTCACGTTGCCGTTGAGGAGGATGTTGCTGCCGACGATGGTGTTGTTGTTGTTGCTTCCGGTGCCGGTTCGTACTGCGCCGTTGAATACCATCGGCCGCGTCACCAGCGACGCCGTTGCCGTGTTGCTGAAGAACTGAGCGGTGGTGCCGTCGTTGAACGTTACGGAATTGGTGCCTCCCATGACCGTCGTGCTCTCGACGGAGAACGTGCCGGCGTTGACGACGATGTTCCCGCTCTCGCTGACGTTCACGGCGACCAGGCTGAACTGGTTGGCGCCGATCTTGGTCAGCGTGTGGCCCTGGAGGTCCAGCGAGGAGATGTTGACCCCGTTGGTCTCGCGCATGTCGTATCGTTGGGTGCCGCCGATCGTGGCGTCATTGGTGAGGGTGATGCGCTCGAACGCGAGTTGTTGTGCGACGGCGCTGTTGTTGACGATCGCGCCCAGCCCGCCAACACCCGTGCCTTCGATGAAGAACTGCTTTTGACCGAAGTTGGTGGTGTTGGCCGTCGCGTTGGGCGTCAGGTCCAGCGTGCTGCCGGAATAGATCGTCACTGCGCCGCCGGGAACCGCGCCGAGGGACGATGCCCCGCCGGCCGGGCCCGTGGCGACGCCGACCTTGACGGTCGCGCCATTGGTGATCGTCGTTGGCCCGGTGTACGTGCTTGCGCCCGTGAGGGTGACCGTGCCGCCCAGAATTTTCACGTCGCCGGCGCCGCTGATCACGTTGTTCACGGTAAAGGCGTCGGAGCGTTTCAGGACGAGGGATCCGTTGTTGGCCACCGCGCCGCCCGAGGGCAGATTTCCCGCGCCGCTGCCGCCCGCGCCGACTTGAAGCGTGCTGCCGGTATTGATGATCGTTCCGCCGCCGTAGTCGTTCACGCCGGTATTGGCGAGCACGAGCGTGCCCGTGCCGGACTTGGTAAGCGCGGTGGAACCGGTGATCGACCCAGCGCCGCCGAACGTGTAGTCGCGCGCCGCATTGACGGTCAGCGATGCCGGCGCCAGCGCGCCGACGAGCTCGACCGTCGAAGGATTCGTCGCCGTATCGTCGAACGTCACTGAATCCTGCGCGAAGAAGCGGTCGGGCGCGGGCGTGGGGTTCCGCCAGTTGAAGTCCGTGGCGAGGTTCCACTTCGTGCCCGAACCAGCCGTCCACGTCAGGGCAAGCGGGGCGGTGCCGGCGCCAACGGTGACGTTTACCTGTCCGGCGGTTGCAGTATCGAGCGTGAACGTCTGCCGCGTCTGGCCGAAGACGACGAGGTTCGTGCCGCTGATCGCGGTGGTCGGATTGACGTAGTTGATCAAGCGGTAGGTGCCGGGGACCGGCCCGCCACCGGTGCCGGAGATCGAGACAACGGCGGTTCCGTTGAAGCTGAGCGCGCCGTTGACGTTGAGGAGGTCATTGATGCCGCCCCCGACGGTGGTCGCGGCGCCCAGCTTGAAGACGAGTGTGCTGTTGGCTCCCAGCATCAAATCGTTGTTGAATGTGAGCGTGCCGGCAGCGGAGCCAAACCCGGGAGAGATGCGCGAGCCCGTGGCGGCGAGGACGCTGCTGGAGACGTTGGCTCCGGTTGCACCACCACCGCCGATTGCTGCGCCGCTGGCGAGCGTCAGAACCGGGGCGCCGGACGTGAGGACGCCGCCGTCGGCGATGACGTAGTTCGGCGCGCCGTTGACCACAACGGCGGACTGCATGTTGATCGTCCGTCCGGCGATGGTCGCCGCGCCGTTAAACGTGCCGCTGTTCAGGTTGATCGTAGTGATCGGCGCGGCGAACGTGCCGATGCTCCGGCCGTTCATATTGAGCGTGCCGCCGTCGAGGGTGAGGGTGGTCTGGTTCGGGCCGCCGGTGGCGCCGGCGAGGGTGGTGACGGTGGTGCTGGCGTCGAGAATGTCGGTTGTGATGTTGGCGGTGCCGCCGTTGATGATGAACGTGCCGGTGGAACGGCCGGCAGTGGTGACGTTCGTGTTGGTGCGATTGGCCAGGTAGAACTGGTTGCTGACGGTGAGCACACCGGTGGCGGCGGTGTTGCCGGCGTTGGGGCCGCCAAGGGTGAAGGTGCCGGTCGCGCCATTGGCGGCGGTGGTGCCGCTGGAGTTGACGCCGAGTTGCAGGCTGCTGATGGCGAACGTGCCGGTATCGAAGGTGGTGATGCCGCGGGCGGAGTTCCCGCCGGTGCCGCCGGCGAGCCGTCCGACGACCACGTTGCCCGCTTGGATGTTGACGCTGTGCCCGGCCAGGAGCAACTCGCTGTCATCGTTTGAGCCGGTGACGCTGGACGAGCTGCCGATTTGGATGTTTGCAACGCTGGTGCCGCCCGCCTCGCCGGTGATGGTGAGCGTGCCGGATGCGGCGCTGGCTGCAAAGTCGAGGATGCCGCCCGACTTGCCTTCGCCCAGCAGGATCGTGTTGGCATTCAGCACGTTCGAGCCGGCGCCAAGGTGCATGATGCTGCGTCCGCCGTTGTTGTTCCCGGGCCCGTTGACGTTGGAATTGCCGACGTTAATCGTGGCGACGGTAATCGTGTTGCTGACGTTGGCGAGCGTCAGCGTGCTTCGGAGGTTGCCGCCGCCGACCTGTAGTTGCCCGGTGGTGGCCGTGTACGTGAAGTTATTGAGGCCCGCGCCGGCGGATAGGTCCATCGTGGCGACGGGGTCGGCGCCAGGTGACGCATTGTTTCGCCCGACGCCGATCAGGAGATTGTTGGTCCCGCTGTTCACAACCAGGCTGTTCCCAGATACGTTTAGGGCGGTGTTGGCGCCCCCGTTGACGTCGCTGTACACAAGTCCGACGCCCATGGTGAAGGGGCCGTTGATCGTCAGCGTTTTGCCCGCGCCGATCGTGATCTGGTTGGGGGTCGCCGAATTAGTCTGTACCGTGAAATTGCTCGTGGTGAGTTTGGCGGCGGTGAGATCGAGCGTGCCGATGTTGGCACTGGTGGCCGCGGCGGTGGGAGCGGCGCCGAAATTTATGGCGGCGGTGGCGGTGTTGTCGGCGGTGTAGGCGAGCGTGCCGCCGTCGATCGTCGTGGAACCCGTGTAAGTATTGGTAGCGCCGAGGGTCAGTATGCCCGTACCGGATTTGGTAATGCCGACGGCCGCGCCCGAGATGACGCCGCCGAGCGTGACCGCGCCGTTGGCGACGTTCACGCTGCGGTTGCCGTTCAAGAGCATGGCGAGGTTGATCGTCTCGATGCTGGACGAGTTATTGATAACGTCGCCCCCGAGCGTAATGCGGTTGCTGCCGCCGATGACGAACGGGCCGGCGGCGGAGGTGAAGGTGATCGGCCCAAAGACCGAATCGGGCGCGAGATTGTTGGCCGGCGTGGGCCGGAGGGCGCCGTCGAACGTGAGGGTATCCCCGGAGACAGGTGCCGTAAGATCGCCATCCCAGTTAAGCGGATTGCTCCAGAGGTCGTTGGCGCCGCCACCGTCCCAGATGCGGTCCGCCGCCCCCGCCGCGCCGGCAAATGCGCCGCCGAGTGCGGCGCAGATTGCAGCATTTAAGACGACGGTTCGCGCGCGACGCCTCCCTCTTTGCGAAAACGATTGCGTATGTGTAGCTGAAGTTGTGCGGCTGCGCGCCGCCGATGCCCGATATTTACTATTTTGCACGATGGTTGCCTCCGCGAATCTACACGCGCATGTGCACGTGCCATTTTTCCTCGCCAACGCCGGTCAAAGAAGTGAGGTCGAATGTTCTCGACCCAGATGCCGTGTACGTGAAATGCTCACACAGCACAAACGATTTCATAAGCGATGGTATGAGGCGCGTCAATGAAAAAAATGTAAATACTGATGGGCGATCAGGCTCCGGCGGCGTCAACGAACTTGCTCCGGAGGAATTCCAGCCAGGCCTTATCAACCATGCCGTAGGGCCGGAACTTCTCGAAGACGCCCTGTTCCTCACTGTACGCCAGCGCCCGGAACATGCCGAGCTTGTTGCCGGCGGGGGAGTCGATGAGATTACTGGAATCGTTGGCGCTCATCTGGAAGAGCACGCGGTTGTCGAACTCGCGCATCGCGCCGCGGTCGAGCGTGCGCTCCAGGCTGGCGGGCGTATCGCACCAGGTGATCGTGTGAATTCCCAGCGGCGGGCCTTCGCGGAGCAGGTCGGCGAACTGCTTGTCGGTCGGCGTCTTCTTCTCTTCGTCGCCGCCGCCACCGAACCCGCCGAAGGTTTCTTCGGTTTTGCGCAGCGGACGATAGCGCTGCAGGCCGTAGATAATGACGTAGATCTCCGGGGCATCGGGAAGGGTGTCCGAGCCCTGGCGGCGGGTCTGTTCTTCCGCGAGTTCGGTGAAGGCTTCGGGAACCGCGCGGAAGTCGATCATCTTCACCTCGTGGGGGATGATCTCGCGGATCTTGTCGAACGTGCCGACGAAGGGGGCATCAGCGGGGGTGCCGTCCAGGATGTAGAAGATCGCGCTGCCCTTGGGGTGCTGGGCGGCGAGGGCGACCATCGCTGAGACCATGATGGCTTGGGAAAGCTCATCCGCCTGCCCGACGATGAGAATGTTCGAGCCGCTCTGGCGGCGCATGGGGATGCCGGTCGGGTCTTTGATGGCGACGGGCTCGCCCATCCAGGCGAGAGGGGCGGTCGGCGTCTGCTTGGCGCCGCCTTGGTCGAGCAATTTGAGCAAGGCGCGGTTCTTGCTGATATCGGCGGGGGCATTGCCTTCGAAGACGACGGCGGGTTCGCCGTAAAACGCGTTTTCGCGCTTGGTCTTCTCGAGCACCTTGGTGAGGAACTCGTCGCGCTGGGCGTCGGGGAGCCAGGCGACCTGGAAGGGGCTGTTGGCTTCGACAAGGCCGCCGGCGTCGTTGTAGATCGCTTCGCCGGGGCGGGTGAGGAGGCGCGCGGCGGAGTTGCCATCGCCGAGGATCAGTTGCGAATCGGCTTCGCTGGTCTGCAGCGCGATGCGGATCGCCATCTGGCCGAGCGTCGCGCGGGAGAGGCCACCGCTGCCGCCGATGGTCTGCGAGCCGAGGAAGACGTGGACGCCGAATGCACGACCTTGGCGGACGAGACGATCTATGAGAAGTGCGGAGTCTTGTGCAAGTTTGTCATCCTCGCTAAAAAATTCCTGGAATTCGTCGATAATCAGGAGGGTTCGGGGCATGGGGCCGGTGCCGGGGGTGTCGCGATAGGAGGCTAGGTCCTGGACGCCTAGTTTACGGAAGATTTCACCGCGGCGCGTGAGTTCCATGTCGAGGCGCTGGAGGACGGAGAGGCCGAACTCGCGATCGGATTCGACGGCGATGGCGCGGGCGTGGGGGAGCTCGTTGGAGGCGTAGGTTTTGAATTCGACGCCTTTCTTAAAGTCGATCAGGTAGAGCTCGATCTCGTCAGGGCGGTACCACATGGCGATGTTCGTGACAATCGCGTGAAGGAGCGTGGATTTACCCGAACCGGTTTTACCCGCGACCAGCGCGTGCTGCGCGACGCCTTTGCCCATGGCGAGGCTCTGCACCTTGGTCGCGCCCAGGCGGCCGACGGGGACGGATAGGAGCGACTTGGCGCTCTTGGTCCAAAATTCGGCTTCGCTCTTGGGGGCAATCTGCCAGAAGGGGACTTCAACGCGAGCGGCGTGGCGCGCTTCGCGGCCCACCACGTCCATCATGTCCGTCAGCGTCCCCTCGCTGGGCGGAATGTCGAGCTTCAGCGGGAATTGCTTAAAGACCTCATCCTTCCAGACGTACTTGCCGTCGATGCGGACGAGGTTGACGCTGTGTGCTTCGAGATCGTCAAAGTGTGAACCCTGCGGCATCGGGATGCGCGTGTCGCGGATCATCAGCGTGTAGACGCCGCAGCGCGCGCCGCTGGTGGCGATGCTGGCGAGGCGGCGGAACGAATCGCCTTCGAAGCCGACGGGGAAATCGGCGATGACGAGATAGCGATACGGCTCGGCCAGCTCGCCGGCCTGGGCGTTGTATTCGTCGATCGTCTCGTACTCGTTGCGGAGATACTTCTGAATGACCGTCTCCATGTGCTCGGTCAGGTTGAGCAGGCGCTGGTCGATCTGCTCGCGCTCGGTCCAGATGCGGCCGCCGACAAGGGATTCGTCGTGGTCGGCCAAGTGCATGAAGCCGGCGAAGGATTGACCGAGGCCGACGGGATCGATTATGGTGAACTTGACACGCCCGGGCGGAAGGCTGGTGAGCAGGCGCGACATGACCATCTGCAGGGCGGCGACTGCTTCGGGGCGGCCTTCGCGGTCGGCATGGATCAGCAGCGATGATTGACGTGGGAACGCGAGGTTGGCGGGGACGGAGAAGGCTTCGGGCAAGGCGAGCTGGCGCGGGTATTGGTCGGTGATGGTTTTCAGATCGACCTGGAGCTCGCCGAAGCGAACGAGCGTCGTGAAGGTCTTGGGCGGCGCCCACTTTTCCCAGTTGGTGCCTTCCCAGTCGTAGACGGTGCGGCGGATCCCCTCGTGGTCGGATTCCTGCATCGGCTTGGACATCTCGATCAAGCCATCCTTCCACCGCTTTTCGAGATCGGCCTTTTCCTGTTGGTAGCGGTCTTCGATCTCCTTCATCTTGGCTTCGTGCTTGATGCGGAGACTTTCGAGCTGTTTGGCGAGCTTGACCTTGAGCTCTTCCTGGTGGCGGATCTGCCAGACTTCGGTCTCCTTGACCAGGCCCAGGCGTTTTTCTTCGTAGGTCTTCATCCTGCCGGAGGTCTGCGCCTCGTTGGCGGCGAGGGCGGTCTTTTTCTTTTCCTGAACGGCGGACAGGCGGGGGCTGTATTTGTCCTTCAGTGCGGCGGCTTCGGTGGCGCGTTTTTGCTTGGCGGCTTCGGTGCGGGCTTCGAGCTCCTTGAGCGAGTTCTCATGATCGACCTTGGAGGCCTTGCGGGCTTCGTCGAGGTGCTTCTTGGTGCGCGTCCAGGTTTTGCGCACGCTGGACTTGCTCAACATCATGATCAGGACGCCGAGCACGACTGCCCCCGCCAGCGTCGCGCCGCAGGCGATGATGTATGGCTGGGCATCGAAGTTTACGGCATCCATGGTCCGGAAGTAAGTCACGCCCGCGGCGATCGCGAGCAGGACCAGCACGATCATGAACGGACGCGCGCCAACCATGATCTGCGGGGCGAAGAGGGACTGCAGGCGGGTGAGTTCGGCGGTGGCTGCGTCGCGCTTGGCGGCGTAGTTGCCGGGTTCCTTTTTCTCCCCTTCGGCGGTCGCCATCTGCGCCATGTCCTGATCGGCCGGCTTGTGGCGGTAAGTCTTTAGGAGGCTGATCGCCCGGCCTTCGAGGTCGTCGATCTCTTCGCCGTGGGTTTTCAGATCCTCGTTGGCCTTTTTCTGTTCAAGGCGGATCTGGTTCTGGCGTGCTTCGAGCTCGGCATCGGCAAGCCACAAGGCCTCGTCATATTTCTTCTTGATGTCCTGCTCGAGCGGCGTGAACTCGACTTGGACCTTGCGCTTCCCCTTCTCGTGCGCCTCGCGGATCGAGACGGTGTCGGCGTCGAATTGCGCCTGGATCTTGCCAAGGCGCTCCTCGTACTTTTGCTTGATGCTCTCCTCGACGCCTTTGGCGTTTTGATCGGCTGCCCATGTGGCGCGTTCGAAGCCCTGGGCCTCGTTCGCCAAGCCGGTGTCGTGGCGCTTCTCAATGTCGGCCTCGTCGGCGGCGCATTGCTCGGACAGGATGACCAGCCCGCGCAGCGCCTGGCGTTGCAGGTCGCGATCGGTGGCCTTCTCTTCGTGCTTTTCGCCGTTGGTCAGGACTTCGGTTTGTGTCGTCATCAGGTTGCCTAAAGGGGACTGTCAATCGGTCGGATCGGTTTGCAGGTCATTCGCAGTCGCGCTTGATCGCGGAGATGAGCTGCGACATCACGTCCATCGCGCTCACCGCCTGCCGCAGGTCCATCTCCAGCGGAACCAGGTGCTTCTTCTCGAAGCGGTCGGCGTTGGCGTCTTTCCATGACGAGCGGGTGTCGAGCCACGCGTTCATCAGTTCCTTCATGGACTTGCCGAGTTGTCCGCGGCCTTCGTAAACGCCCATAACAACCTCGCTCTCTCGTTACTTGGGAATGCCCGACCAAACGTCTTTGCCCTTGTCATCCAGAACGGTGGTGACGCCGGTGCCCTCGATCACGATCAGGAAGCCGACCGGCAGCGTCAACGCCTCGCGCAGGTCCTGCCGCGATTGGAGCAGATCTGCGACCGGCATCGAGAGCACGCCTTCGCCTGGCGCCGCGCCGTCGGCGCGACCGATGAACCAACCGCTGTCACCATCTTCACCGGCGACGCGCTCGAGGTATATCTTCTGGCTGGTCCACGCTTCGTTTTCCACGAAGATTGCGGCGTCGGGTGCGGGAGACTTTTTCTCCGAATCGATCTTCGAGAAAAGCTCGCGTTCCTTCTCGGTGATCAGGCCATCGCTCCAGACTTCAAGCCGCACGTCGCCGGGCACGGCGGTCTTGCGCTCGACGGCGGCGGTCTTCTGTCGCAACGGCTTGTAATCCGTCGGCGGCGTTTCCATCTCGCCCATCGCGCGGGCCATGCGCTGAAAGAGTTCGCCCGAATCGTCCGCCCCACCGCCGGAAACAGTAAGAGAAGCGTACGCCTCCAGCGCCTGCACCATCTTGTCCAGCCGGCTGACCGCCAGCGGGATGTCCGACGAGACCGTCGTCGACAGCCGCTGCACGCCCCCTTTGTACATCGAGATTTCCTTCTGCAACCGGGGGATGTAGCGGCGGACGGCCTTGAGCTTTTCGACCGCTTCTTCCTCCTTTTTGATCGCCATGCGGAGGGCTTTTTCCTCTTCGACCGCCGATTGCGTCGAACCGGTGGGCGATTTGAAGAGCTTCTTCTGTCGCACGGCCTCTTTGCATTTCTCGACGTGGTCGTGCCGCTTGCGGATCTGACCGGACCAAAACGTCGTCTGCTCGGTCTCCAGCCAGACCAGCACGCGCGCCATCTCCCCTTCGGCGTCGCCAAGCGAGACCTGCGCCTGCTCGGCGAACTTCACCAGCACCGTGCGAAAGATTCGCAGGGCGTCCACTGAATCGATTCGTGCGGTTCCGCTCATCGCGATCATCCCTCTGCTGGATCGTTACCGCTGCTTGAGATATTCCTCGATCAACGTCGCCTTCTTGTTCAGGAACTGAACGTGATAGACGGACGACTCGAGGAAGATGCTCACCGCCTTGACCGTCTGGTCAAAGGCCTCGGTGAACTTCCGCTGCTCGGCGTCGCGCCAACTCTGCTCCAAGCCGCGGAGCTTTCCGTTGATGCCACCGACCAGGGCGGTCAGCTCGGTGTTGAACCGATTCAGGTCCGCCGCAAACCGCCGTAATTCGACTGGATCGACATGTGCCTTCGACATAGTTGAGATCTCCACTTCGCGCCTAGGGGCGTCAGTATATCGTACAGCCCGCCCGCCCGCGACACCCATGTGCGGTGGTTTTGCGAGGAGGGTTACTTAAGGACGAAACCGGCGCCTGCCGGCGCGTGGGGGACGGGATTCAGGTATACTCGGCGATTTCGACTTATGACCACCCCTCTTCAATCTCGACCCGAATTGATGTCCCCCGCGGGGGATTTTGACGCGATGCGCGCGGCCGTCGCCAATGGCGCGGATGCCGTCTACTTCGGCCTGGACCAGTTTAACGCCCGGCATCGCGCGACGAACTTCACCCTGGAAAAACTGCCGGAGGTGATGGCGTACCTGCACCGGCATAATGTGAAAGGGTACCTGACGTTCAACGTGCTGATTTTTTCGGACGAATTGCCGTCGGCGGTGGAGTACGCGAAGGCGATGGCCGCGGCAAAGGTGGATGCGGTGATCGTGCAGGACTTGGGCTTGGCGCTCCTGCTGCGGGAGCTTGCGCCGGATCTGCACGTGCATGGCTCGACGCAGATGACGCTGACGGAGCCGCGCGGCGTGACGTTCGTCAAAAATGATTTGGGCGTGCGGCGGGTGGTGCTGGCGCGGGAATTATCCGGGGAGGATATCGGGACGATCGCACGGGCGACGGATGTGCCGCTCGAAGTCTTCATTCATGGTGCGCTCTGCGTGGCATATTCGGGACAGTGCCTGACGAGCGAGGCGCTGGGGGGCCGGTCGGCCAATCGGGGGCAGTGTGCGCAGGCCTGCCGGCTTCCTTATGAGTTGATCGTCGATGGGACGAAGCGGGATCTGGGCGATAAGTCATATTTGCTCAGTCCGCAGGATCTGGCGGCGTATGACATCGTGGATGATCTGGTGAAGGCCGGCGTAAGCTGTTTCAAGATCGAGGGGCGGCTCAAGAGCGCGCAATACGTAGCTGCGACGACGCAGACGTATCGGGTGGCGATCGACGCGGCGGTGGGCAAGTCGCGATTCGAAATTTCGAATTCGCAAAAGCAGAATCTGGCGCAAGTCTTTTCGCGCGGGTTTACGCACGGGTTTCTCGATGGTGTAGACCATTCGGAACTGGTGTCGGCGCTGTTTCCCAAGTCGCGCGGGATTCGGATCGGGACGGTCAGCGGCACGACCAAGCGCGGCGTGCTGGTGAAATTGGATCGGGTCAGCAGCAACGGGCGGATGGCAATCGATCCGGGCGGGTTGCCGCTGAAGCCGGGGGACGGGGTGGTGTTTGACGAGGGACATCCGGATCAAGACGAGCAGGGGGGGCGGATCTACGAGATTTTTCCGAGACCGGCCGCAATCGAAATCGCGTTTGGCACCGGGGCGGTGAATTTGAAGTCGATCGCGATGGGGGCACTGGTTTGGAAGACCGACGATCCTGAAATTCGCAAGCGGCTGGAACAATCATACGCGCGCGATGAGGTCAGCCGGCGCGTGCCGGTGACGGCGGTCGTGCGGGCGGCGGCGAACGCGCCGCTGGAACTGACGCTAAGCGATGCGGAGGGGCGAAGCGTCACGGTCACATCGCAGCAGGCGCTGGAGCTGGCGCGGAATCAACCGCTGACGCTGGAGAGTCTGCGCGAGCAATTGTGCCGGCTCGGAGATACGCCGTTCGAACTGGCGGATGTGACGGCGGAGCGGCTGGATGCGGTGATGGCGCCCAAGTCCGTGCTGAACGATGTGCGCCGGCGGGCGGTGGAGCAATTGTTGGCCGTGCGGGGGAACGCGGGCGCGATCAGCATCAAAGATCCGGACGCGCTGGATTACCTGCGCGATGCCGCGGCAGCGCAGCATCCTGAAAGTCCAACCGCGCAACCGTCATTAACCGTCCTGGCGCGGACGTTGGATCAGCTTTTGGCGTTGACGACGTGGCGGCGGACGCTGCCAGTCGCGACGGTTTATTGCGATTTCGAGGATGTGCGAAAGTACGCCGATGCGGTGCCGATCGCGCGGGACGCGGGGCTTACCGTGGCCCTCGCGACGACGCGCATCATCAAGCCGAACGAGGAGGGTTTGCTGCGCCAGGTGGCGGCGGCAAACCCAGACGCGATCCTAGTGCGGAACCTGGCGGGGCTTTCCTTCTTTCGCGAGGAGCGGCCCGATCTGACGCTGCTGGGTGACTATTCGCTCAACATCGCAAACGAGCTTACGGCCGGCCTGTTCCTCCGCGCCGGATTACAGCGCCTGGTGCCCAGCTATGACCTGAACTGGAAGCAGCTTCGTGCGATGCTCACGCGGATCGATCCGGCCTTTTTCGAGGCGGTGATTCACCAGCACATGCCGATGTTCCATATGGAACATTGCGTATTTTGCCACACGTTGTCGAACGGAAAGGACTACCGCGATTGCGGTCGGCCTTGCGACACGCACAAGGTCGAACTCAAGGCGCGCGACGGTCAGCCGCACCCGCTGGTGGCGGACGTGGGGTGCCGCAATACTGTCTTCAACGCCAGTGCCCAATCGGCGCTGGAACTGGTGCCGCAACTCAAGGAAATCGGTGTGCGCCATTTCCGCGTCGAACTGTTACGGCAGGACGCGACGGAAACGCACGCGCTGCTGACGAAATACGCCGACGTGATCGCGAGTCGAGCGGATGGCCGACAGACGGTGCGGGGGCTGCGGGTGCTCAGTCAGCTTGGGGTGACGCGCGGGACGTTCGATTACGAGTGACGTCAGATTAACGGTCGTTCTGGCGTCGCGATGTTATGACCGCACCCAATTTCCATCCTGAGCAACTCCCGCTGCCACCGGTTTTGCCGGTCGGGACGAAGGTCGTGGTGCGAGTGGCGCTGCGAGAGCATGCGGCGGGCGCGGTGGGCGTGATCGTGCAATCGCCGGTGGATCCGCAGCACGCTTATCGGGTGCGATTTATGGATGGGGTGGAGGCGTCGCTGAAGCGCGAGGAACTGGTGGTGCTCAAGCACTATCAGCGCGAGGGCGGGACGGCGGTGGATGCGCCCGTGGCGGAGTATGACTTCAAGCGGCACGTGATCCTGCGCTGCGTGATCGGATCGCGGGCTTATGGGCTAGATCATGCGGGGTCGGATACGGATTATCGCGGCGTTTACCTTCCGCCCCCCGATTTGCAGTGGTCGTTGTTCGGCGTGCCGGAGCAGCTCGAGGATGACGCGACGCAGGAGACATACTGGGAGCTGCAGAAGTTTCTCGTGCTGGCGCTGAAGGCGAATCCGAACGTGCTTGAGTGTTTGTATACACCGCTGGTGGAGCACGCGACGCCGCTGGCCGAGGAACTGCTGGCGATGCGGGCGGCGTTCCTCTCGAAGCTCGTGTATCAGACGTACAACGGCTACGTCATGTCGCAGTTCAAGAAGCTGTCAAGTGACCTGCGGAACAAAGGCGAAGTGAAGTGGAAGCACGTGATGCACCTGATCCGGCTGCTGCTCAGCGGGGTGACGGCGCTGCGCGAAGCGGTGGTGCCGGTGCGCGTGGAGGAACATCGCGAGCGGTTGCTGGCCATTCGGCGCGGGGAGCTGCAGTGGGACGAAGTGGACGGATGGCGGGTTCGGCTTCACGAGGCGTTTGATGCGGCGTTCGCGGCGACGACGCTGCCGGAGCGGCCGGATTATGCGGCGGTGAATGCATTTTTGGTCAAGGCGCGGCGGGCGATGGTGGAGAGATGATGCAACTGGACCCTCGACTTCATTCGATCGTGGCGGCGCAGCCGTATCCACTGGTCTTCGCGACCGTGAGCGGTGCGCATCTGTATGGATTTCCATCGGCGGATTCGGATTACGATTTGCGCGGCGTGCACATCTTGCCGCCGGCGGCGGTGATGGGGCTGGATGTGAAGGATGAGACGATCGAGCGGTCGTCGATTGTCGAAGGGCTGGAACTGGATCTGGTGACGCACGACGCTCGGAAGTTCTTCATGCTCTTGCTGAAGAAGAACGGTTACGTGCTGGAGCAGTTGTTGTCGCCGCTCGTAGTCCAGAGTTCGCCCGCACATGAGGAGCTGAAGTCACTGTCGGCCGGATGCATCACGCGCTATCACGCCTATCACTACCTCGGATTCGCCGAGACGCAGTGGCGACTGTTTGAAAAGGAGACCCCCCGGCGGGCCAAGCCCCTGCTGTACGTCTACCGGGTCTTGCTGACCGGCATCCACCTGATGCGGACGGGCGAGGTACAGGCGAACCTGGTCCGATTAAACGAGATTTTTAACCTCCCGTACGTGCCCGATCTGATCGCGCGAAAGCTGGCAGGCGGGGAGCATTCGGCCCTGGATGATGCTGATCTGGAGTTCCATCGGGGGGAATATCTCCGCTTGCGCGGGGCGCTCGAACTGGCGCAGGAGGCGAGCAATCTGCCCGAAGCACCATCGGCGCGATCCGCGCTGAACGATCTTCTGTTACGGCTGCGGCTGGAATTTAGTCGATAGGGGGTTATATTCGCCCTCGGTTGAGGACGGTGGGCTGCGGCACAAGGATGTTGCGCGCCGGGCTGCGTCCGCGAACGCCGAAAAATATTGCTTACGGGACAGGGAAGGCTCATGAAGCATGTCGCAATTGTCTGTTTGGCTGGCGTTGCCCTCGGGCTGCTCGCCCCCGCCGCCGCCGCCCAGACTGATCTCGAACGCTTCGAACGACAGCTAGAACAGATCCAGCGCGACACGCGGCTGCGGGTCGATCAGCGCATTCCCGCCGGCCAGCGGACGCTCTTCGACTACGGCGGCTATCTCTCGCTCAACTACCTGTCCGTTGACGATCAGAACGGGAACAACCACGGCCTGCGCCAATACGACCTCGTGGGTTACGGCCACCTGAACCTAGACGGCGTTCACGAATTCTACGGATCGGTGCGCGGCTCGTATCGCGATTTCAACCCGGGCGATCCGTTCGCCGAATCCGAAGGCTCGGGCTGGCGCGGCGATCTGGATCGCGCGTATTACCGATTTGACCTGCAACGGTATTACGCGGCCTACAAGGGCGAGACGATCAATTACAACGTCACGTTCGAGGGCGGCCGCCAACTCATTTCATGGGCGAACGGCCTGACGCTAAGCCAGGTGCTGGACGCGGCGCTGCTCGACCTGGAGTATGGGCCGTTCACGTTAGAACTGCTGGCCGGCCTGACGCCGCGCCGAACGGTGGACTTCGACTCGTCCCGCCCCCATTTCGATGACAACACGTTTCGCGGTTTCTACGGCGCCATGCTGACCACGCGCGTTGGCCAGCACCGTCCTTACGCCTACGCCCTCTTCCAGCAGGATTACAACCACGATTACACGTCAACGCTCGGCGTCCTCTCGACCAAGTTCGATTACTACAGCTATTACCTCGGCATCGGCTCAAGCGGCAGTCTGACCGACCGCCTGGTCTACGGCGTTGAGGCGGTCTACGAGGGGGGCAGCACGCTGTCGAACAGCTTCGACCAGTCGACGTTTTTCCCGCTCACGCAGGAGAAGGATCAGATCTCGGCATGGGCGGCCGACGCGCGGCTGGATTACCTCTTTGGAGATGACCGCCACACTCGATTTAGCTTCGAGACGATCCTCGCAAGCGGCGACCCGGACCGATTCAACAGCTCGACGACGTTCGGCGGCAATCGCCCGGGAACGAAGGATCACGCATTTAACGCCTTCGGGTTGTTAAACACCGGGTTGGCGTTTTCGCCGAGCGTGTCGAACTTGATGGCGTTTCGCATCGGCGCCAGCACGTTCCCGTTTCCGGACAGCGCGCGCTTCGGCCGGCTCCAGGTCGGCGGCGATTTCTTCGTCTTCAATAAGATGCGCGAGGACGGCGGGATCGATGAGGCGACCAACACCGGCCGCTACCTGGGCGTCGAGCCCGACATCTACCTGAATTGGCAGGTGACGTCGGATGTGACGCTCGTGCTGCGGTATGGCTTATTCTTTCCCAACGGAGACGTCATACAAAACGACGACACCCGCCAGTTCTTCTACGGCGGCCTGACGTTTGCATTTTAACGGCCGGCTAGCGAGAGGTTTGCATGAACAAAGACAAATCAACTTCATTTGCCGGCGTCGCGCTCGGGGCCATGCTATTGCTGGCCGGCTGTCAGAGCGCGAAGGTCGCCGAGCCGCTGACCGCAAAACTGGGCGGCAGTGATCCGGATTCGCAAATGGAATTCTGGCACACCCTGGCCGAGCGCAACCTGACCAGCAACGACGAGGCGTTTCACGGCCTGTTGCTGTACCTGGGCGACCAGGACCCGGCGACCGATTACACAGGCCGGGTAAAGGAACTGAAATCGCGCGGCCTCCTCAACGCTGACTTTCATCAACCCGCCGATCAGGCAGTCGAGCGCGGCATCCTCGCCCAGGCCATCGTCCGCGCCTTGAAGATCAAAGGCGGCGTCTTTCAGCGCCTCACCCATGACAACCCGCGCTATGCCGTGCGCGAGCTGATGTTCATGGACCTCTACCCCGCCAGCAGCCCTAACCAGACGTTTTCCGGCACCGAGTTTTTAGGAATCATGGGACGGATTGAGGACCATCAGCGTGGCAACCCCGCGGACTACCCGGCCGCGGTCCTTCCCGGTGAACACGCCAAGGGCGCGACAGCCCCAATGGAGAGACAACCCGTCACTCGCCCGGCGTCGCAACCCACCGTCCAACCGACCAAGTAACTTTTAGCGGCTCCGCTTGCGGAGCGCGGCAGAAAGATCATGTCTCGCCTGGCCTGCCTACTCATCTGCCTCCTGCTTCTAGCGTCAGAACCAGCGCGCGCCCAAACCCAACCCGCCACCGACTACACCAACTTAAAAATCTCCGTCACCGGCGTCGAAGGCATCGTGCAACTGCGCGACGCCCCCGACCAACCCTGGCGAAAGTGCGAGGTCGGCATCACCGTCGGCGCCGGCGCAGAATTCCGCACCGGCCCGCGCAGCGCCGTCCGCTGCCAGATCCCGCCCGACCAGACCTTCACGATCGATCGCCTGGGCGTGATGAAAGTCCTCACCGCCATCCAGCAGGGGGGCAAGGTCAAGACCGACGTCGCGATGACCTACGGCCGCACGCGCTACGACATCGAACAGGCCGGCATCGAACACGAATCCACCATCCGCAGCCCCAGCGGCACGCTCGCCATCCGCGGCACGCGTGTGAGCCTCTACGATCAACCTCCCTTCACCCCGCGCGCCGTCAGCCTGACCGGCCGCGCCGTATACGCCAACGCCAAGCGGCAAATCGCGTTCGGCGGTAAGGGCCAGGGAAAGACCACCGTCAGCTCCGATCACGCCTCCGCCGCGGAGACCGCCGCCGCCATCGCGCAGATACAAACGATCATCGACACGCGATCAGCGATCGAGCTCACCCAGGCCGAATCTCGACAACTCGCCTTCGAAGTAACGCGCGGCGGCATCCGCTTCGACCGCCTGATCATCGGCGGTTTCCTGCCACCGCGGTCGGACCTGGCCGCCGCCGGCGTGCTGCCGGGGAAGCTCAACTTCGTCGCCACTTGGACCGGCTTCGCGGATCTGGATCTCTTCGTCATTCCTAATCCAAGTTCGACGTCACCGCAGCAAATCCTCGGCAATCCCTCAGTCGCCGGCGTCGTCCCCGGCTTGGTGCAATCGCGGCTTCCGGATGGCGGCCGAATCGATTTCGACAAAATCAGCACCGGCCGCGGCGAGTTCGAGGTCGCCTATTGGCCCAGCGCAACGTACAAGGGCGGCACGTACGGCGTAGGCGTGATCCACCAGGATTTCCGCAAGCTCGACCCGAAATACGACGCGATCTCGAACGTGAAGGTCGAGGTCTACCTCGACGGCAAGAAGCTCAATACGGTGATAACCAATCCCGATGCCGCCCGCGATCAAAATGCCGAGATCACGTTCGGTACGACATATCAGACCCAGACGAACCTGAACACCGGGCGTGATGTGGTATCGACGCTGGCAATCGTTCCAGATCCGAATGCGAGCAAGCGGTCGGCGAAGAATCGCGCGGCGGTAACGCCCGTCACCACACCCCCCGCGCGCCGCGGTCATTAAAAGTTTCCTCCTCACATGACGCGCATACAGCGACGATTGTTGATTGACACGAGCGTAATCGGGATTGCGCTGACGCTTTTCGTCGCGATCCTTGACTACTCGACTCAGGCGCTCAAACCGCTTGATGATTGGTTCTACGATCATCGCGCTCAGCTCTGCCAATATTTCACACCCAGACCGACCGACAAGCTCGTTCACGTCGACATCGACGATCAGGCGTTGGCGACGCTCGGACAATGGCCGTGGCCACGCGCCCAGTTCGCCGAAATCATCGACGAAATCGATCGGGCCGGTGCTAAGGCCATTTCGATGGACATCATCTTCAGCGAGCCCTCCAATCCGTCGCCGCGCATCGAGGAAACCGCCCCCGGCGAATACGTCAAAATCGATGACGACGCCATCTTTGCCTCCGCACTGCGCCGTTCGGGAAAGTGTCTCGTTCCCCTCTCGCTGGGCAATTACCAGAATCCATCCGATGTCTACCGCAAGTTGAGCGACTACCTGAATCAAAACCTTGAGCTTAATGAGGCGGATTGTTACCAGTGGCTTCTCGCGGATCCCGGCAAAGTCTTGCCCATGGGATCGACATTTCCCATCGACATATTCCTCACGGCGCGTCGGCAGGCAATGAACCAGCGAATCAGCGCCGAGATGGATAAAGGCGAAATATCGCGCGAAGAGCTTCGCCGGCGCCTCCTGCCCAAATCCGATCCGGAGTTCACAGGCTCACCGCTCCTTCGGCTGCTTGCTGAAGAGCATAACAAAGTGCTTGCCCAGGCTCCGTTAAAACGATTCCTGCGAGCCATCCCTCCGGGCCTTCCTCCACTTGCTAAGAGCGGCAGTGAGCTGGCGCCGATTCGCCCATTTAGCGAGGCGGCGGCCATCAGTGGATATGTCGATTACCTTCAGACAAGCGTTAGCGGGGTCGTGCGAGCGATCCCCCTGTGGGCCGACTATCACGGAAAACTGTTTCCGCAGACCGACTTGGCGCTCGCCTGCGCATTTCTCGGTGTGGACATCAATCTGGTGCAACTCTATCCAGATAAGGTCGTCATTCCCATGCCACCGGGTGGTGCGCGCGACGTGGTCATTCCGGTGCGAAACATCATAGCGCCGCAACTCAATCAAGAATTCGGCATGTTCATGGACGTTCCGGATCGCGGCACGGCGGCTTGGGAATTCATCTATGACCACGGGCATTTCAAGCTGCCTAAATTGCATCTCCCCATTGCCGCGCTGTGGGAACCGCATATGTTCCGGGAGCGAATCGTCCGCAATAACATCAGTATCGACAGGGCGATCTCCACGATCCTGGATGACGATCAACCGCACAAGCTCGCCTTGGACCCCGCCAAGGCCAAACAGTATGCGGCCAAACGCCCCCCGCCTGAAGATACCGCCGCCCGAAGGGAATTCGTCGAATGGACACGCGGGCAACTGAAGGAAAGCGGCTTCCTCGAGCTGACAAAGCTCACTGATGCCGAGCTCAAGGATAAACCCGATCAGCGCCTTCAGCGCGATGAATTAATCATCGCCAACAACGCCCTCTCAAGCCTGCTCGACCAAAATAAACGATTCGAAGAACAAATCGTTGATCGCAGGGCGAAACTTCGCGATCAGATCAATGGCCGCGCCGTCATGATCGGATGGGTTGCGACTGGCAAGACCGATTTCTTCCCCACCGCGATTCATCCCGCCACGCCGGGCGTCGTGATCCACGGCATGATCTTCAACGCGATCATGACCTATGCCTTCTGGTACCACGCGCCTGCGTGGGTCACCGCTCTGATCACGATTTTCATCGGCCTGCTCATCACGGCCGCAAACGGGTTTTTAAAACCGTCGCTTGCCCTGCTCGCGGCGGTGCTGCTAGGCGCGATATACCTGTTCATCAACGGCTTGGTCCTCTTTGACTACGGTCACACCTGTGTCGGTGTCGCCGGTCCGATCGTTGCCCTCGCCTCCGTTTGGTCCACCGGCACGCTCGCCAGCTTTCTCATCGAATCGCGCGAACGCGCTCGGATTACCCAGCGTTTCTCCAGCTACAACGATCCGAAACTCGTCAACCACTTCATCGAAAATCCGGATACCAAGCTCGACGGACAAGTGCGCGAGATGTCCGTCATCTTCACGGATTTAGCCGGATTCACCACGCTTTCCGAGCGGCTCGGCGAGCGCACCGTCCCGATCCTTTCAAGGTATTTCAGCGTCATGGTTCCCGTGATTCGCAGGAACAACGGCTTGGTGAACAAGTTCCTAGGCGACGGGATCATGTGCTTTTACAACGCGCCCGACGACGACCCCGATCACGCCGCTCACGCTGTCCAAACCGCCCTCGAAATGCAGGGGGCTATGAAGCAATTCGCCGACGAACTGGTCGCCGAGGGATTGCCACGCGTCTCGATGCGCTGCGGCGTCAGCACCGGAACAATGGTTGTCGGTGATTCCGGTCCAGCCGAATCGTGCGACTACACCGTCCTGGGCGACACCGTCAACTTCGCCTCACGCCTCGAAGGCGCCAACAAGGCCGTCGGCACCAACATCCTCATCTCCCACCGCACCACCGAGCTGCTCGGCGATAGTCGCTTCCTCCTCCGCCCCGTCGGCAAGCTCTTGGTCGTCGGCAAGAGCGAAGGCGTCATGACCTACGAACCGCTTGCTCCCTTCGACGACGCGACGCCCCAGGACATGATCCTGGCCACGATGGGCACCGAGATGATCGCGGCGTATTTCGCCAAGGATTTCGAAAAGTGCATCGAGTTCGCGGACAAGATGGACGCCCAGCTCGGCCCCACCAAGCTGCCCGGCCTCTACCGCAAGGCCGCCCTCAAATACATCGAAACCCCGCCCGGCCCCGAGTTCCAGGGCAACCTGATCCTCACTGAAAAGTGACGCAGCAGCACCCGGCCTATAGCAGCGCGAGCGCCTTGGTCATTGCCTCGACGAAGAAAAACTCGCCCCACATCACCGATTCATCCACCCCAAGTCCCTTGTGGATGTGGTATACGCCGCGCTTAAGGATTCCCTCCCATTTCGGATCGTCGCTTGCGAGGTATGGCGGGTGCGTCAGCGTCTCCACCGTCGCCATCGCCGCTGCCTCGTAAGCCTGCGCCCGAACTCGATCAGGCGTCAACTTGGCGAGGTTGAAGAGACCCACCGCCGCGATCGCCGCCGCGGACGAATCCGGCTGCGTGATCGATAACTTCCCGTCCATCGGCGCGTCGTAATCCCAAGGCGGCACCGCGCCGCTGGGCGTATTCAGCAGGTAAAACTCCGCGTGCTGCTCCGCCACATTTAAGAATCGCCGATCGCCCGTCAGCTCGTAAACCGTGCCGAACCCGTACAGCGACCACGCCAGCCCGCGGCTCCAACACGAATCCCCGCGATACCCCTGATGCGTCGTCTGCCGCAGGAACTCACCCGTCTTTAGGTCAAAGATCCCTTCATGGGATGTGCTACCTTCACCCCGCACGATGGTTCGCCGGGTGGTCAGGCAATGCTGCATAGCGCGCCGGTTGAGCTCATGCGCATCAAGCTTTTCCGTCGAGATATCAGCAGGGCCCATGTTCTCCGCGGCGTAAAAGATCACGCCGACGTTCATCATGATGTCGATGAAGAGCGACTCGTCGGAGATGAACGACCGCAGGTATTGCCCATTCGCCTTGAACCGCAGCGCCAGCACCTGCCCCGCGCGCACGACGACGTCCTTCAGCCGCTGATCCGGCTTCCCTTCGCGCACCGTCGCCTCGTACCACCGCTTGTACGTGCCGTGATAAAAGATGAACCCGAGATCGTGGACGTCGCGGTCTTCCTTGCGCTCTTCCAACTCGCGCGAGTATTGTTCAGCCTTCGCCCGCCAGTATTTCGCGTCGTCCGCCACGCCGGCCTCAAGGAACAGCCACATCATCCCCGGCAGAAAACCGTCACACCACTTCGTCCAAGCCGGCTTATCGTGCTTCCATTTTCCCTGGTCGGTATAGAGCGGATAGAAGCCCGGATGATTCTCAATCAACCGCCGCACCTGCGCTTGCGAGAGCGAGAGCGCGTCGGTCACCTGCTTCCGGAGATCATGAGGCATCGGCGGGGTTCCTTCCTGCGAAGCGCGACAGTGTAGTGACGCCTCATCCCTTTTTCGAGCCCGCCCACCGCGTGCTTGCGGGCTTCTGGCAATGCGGACAGAAACACGTCGATCGCCCGCCCAAAACGATCCGCTCGATCGCAGTCTTGCACATGCGACATGGCTCCACCTCCCGCCCATACACCTGATGCTTCGAGCGATACTCCCCCGGCGCACTATCCGCGTCCACGTAATCCCGCAGCGTCGACCCACGGGCCGCAATTGCACGCCGCAACACGCGCTTGATCGCCCGATTCAATCGCCCAATGTCTTCAATTGAAAGCGCATTCGCCAGCGTAAGCGGATGCACTCCCGCCAGAAACAAACACTCGTCCGCATAGATATTCCCCAGCCCCGCAATCACCCGCTGATCCAGCAGCGCCGCCTTAATGGGCCGCCGCGTACGCGCCAGCGCCTTCGCCAGCTTTGCCGGTTTCAGCGTCAACGGTTCCGGCCCCAACCCTTCTTCAGCCGTCTCGCACCCCAACCAGAAGATCCCCCCAAACCGCCGAGGATCCCGAAACCGAAGCTCGAATGTTTTGCCCAAAGCCTTCAACGTAGCAATCAGATGCGTATGCTTCTTCACCTCCGCCCCCGCCGTCTCCAACGTCAACTGCCCCGACATCCCAAGATGAATGTAAAACCGATCACATCCATCCACAGTAAAGACAATCCGTTTCGCCCGCCGCTCAACGCCCGTGATCGTCCGTCCGACCAGCAACGACGCCAGATCGATTCCCATCGGCGTGACGATATCCGTGCGATTCAGTTGCACGGCCACCACCTTTGCCCCCGTTACGCGCGGGCCAAGGCTCGAAACGACAGTCTGAACTTCCGGAAGTTCGGGCATGTGCAACTTTTGTGACGACAGCGCATCAATGGGGTGTATCGCGACCTACGATCGTCTACCATACGGCCGCACCCGTGCGGCCACAATGAAAACGATCAACACCCTGTTAGGCATCGGGTAGCATCAAAGGTGCACCGCCACCGTGTGTAAACTTCAGGAGCGCATTTCATGTCGCAGAATCCGTCCATCGGCCTCGTCAAACCGGAAGAAACCTCCCTCGCCGCCGAAGAGCTGGCCTCCGTCGAAAAGCTCCAGCGCGGCTACCACAACATGCGCGCCGAGCTCGGCAAAGTGATCGTCGGCCAGGAAGCCGTCATCGAAGAACTCCTGATCGCCCTCTTCTGCCGCGGTCACGCCATGCTCGAAGGCGTCCCCGGCCTCGCCAAGACGCTCCTCATTTCCACCCTAAGCCGCACCCTCGGCCTGAGCTTCAACCGCATCCAGTTCACGCCCGACTTAATGCCCTCCGACATCACCGGCACTGAGGTCATCGAAGAAGACAAGACCACCGGCGGCCGCCAGCTCCGCTTCGTCCGCGGCCCCATCTTCGCCAACGTCATCCTCGCCGACGAAATCAACCGCACGCCCCCCAAGACCCAGGCCGCCCTCCTCGAAGCCATGCAGGAGCACCAGGTCACCACCGGCGGCAAGATGCACCGCCTCCCCCAACCCTTCTTCGTGCTCGCCACCCAAAACCCGATCGAGCAGGAAGGCACCTACCCACTCCCCGAAGCCCAGCTCGACCGCTTCCAGTTCAAGATCAACGTCGGCTACCCCAGCGAAGACGAAGAATTCCAAATCGTCCGCCTCACCACCGCCGGCAAGACGGTTGATCTAGGCCACGTCCTAAGCGGCGAAGAAGTCATCGCCCTCCAGGAGATCGTCCGCAAAGTCCCCGTCGCCGACCACGTGATCCGGTACGCGCTTCAGTTCACAAGACTGACCCGCCGTACCGAAGGCGGCTGCCCGCCCTTCGTCAACGATTACGTCGGTTGGGGCGCAGGCCCCCGCGCCAGCCAATACCTCATCCTCGCCGGCAAGGCCCGCGCCCTACTCAAGGGCCGCTACCACGTCAGCACCGAAGACATCCGCCAGGTCGCCCCGCCAGTCTTGCGCCATCGCATCGTCACCAACTTCAACGCCGAAGCCGAAGGCATCCGCAGCGACGACATCATCAAAAAGCTGATCGACTTCATCCCCAGGCAGCAGTACGAAGAACTCGACCGCTCGACGGCGAAGGTCATGCGCGACGAACCGGTGACGAAGTCGGCGTAACCAATTTCAACGAGCAATTTCATGACTGCAGAAATGCTTAGAGGATTCATCAAGCGCCAACCGTTCGTCCCATTCACCATTCACATGAATGATGCACGAAAGTTTGAGATCAAGCATCGCGACTTCCTCTTGCTTCCACCCGGTTGGACTTCGACCGCGATCGTTTGTTATCCCGACGAGCGATTTGAATTTGTCTACATTCGTAATGTGACAAGCGTATCGAGCGAGGGCGAAATCCCCGAGGTCGCAGGTCGTCGCTCAGATGAGGGAACCCACTAAACCAGCCGCCGCAATCAGGATGTCGCGACCATGCCAGAACTCCCCCACGCCGCCGAATACCGCAAATACCTCGAGCCTAAAACCCTCGCGCGCATCAGCGGTCTCGACCTCCGAGCCCGCCTGATCGTCGAAGGCCTCATGACCGGCATGCACCGTTCGCCTTACCAGGGCATTAGCGTCGAGTTCGCCCAGCACCGCCCCTACGTCGCCGGCGACGACATCCGACACGTCGATTGGAAAGTCTTCGGCCGCTCCGACAAAATCTACCTCAAGCAATACCTCGAAGAGACCAACCTCCACCTGATCTGCGTCGTCGATGCCTCCGAATCCATGGGCTACTCCTCCATCGACGGCGGCGACGGCACGCAATGGTCCAAGTACGACCACGCCACCGCGATCGCCGCCAGCCTCTCCTACATGGCCATCCAGCAGCAGGATTCCGCCGGCCTCGCCGTCTTCGACAGCGATCTCAAAAAATACTTCAAACCCTCCAACCTCCCCGGCCAGTGGAAGATCATCACCCACGAGCTCACGATGATCCCCCGCCTCAAGAAGACCAACACCGGCAAGATCCTCGACCAGCTCGCCGAGAAACTCACTCACCGCTCGCTCATCGTCATCCTCTCCGACTTCTTCGACGACATCGAGTCGATCAAGAAAGGCCTCCGTCACCTGCGCTACAAGCGGCACGAGATGATGGTCTTCCAACTTCTCGACCCGATGGAAATCGAATTCCCCTTCCAGGACGTCACCCTCTTCAAAGGCATGGAAGAAATGGGCGACCTCCTCACCGAACCGCGCGCCCTCCGCCAGGGTTACCTCGAACAGCTAAGCCTCTTCACCGAGCAACTCAAAAAACTCTGCCGCGGCATGAACATCGACTACCACCGCATGAATACCAGCGACCCCCTCGACGTCACCCTGAGCGGTTTCCTCGCCACCCGCGCCTCGAGCATTAAGTAAAGAATAACGGACATGACCATCGCCCCGCTGAACATCCTCGCCGCCTGGTTCGTCAGCCCCGGCTTCGCCGTCGCCGGCGCGGCGCTCGCCTCCATCCCGATCATCATCCACATCCTCAATCGCCGCCGCTTCAAGACCGTCCGCTGGGCCGCGATGGAATACCTCCTCCAGGCCATGCGGAAAAATCGCCGCCGCCTCAAGTTCGAGCAGTGGCTCCTCCTCGCCATTCGCTGCCTCCTCATCTTCCTCATGGGCCTCGCCCTCGCCCGACCGCTCGGTTGCGAAAACAATACCATCGCCGCCCTAGGCGGCCAGCGCACCGCCCTCCACGTCTTCGTCATCGACAACTCCTACTCCATGGCCTATGAGCCCGGTGGCCGCCCCGACGCCAAGAGTCACCTCGACCAAGCCAAGCTCATGGCCAAAAAGTTGATCGACCGCCTCTCCGCCGGCAACGAAGAGGTCATGGTCATCACCGCCTCCAGCCCCATCGACAAGGACAAGACGATCGATCCCCACGCCGCCACCCCCAAGCCCACCTACGACCTCCAATCCGCCCGCGCCGCCATCGATCGTATCGAGCAGACCGCCGCCGCCACGGATCTTGAAGGCGCGTTCCAACTCGCCCTCCGCACCGCCAAGGAAGAGAGCAAACTTCCCACCAAGCGCCTCTACATCTTCACCGACGGCACCCGCAGCGCCTTCGAAGGCGAGGGTGGCAAAGCCGTCGAAGCCCTCAAGCAGACCGGCCCCCAACTCGCCCAGGCGTTCGGTAAGCCCAACCTCTTCGTCCTTGGCAAGCCCGGCCAATGGAATCAGGCCGTCCTCAAGCTCGATCCCGCCAACAACCTCGTCACCACCAAGTTCTCCGCTGACTTCGTCACCGACGTCAAAGGCTACGGCGCCGGCCCCGACCCGGTCCTGCAGTGGAAGCTGAACGACGTTCCCGCCGGCGTCGCCAAGTCCCTCAAGCTCGATCTTGAAACTCAACCCCAATCCCTCTCAGGTATCAGCATCGCCGAAGGCGGCCCCCGCGTCCTCTCGGTCACGCTCGCCGGCGACGACCGCCTCAAGATCGACAACACCCGCTGGCGCGTCGTCGATGTCGCTTCCGAGATGAAAGTCCTCATCGTCGAAGGCGAGCGCGGCATCGGCGCGCTCCAGGGCTCCGGCTCCTTCCTCGAGCTCGCCCTCTCCCCCCCCAAGGATCTCGACCCCGAAACCCGCCCCTCCTCAACATCCAGCGCCAAGACCGACAGCTACGTCCTCCCCGAAGCCCCCATCGGTGAGCTTGAGCTTTCCAACAAGATCCTCACCAACTACCGCGCCGTCTTTCTCACCAACGTCGGCCAGGTCAACCCCAACCAGGCCGATCAGCTCAAGAAGTACGTTGAGCAGGGGGGCACCGTCATCATCTTCGTCGGCCCCGCCGTCAACAGCGACAACTACAACCAGCAGCTCGTCCCGCGCGGCCTCCTCCCTGGCCGCCTGATCAAGACCGTCTCCACCAACGACAAGGGCTACCACTTCGACTTCAACCCCAAAGGCGACCCCCATCCCTTCCTCAAGGAATTCAAAGGCGAGGAAAACAGCGGCCTCACCACCGCCCAGGTCTGGAGCTATTGGCAGATGGAGCTCCCCGCCAACACCAGCGCCGAGCGCGTCCTCAGCTACCAGGCCGAAAACGGCAAGCCCGGCGACCCCGCCGTCACCGTCCATCCCCTCGGCCGCGGCCGCGTCGTCTACTTCTCCACCACTGCCAACCCCGAGTGGAACGGCCTCAACCCCAAGCCGATCTTCGTCGCCCTCATCCACGAGATCCTCGCCGGCTCTGTCGGCGCGGCCGACCGCTGGATGAACCTCACCGTCGGCGATGCCCTCGCGGTTCCCCAATCCCTGGGCCTCACCGCCTCCCCCACCCTCTTCGACTCCTCCAAGAACCCCGTCGCCATGGAAAACGCCACCGATCAGGCTGGCATCACCACCTACCACTCTGCCAAGCCCATGACCCACCCCGGCGTCTACCTCCTCAACGTCGGTAACCGCACGATCCCAATCGCCGTCAACGTCCCCTCCAACGAAGCCGACGTCCGCGTCATTGCAAACGACGCCATCAAGAAGGCGCTGGGCGACATCGACCTCGCCATGGAAGACGACACCCTCGCCATCGCCGGCCTGAAGATCGATTCCGGCAACGACTGGAGCTGGGCCTTCATGGCGCTGGTGTTAATCTTCGCCGGCCTCGAATGTTTCCTGGCCATGCACTTCGGCCACTACAAACGAGGCAAACGCCTCCAAGCCACCCCAGAACCCGCACTGGCAACCAGCAACTAACAACCAGCAATTATCTTCATGAAACGTCTACTAGAATGGATCTTCGGACTCGACCGCGGCTTCCTCAACCAGGAAGGCGATCTCTCGATCCAGTTCCACCCCCGCTGGCCCGGTCAGGACACGCTCGACTACCTCTTCACCAAGATCGGCTTCGGCCCCGTCGGCGCTGCCGCCTGGAACGTCGTCCTCGCCCTCGCCGCCATCGCGCTTGTCATCTACGTCTACCGCCGCGAAGGCCGCTCGAAAGGCGCGCGCATCTCACTCGCCGTCATCCGCTGCCTCATCCTCGGCTTCGTCCTCGCGCTCCTGAACATGCCGGTCTTCACGATCGGCCAAAGCCGCACCGAGCCTTCCGTCCTCGCCATCCTCGTCGATGACACGATCTCCATGCGCGTCCGCGACGCCGGCCCCAACCCCGCCGAGCCCCTCACCCGCATGGACGCCATCCTCCAACTCCTCAAGGCCGACGACCAGGCGCTGGTCAAAGATCTCTCCAAAACCCACATCCTCCATTTCTACCGCTTTGACCGCCAGGCGATCCCCGTCGTCGCCCTCGCGTCGCAGAAAAAACCCGACGAGGAAACCAAAAACGAATCCGCTGAAGAAAAGAAACAGGCGCTCGACTACGCCCCCATCCTCACCGCCTTCGAAAACCTCAAACCCGAAGGCCAGACTACCCAGGTCCTCGCCTCCCTCCGCTCCGCCATCGAAGACCTCCAGGGCCAGCGCCTCGCCGGCGTCGTCATCCTCACCGACGGCCGCAACACCCCCAAGGAGATCATCCCCGAAGGTCTCGCCGCCCTCAAAAACTTCGGCGTCAAGATCTACCCCGTCGTCGTCGGCTCCGACAAACCCCCCAAGAACCTCCAACTCGAAGCCATCAATGTCCAGGACGCCGCCTTTGAAGGCGACATCGTCAACATCAAGGCCACCGTCCGCGCCGTCGGCTTCGAGGCCGGCCACCACGCCAGGGTGCAGGCCATCAACAGCAAGACCAAGCTCCCGCTCAAGCGCGCCAACGGTCAGCCCGTGGAAAAAGACGTCGTCGTCGAGAACGACAAGCCCGTCGAGGTCGAGCTCCAGTGGAAGCCCGAGAAAGTCGACACCGTTGACATCGACGTGATTATTGTCAAAGAGCCCGGCGAGCTGAATGAAGAAGACAACATCCGCAACGTCCAGGTGGCCGTCCTCGACGCCAAGCTCAACGTCCTCTACGTGGAAGGCTACCCCCGCTGGGAATACCGCTACGTTAAGAACGAGATGATCCGCGACGCCACCGTCAACATCTCCTGCCTCCTCACCAGCGCCGATCCCACCTTCGCCCAGGAAGGCGACGCCCCCGACGAGAAGACCAACTTCCCCGGCCCCATCAAGCGCTTCCCCGAATCGATCGAGGAGATCCTCAAGTACGACGTCGTCATTTTCGGCGACGTCGACCCGCGGCAGTTCACTGACGCCCAGCTCCAGCTCGTCAAGGATTTCGTCTCCAAGCGCGGCGGCGGTTTCGGCATGGTCGCTGGCCCCCGCTTCGCCCCCGCCGCCTACCGCAACACTGCCCTCGAAGAGCTCCTCCCCGTCCTGATCACGCGCGTCCAGGAAGGCCGCGCCGCCTCCATCAAGGACGGCTTCCGCCCCGAGCTCACCCGCGACGGCGCCGAGTCCTCCATCTTCCGCTTCTTCGAAGATAAGGCCAAGAACGAGAACTTCATCAAGAACGAGATCCAGCCCATCTTCTGGTTCTGCCAAGGCGTGCAGGTCAAGCCCGGCAGCGGCGAGGTCTACGCCCAGCACCCCACCGTCACCGCCCCCGACGGCCGCAAGGCCCCGCTCCTGGTCCTCGGCCGCTACGGAGCCGGCCGAACCCTCTTCTCCGCCATCGACGATTCCTGGCGCTGGCGCTTCTATACCGGCGAGAACGTCTTCGACACCTACTGGATCCAGCAGTTCCGCTACCTAGCCCGCTCGAAAAAGCTCGGCCAGCGCAAGCTCAACTTCCAGACCTTTCGCACCGCCTACGAGCTCGGCGAACAGGTGCGCCTCTCCCTCAAAATCCTCGACCCCCAGCTCCTTGCCCAGCTTCCCGAGCAGATCCCGGTCGAGATCAGCTCTGCCGCCGACGACGGCAAAACCGTCTACCGGGAAAACCTGGTGCGCCAGGAGGGGCAGGTCGATCTCTACCTCTCCTCCTACACCGCTGATCGCATCGGCAAGTTTAAGGCAAAGCTCCCCCCCATCGCCGGCGGCGTAGACGCTATGGAAATCCCCTTCGAGGTCAACGTCCCCCGCCTCGAGCTCAACGAGCCCCAGGTAGACCGCCAACTCCTAAGCCGCGTCGCCTCGGAGACCATGGGCAAAACCTACGAGCTCGACCAGGCCAAAGCGCACCTTGCCGCCGACATCCCCAGTGCCGCCAAGCAGATCCCCGTGGAAATCTCCGAACCCCTCTGGAACAAAGACCGCGCATTGGCGATTTTCGTGCTACTAATCACCATCGAATGGGTCCTAAGAAAGTCCTACGGCATGTTGTAACACGGGCGTCCCGCCCGTGCTGGCTGCCCTAGAATGAGACGCGACCGACGCCTTTAGAAGACACCGAATAGGAGCTGCAAATGCCCCCCACACTCCTGATCAACTCCCTCAACGACCTCCGCCGCCGCGTCAAGTTCCTCTCCATCCTCTTCGGCGTCGGCATCCTCCTCGCCTCAGCGGTCGGCATCCTCCTCGCCACCGTCTTCGTCGATTACGTCCTCAAGCTCCCCGTCGTCCCGCGCCTGCTCGTCGCGGTCATCGCCCTTTTCGCCGTCGGCTACCTCGCCTTCCGCTGGATCGCCAAGCCCATCCTCGCCCGCTTTTCCCTCAGCGACGTCGCCGGCCACCTCGAAGCCGTCTTCCCCCAGTTCGACGACCGCCTCCGCTCCACCGTTAACTTCGTCCAGCAACCCGATTCGATCCCCGGCTCCGAAGTGATGAAGGAGCGCGTCGTTACCGAGGCCACCCAACTCGCCCAGACCGTCGACCTCCGCCGAGCCATTGTCACCAAGCCCGTCTGGTACTCGATCAGCAGCGCCATCGGCGCGATCGCGCTCCTGATCGCACTCTGCCTCACCCTCCCCAGGCTAGCCGAGATCGCGCGCAACCGCCTGCTGGGCGGCAACACCCCCTGGCCCAAGAGCGTCATCATCAATGCCGCGCCCATCCCCGCCCGCATCCCCTTCGGCCAGAACCTCGACCTCAGCCTGAACCTCACCAAAGGTGACAGGCCCTCGCAGAAGGCGCTGATCTATTACCAGTACGACGACGGCCCCGTCGTCAAGGAATACATGATCCGCGGCGAGAATGGCCGCTACACCGCAAGCATCAAGGCCAACGGCGACAACCTGAAGGTCTGGATGGCCGCCGGCGACGATGAGACCGAAAAACAGTCGATCACGGTCGTCCCGCGCCTCGCCATTCAAAATGTCCAGGCCACCATCACCCCGCCCGCCTACGCCCAGATGACCCCCACCACGCTTGACCTCGCCAAGGCCCCAGCCTTCATGGTCACTGGCTCAAAGGTCGCCCTCCGCGTCCAGTTCAACAAGAAGCTCGACCCGGCCAAAGAGATTCTCTTCCCCGTCCTCTCCAACAACGATAACGTCAAGTCCGCCGACCCCGGCATCACCACCGATCGCCCCGACCCCACGGCCCCCGTCGCCCACTGGACCGCAAAGGACTCCTTCCGCTTCCGCATCCAGGCCACCGATACCGACGGCTTCACCAACACCGCCCTTGAAGAGTACGAGATCGTCGTCAAGCCCGACCAGCTTCCGACCGTCATGATCGAAAGCCCGCGCAAGAACGTCGATCGCACCCCCGACGCCTACCTCCCGCTGCAAGTCCTGGCCGAGGATGATTTCGGCATCGCCTCACTCCGCCTGATTGTCGACCGAATCTCCGTCGCCCCCGACCCCAAAGACCCCACCGGCGCTCAGCCTGCCAACGCGAAGAAGCACTGGGAAATTCCCCTGAAGGATTGGGCCCGCATCGACGGCACCGGCGAGCGCCAACGCTTCCGCCTAAACTGGGACTGGGACTTCAAATCCGTCCTGGGCGACCTAAAGCCCGGCGACGTCCTCGAATACTGCATCGAAGCAAAGGACAACTACCTGATCGAGGCGACCGAGAACGGAAAGACCGTCGCCGCCTCCCATCCCGCCCAATTCTCCTCCAAGCTCCGGATCAACATCATCTCCCAGGACGAGATGACCATCCGCATCACCGACGAGATCCGCAACCTCGCGCAGAAAACCAAGACCGTCCACGACAGCCAGGTTTCCAACCAGAACGAAACCAAAAATCTCGCGCAAGACACCAAGGATAAGCCCGAGTTGACCAAGGGCGACAAATCCGCCCTCGAAGGCTTGACCAGCCGCCAGAGCGCCATGGTCTCCCAAACCAAGGGCCTCTCCAACCAGTTAGACGACATCCAGAAAGAGCTGAAAGAGAACAAGGTCAAGAGCGAAGACCTGAATTCCATCGCCAAGGAAGCCAAGCAGGACCTCGACACCGCCGCCGAAAAGCCGATGACCGACGCGGCCAACCAGCTCAACAAGGCCGCCCAATCCAAAGCCAACCCTGGCAACCCGCAGCAACAGCAGAAGGCCCAGGAGAATCGCAACCAGTCTCTGGATCAATCGGAAAAGAACCAGGGCGACGCCGCCAAAAAGCTCGAAGACGCGATGGCCAAGATGGACAAGGTCGGCAACCTCTCCAGCGCCATCAAGACCGTTCAGGACATCCTCGACAAGCAGATCGAACTGAAAAACCGCCTGAAGGAGGTCGGCAAGGAGACGCTCGGCAAGAAGACGGACGAGCTCACCCCCGAGCAGAAGAAAAAGCTCGACGACAACGCCGCCAAGCAAAAAGAACTCGCCGACAAAATGGACAATGCCGCCAAGCAGATGGAAAAGATGGGCGAGCAGATGTCTAAGTCCGACCCCCAGTCCGCCCAGGCCATGAAAGACGCCGCCCAGAAGGCCCAGTCCCAGCAGATCTCCCCGCAACAGCGCCAAGCCGCCGACGCCGCCAAGCAGAACCAGCAGGCCCAGGCCCAGAACCAGCAGCAACAGGCCCAGCTCGGCATCGAGGTCGTCCTCAACACGCTCAAGGACGCCGAACGCCGCAAGCTCGAACAACTCACCAAACAGCTCGACGACACCATCAAGGCCATCCAGGACCTCGTCCGCCGGCAGGCCGGTCACAACATCGACAACCTCGACCTCCAGGGCGCCGACGTCAAGGCCAAGGCCATGACCAAGGAGGAATTCGACGTCCTCTACGCCAAGGCCAAGCGCGACAACAAGCCCGGCAAGGTCGAGCTCGCCGTCATCACCTCCGGGCAGGAAACCACCGAGCGAAACACCCGCAACGTCGCCAAGGAAGCCGAGGAAAAAATAAAGGGCGACGGCGCCGTCATCGGCCAGGACCTCGTCCGCGCCGCCGGCAAGATGGGCTACGCCATCGTCGACCTCCGCGATAAAAAGCTCGCCACCGCCTACAACCCCCACCAGGTCGAAGCCCTCAACGCCCTCGAACAAGCCCTCAAAAAGGCCGAGGACGCAAAGAAGGACGCCGAAAAGAAAAAGCAGGAACAACAAGCCGAGGCCGTCAAAGCCCTGCTCGAAAAAATCCGCGCCGAGCAATCCGCCGACGTCAACAAGCCCACCGACGAGGTCCACGCCACACGCAAGCCCGACGGCTCCCTCCCCCGCGAGCAGGCCATCCGCGTCAACCAGCTCGTCGGCAAGCAGGGCGAGCTCTCCAAGCGAATGACCGACGTCGCCGAAACCCTCCGCGGACTCGGCGGCATCATCTACGACGCCGCCGCCCTAGAGGTCGCCAGCGGAATGGACGAGGTCAAGGAAGACCTCGGCAAACAAAAGACCGGCAAGCCCACCCAGCTCGAGGAATCCCGCGTCGTCGAACAGCTCGACGCCATGATCGCCTCCCTCAAGGAAGAAAAAGACAAGTCCCCCTTCAACCAGAAGGACAGCGGCGGCGGCGGTGGTGGCGGCGGTGGCGGC
>JAQGHM010000374.1 GCA_028291615.1 Phycisphaerales bacterium | reverse complement strand
TCCGCCACCGTTGTCGACCACGTCCTCATCGTCGAAGGTACTCGCCAGCCGGACCGCATCGTCATCTACCGCGACGGGCGGACGGGCGTCCGAGTCGCCGTCAATAAGCAGCCCGAGGTCAGCATCCCGTTCAAGTCATTCAGCTCCCTCCGCATCCTCTGCGGCCTGAGTAACGACTCCCTGACGATCGGCGGCGACGGCCGCACGATCAACCTCCCCGCCGTCGTCGATTGCGGCGGTGGCAACGACTACGTCTCCACCAGCATCGCCAACGATACCCTCTGGGGCGACGACGGCAACGACACACTCGAAAGCGGCTCGGGTAACGACGAACTCCACGGCGGCACTGGACTCGACCTCCTCCGCGGCTTCGATGGCAACGACACCCTCTACGGCGACATCGGCGCCGACGAACTCCGAGGCGGCGGTGACGACGACCTCATGATCGGCGGCCGTGGCGACGACCTCCTCCGCGACGGCACGGGCAACGACTCGATGTACGGCAACGCCGGCCACGATAAGTTCTGGCTCGACAACTCCGTCACCGAGTGCAAGGACCGCGACGACACCGAGACTGCTGAGACCGACCCCGTGACCATCCCGCAGCCGGTCTGCGGTTGTTCCATAGGTTTCACGAAGATCGGGCAGAACTCCACATCAGTCCTTGACACCATCTTCGCGACTTCGCCAAGCCCCTGATCCCCCCTCCCCCGCCACGCGCTGCTTAAATTGCCCAGTCGAACCCCCACACGACCCAACGCCTTCGCCAACGCCGGCTCCTCCTCGTAGAATCGGGGCATGATCCCTCTGGCCTTCTCCACCAACGCCTTCAAAAAGAACACCTTCGAAGAAGCCCTCCAGTCCATCGCCGCCATCGGCTACTCCGCCGTTGAGCTGATGGCCGACCTCCACCACGCCTACCCGCCGCAGATGACGCCTGCGCGAACCGCCGAAATCCAAACCCTCCTCAAACGACTCAACCTCACCGTTTCCAACGTCAACGCCTTCACCCTCTTCGCCTGCGGCGACACTTACCGCCCCACGTGGATCGAAGACTCAGAGACCGAACGAAAACGCCGCGTCGAGCACACCCTGGGCAGCATCCGCATCGCCGCGGATTTCAGTTGCAAGACGGTCTCCCTCCAGCCGGGCGGCCCGATGATCGGATCGACGCTAACGCGCGATGAAGCCGCCCGCCGGTTCGCCCACGGCCTTGAGCAATGCATCCCCCTCGCGCGGGAGAAAAACGTCACCCTCGCCATCGAGCCCGAACCCGGCCTCTTCATCCAGACCGCCGCCGAATACCTCGAATTCAAAAACGCGTACTTCAAAAACGAGCCCGCCATCCAGATGAACTGCGACTGCGGCCACCTCTTCTGCTGCGGCGAAGACCCCGCCCAGATCATCCGCAACCACCCCGAACACATCGGCCACGTCCACATCGAAGACATCGGCGAGAACCGCGTCCACCAGCACCTGACGCCGGGGAGAGGGGCGATGGATTTCCCGGCGATCTTCGAGGCGGTCGATCGCGTGGGCTACGAGCGCCCCGTGACGGTCGAACTCTACCCCTATGAGACGACGGCCGCAGGCGTGGCGAAGCTGGCGTACGATCACCTGCGGCCGATGATCTAAGCGCGCCTGCCTTCACGCGTCTGCCACGTCATTCATTCCAGCTTGGCAGACGACCTCATTCCCGTTAAAACCCCCCAACGAACATGGACTTCTTCAACTACAAAAACAACGAGCTCCACTGCGAAAGCGTCCCCGCCTCGCGCATCGCCGCCGAGGTTGGGACGCCCGTTTACGTCTACTCCAAGGCCACCCTGCTGCACCACTACCGCCAGGTCGCCAATGCCTTTAAGCCGCTCAACCCCACCATCTGCTACTCGATCAAATCGTGCAGCAACCTCCACGTCTGCAAGCTGCTGATCGACGCGGGCTGCGGCATGGACGTCACCTCCGGCGGTGAGCTCTTCCGCGCCCTCAAGGCTGGCTGCGACCCGAAGAAGATCATCTACGCCGGCGTCGGCAAGACCGACGACGAGATCCGCATGGCGATCGACGCCGGCATCGCCGCCTTCAATATCGAATCCGAAGCCGAGATCGAGAACATCGACCGCATCGCCGGCGAGATGGGCAAGACCGCCATCGGCGCGCTCCGCATCAACCCCGACGTCGATCCCGGGCACAAGACCCACGCCAAGACCACCACCGGCAAGAAGGAGAATAAGTTCGGCGTAGACATCGAACGCGCCGAGCGCGTCTTCGAGCAGTACAAGACCCTCAAGAACCTCCGCATCGGCGGACTGCACCTGCACATCGGCTCGCCGATCTACGATATCGCCCCCTACGTCGAAGCGATCACCAAGGCCAACGCCCTCATTGATCGCCTCACGAAGAAGGGTCACAAGATCGAGTGGCTCGACATGGGCGGCGGCTTCGCCGTCAACTACAAACACCCCATGCAAGCCCTCCCCGTCACCGAGCACGCCAAGGCGCTCGTGCCGCTGCTCCAAGGCAAGCCGTACAAGGTCGCGCTCGAGCCCGGCCGCTACATCGTCGGCAACGCCGGCATCGTGCTCACGCGCGTCCTCTACCGCAAGCAAGGGGGCGAGAAAAAGTTCGTCATCGTCGACGCCGGCATGAACGACCTGATCCGCCCCACGCTCTACGACGCCTATCACTTCATCTGGCCGGTCAAACCCGCCGACGCGAAGAACGTCCCCGCTGCGCGCGATGAAGACCTCGTCCCCGCCGATGGCGAAACGGTGGACATCGTCGGCCCGATCTGCGAGTCCGGCGATTACCTCGCCAAGGGCCGCGCCCTGCCGCAGACGAAGCGCGGCGACCTGCTCGCGGTCTTCACCGCCGGCGCGTATGGCTTTGCGATGAGCAGCAACTACAACAATCGCCCGCGCGCGGCAGAGGTGCTGGTGGATGGTGACAAGTTCACTGTCATCCGGCGTCGCGAGACGTATGAAGATCTCGTCGCGCCCGAGCTCATCTGAGCGCGTCGATACATTTATTAGCTCTTGGGAATCGCGCCACGTGGCACTAAGATTGCGTCACCGCGCCAAGAGCAATCACCCATGGCTTCCCACTTTTACGCCTGGCA
>JAQGHM010000356.1 GCA_028291615.1 Phycisphaerales bacterium | reverse complement strand
TGATTCAAGAACCGCGCTGGGGAGGTGGGGGGAAGGGGGGGTGGGGAGTGAAGCGGTAACGGCATGCCATGCGGCGTTGGCTTGGTCGGGCGACGTGATCTTGAACTGTCCCTTGCCGTCGTAACCGAAACCGGCGGATTTGAGGATCGCTGGGACACCTTGTCTTATCACCTCCGCCCGCAGGTCTTCCAATGACGCGATCGGCGAAAATGGCGTGACCGGAAAGCCATGCGACTGCAAAAATGTCTTTTCGCGCAGGCGATGCTGGGTCGTGTGAAGAACCTGGCCGGCGGGGCGGACGGGGGCGAAGCGGGCGCAGGTTTCGGTGGCTGCGGAGGAAACATTTTCGAACTCGAAGGTGACGACGTCCACGCCTTGGGCAAACTCGCGCACGCGATCCAGGTCATCGTATTCCGCGACGATCTCCTCGTCGGCAATTTGGCCGGTGGGCGTATCGTTGTCGGGGGAAAGGGTATGGACGCGGTACCCCATCTTGCGGGCGGCAAGCGCGAACATGCGGCCGAGCTGCCCCGAGCCGAGGACGCCGATCGTCGAGCCGGGGAGGATGGGGCGGAGGTCGGTGGCGGAGGTCATGAAGGGGCGGAGTTTAGTCGCAAAGGCCGGAGGACGGAAACGCGTCGTCTGCTTTGCCATGATTCCCGGCGCGTGTTACGCTCGACGGTCGCACTTCTCTATCAAGGAGGATCATGTCGGGGACGACTGTTTGCGTATCGTTCATGTGCATGTTGGTCGGAACCACGTTGAGCTTCGGGGCCCAGCCGCCTGCCGCGGCAACTCGCCCCGCCACGACGCGGGCCGCCGGACCCGCGGCGACCCGGCCGGCGATCGGAGAGCTCAAGGGATTGCTGGCGCAACTTGACGCGGACGAATGGGCCGCCCGAGACGCGGCGGCGGAACGGATCGCCCTGTTGGGCGAGGCGGCGCGCAGCGATCTAGAGCGGCAGCTTACGGCGACGCCCGACGGCGAAGGCGGGCGGCGGATCGGCGCGCTGCTTGCGAGGCTGGACGAGGCCCGCCTGTACGGACCGACGCTTATCACCCTGCACCTGCGCGACGTGCCGGCACGCGAGGCGCTGGCGGTACTGGCTGCGCAATCTGGCGTTTCTTTCGCGCCCGCGCCCGAGACGCTTTGGCCAGCCGGGAACGAACCGCGGGTTTCGCTGGAGTGCATCGACGAGCCATTCTGGTCCGCCGTCCAGCAACTCTGCACAGGCGCGGGCCTTCGGATGACGCGGTCCGATCCGCACGCCCCAGTGCAGTTGGCGGTGGCCGATGCCAAGCCTGCGGCTCCGTACGCGGTCGCCGGGCCGTACCTGCTGAAGATCAAGCGAATCGATCACACTCAGTCGACGGAGTTCGACGGGCCCAACGACAACAACGCTTCGCCGGGTTGCCGGATCAGCCTGTTCGTCTGGGGCGAGCCGAAGATGCCGCCGGGCGTCTGGTCGATCGAGCAGGTGGACGAGTTATCGACCGACAAAGGTCTGCAGCAGGTCGATCGGCGCAATTTTTACGGACGCGGCACGGTGGTCGGCGCGATGAATGAAGGTGCGATGACCTTTCGTGCCGATGTGCCCGGCTCGCGCATCATGCGGCTGCGGACGACGTTGCAGGTGAACGTGATCGGCAAAACCCAGGCGTTCGAAGTTGCCGACGTGATGGCCGCCGGAAAGGTGCAGCGCACGATCGGCGGCTACGCCTTTGAGCTGCGCGACGTCAACCGGATCGTCGAAGGGCGATACGCTTACACGATCGAGGTCAGCCGCGGCGAGCACACACCGGCGGAGTTCAACGCGTTTCGAATGACCCTGAGCCGGTCGCAGGCGCGCCTGCTCGACGCCAACGGCCGGGCACTGCCGAGCAGCGGCGGCTCGAGCAGTTTCGGAGGCGACAAGTACACTCAGACCAATCAGGTTGGGCGCGATGGTTTCGGCGGTGCGGTGAAGGTAGGCGAGCCCGCGAAATTCGCCTGGGATGTTCCGGTGGAGACGCGCACGATGAGCTTCCCGGTCGAGTTCAAGGACCTGCCGTTTCCTTGACGCCAAAACGCGGTGCGCGACTTCAACTAAGGAGAAGTGGCATGCAGATATTTCGTACGCGGTACTGGTCGATGTTTCTGTTGGCGATTCTTATAGCGAGTGTGCCTGGCCAATCGGGTTTCGCAGCAGATAAGCCGGCAAAAAAACTGATCGAATTCGGCTGGGACGAGCCGGACACCACCTTCATGCGCGCGCACGTCGCGGAGATGGAGCAGACGCCGTTCGACGGGACGGTGTTTCATGTGAAGGGGGATGCGCAATGGAAGGCGTGGGGGACGATCGTCGTGCCGGAGGCGGAGACGCGGGCGGCGGTGGAAGACCTCAAGGCGACGCCGTTCAAAAAGTTCACGCATAACTTCCTGAGGCTCAATACCGCGCCGGCGAAGCTGGATTGGTTCGACGATCACTCGGCGGTGATGAACAACGTGAAGCTGGTCGCACGCGTGGCGCGGGAAGGGGGGTGCAAGGGGATCCTCTTCGACACCGAGCAGTACGAGGGGCAGTTGTTCGACTATGCGAAGCAGCGCGATCAAAAGACCAAGTCCTGGGACGAATATGCGGCCCAGGTGCGCAAGCGCGGCCGCGAGGTGATGGAGGCGTTTCAGGAAGGGTATCCCGATTTGACGATCTTCCTGACCTTCGGCTATTCGCTGCCGCGCGAGGAAGCGGGCGGCGACCGCGCGAAGCTGGCCAAGGCGCATTACGGCCTGCTCGCGCCGTTCCTCGACGGCATGGTCGATGCGGCCAAGGGAAAGACGCGCATCGTGGACGGTTACGAGCTGTCTTACGGGTACAAGGACGTGGCGCGCTTCGCCCCGGCATATGAGGCGATGAAGACCGGCGTGCTGCCGTTCATCGGCGCGGACGCCAAGCGATACCACGAAGTCTTCTCCTTCGGCTTTGGCGTCTGGATGGATCACGATTGGCGGAAGAAAGGGTGGGACGTGGAGGATGTGTCGAAGAATTTCTACACGCCCGAGGCGTTCGAAAAGACGGCTGGCACCGCGCTAAAGACTGCGGACGAATACGTCTGGATCTACACCGAGACGCCGCGCTGGTGGTCGGCGGAGGGCAAGGCGCTCAAGCTTCCGGCGGCGTACGATGCGGCGCTGCGGCGGGCGCGCGACGGCCAGCAGTAGCGGCGGTCAATGTGCCGCATTCGGGGCAGCGGTCCGGCGTTGCGCGCAGGTCGTAACCGCATCGGCGACAATGGCCCGTTTGCGCGCGGCGGCGGGCGCGAATCCTCCGCCGCACAAAGAGCGCGGGCGGAATCGCGAAGAGTGCGACGGGGAGCCAGGCCGGCATGGTGTCAACATCGTGATGTGAGTCTGAGAACGATGTTGATAAGCCGGAATGGTATGATTGGAAGCCCAGTCGATCCCGCAGCGAATGCGCTGGCGGGGATTCCCATCCCCAATGGCCCACGCCCAGCCGGCTCCAACTCCAATACGCGCTTGCGGTCACGGGAGCGGCTGAGTCGGACAGCGGGCTATGAAGATAGTAACTCTGTTCACCGCTGCTGAACCGAATCTCGCCGTGCGTCCAGGCAATTTGATGTTCGTAATGGCTGACGGCGTAAGGCGAGCTCGCAACGGGTGTGCGACGGGACAGGCAATCGGTGCCCCAATAGCTGCGCAGCCATAACGCCGTCGTCGCGATGCACAGCAGCGTCGAAAGCACGGTGGTCGTGGATATCAGGATGTGGCGAAGTCGTCGCACTGCCGGACAGTGTACCCCGCCGATCGGCATCTCGTACTCGTGGGGGGACTCTGGCGTTCACGTGGCTCGGCTCAGACATCTACCTACGCGGTAATGGGGTGGGGCGGGCGCGACCGATGCAATTGCCGGGCGGCGCGGACGATGTCGATCCTCGCTCCCGAGGTCCATCTGCGCCCGTGGCCGCTGAATGAAAGGAATGAATCATGTCATCGATCTCCATCAATGGAAGCAACCCGGGATTGGCCCAGTTCTTCCAGAAACTGTCGAGCAGCGCGGCCGCGCCGACCGTCGCCGCTCCCGTCGCGCCGATCGCAGCGCCTTCGACGGCGCCGACCGATGCGGTGTCAAGCGACACCAGTGCAGCGCGCGCAACGGGCGGACATCACCACGGGCACGGTGGACTTTTTAAGAAGGTCGAATCCGCCGTCACCACCGCGCTGGACGCGGCCAAGTCCGATCCGAACGCCGATCCCAACAAGGTCGTTCAGGATGCGATCGCCAAAGTCTTCAAGGACAGCGGCGTGAGTCCGCCGGCCGGCGCTGGCGGCGCCAACGCTCGGGGCAATGGCGCCGGTAAAGCGGATGCGGACGGCGACCAGGACGGCTCGGCCAATCCCGCCGGCGACGTCTCCGCCGCCCACCAGGCCTTCACGCAAACCCTTCAGGCGTTCGGTGTCAGCGCCAGCCAGTTTCACGCGGATTTCCTCGCCGCCGTTCAGGGTGCCCAGGGCGGCGGTCAGGCCGACACCAGCAGCTTGTTCAAGGACTTCCCGCCTGGAAGCACGCTCGATACCACGGCCTGAAGAAGGATGCGCTGCAGCATTATTGATCGCCGGCGCGAAGCGGCTTGCGCGGCAGTTTCTCATCCTGCATCGCGGCGTTGTAGATGAACGCCGCCAGGATCGTGCTCGCCTGCTTGAGATCGTCCGCCTGCACGCGGTCGTACAGGTCCTGGTTCGAGTGATGCGTGCGGGCCCAGTATTCGATCGGGTCCTGGATGAACTGGAAGGCGGGGAGGCCAATCGCGTCGAAGGGAATGTGATCGGTGCCGCCGGTGTTGGAGAGCGTCAGCGTCTGCGCGCCAAGGTCGGCGAACGGCGCAAGCCATTTACGGAAGATGGGGCGGACGGATTCGTTCCCCTGAAGGTAGACGCCGCGGATTTTGCCGGTGCCGTTATCGAGGTTGAAGTAGGCCGACAGGCGGCCGTACTCCGGCCCGGGAAGCAGCTTTCTCGCCGGCCGCGATGCGGGGCCGGTCGTTGGCCGCGGGCCGGCCAGGCGCGTCGAAGGTTGCGTCGTCGGTTGAAACTCACCGAAGTGCTTCGCCACGTACGCCTTGGATCCGAAAAGTCCCTGTTCCTCACCCGTCCAGAGCGCGATGCGAATCGTCCGCCTTGGCTTGAGCTTGAGCGCCTGCAGGATGCGCACCGCCTCCATCACGGAGGCGACACCCGCGCCGTTGTCGGTGGCGCCGGTTGCGGAGTGCCATGAGTCCAGGTGAGCGCCCAGCATCACGACCTGATCCTTCAGATCCGTCCCGGGAATCTCGGCGACCGTGTTGTATGCCATCGGGTCGGCCACGTGAAACTGCACCTGCAGGTCGACCGTCATCCGCGGGCGTTCCCCCTGCTGGATCATGCGCACCAGGCGATTGTAATGCTCCGCCGACAGCGTGATCTGCGGCAGGATCTTAGGTGGATCGAGCGCCCAGACCGGGCGCGTCGCGGGTTGACTGCTCGGCTGGCCGGTCGTCGGCTGAGTCGTCGGTTGCGTGCCGCGCTGCTGCGGTGGCGGCGGGGTCGGGCCGGCGGCGCTGGCGACGAAGAGTGTTCCCCCATCACCGCGGAAGCTGACGTTCACCAGCAGCGCCGCCCCTTCCTTCGTGAGAAACTCGTTCAGCCGGCGATCGAACGCGAGGGCGCGCGGCGAGCCAGGCGGCGCCGGCACCACCGGGCCGGTCGCGGCGCGCGTGGTTGTGCGCGTCGTAGCGGGACTGGTCGTCGCGCGCGTGGTGGGGGTGAGAAGCTCCTTGCGGTCAAGCGATGGTTGCGCGCGCGAAGTCCCGGGGAATGGAAGCGCGCCGGCATCGGCATTGGCGAGCGTCAGCAACTCGGTGTCGGAGACGCGCGTGGCCAGCGGCTCAAAGTGGGCGGCGGTCTCGCGTATCGGGCTGGTCAGCACGATCGCCCCCTTGAGCTTGCCGCGGTAGTTTTCAAAGTCCGCTTCGGTTTTGGCGTCGAAGTGAATCACCGGCGCCGTCAGCGGCTGATCGAAACCCGGCGACCACGCCTTGGGAAATGCGATCAACGGAATGGATTGCGGTTCGACGATCTGCGCCGAAAAACGCTTGAGCGACCAGCCCCGGCCAAACGGTCCCCACGCTTCCTCATGCGCATTCTCCAAACCCCAGCCCGTCAGTTTCTCCGCCGTCCAGCGATTGGCGCGGCGTAGGTTAGGCGAGCCGGTAAGCCGCGGGCCGATGACGTCCGTCAGGTAACTAAGCGTCTGCATCACCTGCGAACGATTCAGCCCCTCATCGCGAATGCGCACGATCGGATCGGTCGAGGTGGTGGTTGGCGCGGGTTCAGAAGTGGGCGCCGCCGCCGCAACTTCGATGGGCGCTTGCGAAGCGCTTTCGATTTGGCCGATGTCAGCCGCGGCGGTTTCAGGTGGGTGGCGCCGGGCAGGCGTGCAGGAAGTAAACGCGAGAAGAAGAAGCAGGAGGGACGCGATGAATGGTGTGCGCAGTAGCATAGATGGGCTCGTTGCGCATTCTCATTGCTATTGCAGATATTGCAAATCAAACGAAGCGGCTCGCGTGAGCCGCTTCGGGAAGGCGTGAGTTAACGCGGCACTACCTGTGTTATCGGGGCGCGACGGGCGTGAACCCGCGCTGCTCGCGCACGGCGCCCCCATACTGCGAGTCACCCAGACCGAGAATCGGCCAGAAGACGATGCCCAGGAGGAGCAGCCCGATGATGAATCCGATCCCCTTGCCAAACGCAGCGCCAACGCCCGCAACGATGATGATCGCGAAGACGATGCCGACGAACGGGATCAGGCAGAGCAGGCCGTACCAGTTGGGTTTTCCGGCAATCTCCGCCATCACCATCATGTTGTAAATCGGAACCAGCGAAGCCCACCCCGGCTTGCCTGCCTTTTCGAAAACCCGCCACATTCCGACAATCACGAGTGCGAAGATCGCGAGCATGAACAAGACGCCGAGCATAGTGTTTCTTTCCTGACGCGCGGATGCGCACGTCATAAGCGCTGTTAAAGATTTGCCTGCCTGAGATTAAAACCGGTGCTGAAATGAGTGCAAGGGGCACTGCGCGTCTCTTGCAATCGCGCAAAAAGAAAGAGCCGCATCGCTGCGGCTCTCTCAGATCACTTTTGAATTCAGTATTTGAATTCGCAGTCAGGCTTAGTAGCGGCCACCGCGGCCACCGCCGCTGCCGCCAC
>JAQGHM010000271.1 GCA_028291615.1 Phycisphaerales bacterium | reverse complement strand
CCACCGCCCGAGTCATCAGCTCTCGCCCCGACTCATCGACAAACTACCCGAACCCCGCCGTCACGCGCTCGACCAGCTTTACGAACCGATCCCCGGCCGACAGCAACACAGCATCCTTCACCGCATGCGGCAGCAGCGGATGCGCCTCACCCAGATGCACCAGCTCAAACGTATCCGGCGTTGCCGCGATCCCCACCGCCTGCTTCGACTTCCCATCACTGACCACATAGTAGTAAGCGCAAGTCCGCGGCCCCTTCCGCATGATCGCGATCGCCTGTTCCAGCGTGCTCGCCTGCTCCATCACCTCGCGCACGAGCTGCGCCATCGGCTTGCCGTCCCAGTTCCCCTCGCCGCGCCCGCCCATCTCGCCGATGCTGATCCCCTTCTCGTTCATCGCCGTGACCGACCCGATAAACCCGGCGTAACCGCAATTGGCCCACGCGTTGCCGACGTCCGGCTGATAGATCATCACCACCGCGTTCTGCTCGAGGCCGACTCCCTTGAGATAGTCGAGGATGCGCCCGTGGTACATTCGCCCGCCCGCCGTCGCGTCGCCCGTGATGGCAAAGCCCGAACAGTGAAACAACTCGGGGAAGAAATTCGCCAGCCGCGCCTCCTGCCGGTGCACGCCCGCCGCATCCGCCATCGCATCGATCTCGCGATACGTCCGCTCCGAAATGAAAGGCGACAACCGCTTGTGCGCCGCCTCGATCTCTCCGAAGAACCAGCGCCCCTTCGGGAACGAGCTGCCAACCCCCACGCCATACACAATCCGATTCATCACGTCATTCAATTCAGGCTTGAGCAACTCCCCCTGCTGCCGCCCCATCTCCTCGGGCGTCCCCTTCAAGAATAACACGCGGGTGCCATCCTGAATCTCAAGCCGCCCCTTTCCGCTGATGCCCGCCAATTTTCGCTCGCCCGTCGCCGGCCCAAGCGTCGGGATATTGTTATTCAGCGCCTTCCCCGCCACCTCGAAGAACCGTATCAGGTGCGACACCGCCGTCGTCTCGATCTTGTCCCCCTCGCCCGGGTGGATCTTCCAATTGGCCTCGGGATACGGGTCGATCAGCGCCGGATTTTCCACCATGATCTCGACATCGACCTTGCCATCCGCATAGCGCAGCCGCGCCGGAAATTGATCCGCTTGCCGCACCGCCAGCTCCACCCGCGCCGGCGGCAGCTTCAACAGCGCCGTCGCCTGCTCCGGCGCGGCGATCCGGATCACGCTGCACTTCGCGCCGCCGATCTCCTCGTCCGCCGCCGCCTCCATGCTCGCCAGCATCAAGGCCCACTGAAGCTGATTGATGTTGACCGGCAGCTTCAGCGGCGGAAGCACGGTGTTATCGATCGAGCTCGGATCCGCCGCGAACCGCACCACCCCCGCTTTGCCGATCACGCCGAAATGCTTCTCCGGAATATGGCCCCAAATCTCCTGCCCGTCGCGGCACGCCGCATACGACTGCCCCTTCACGTGCGCCACGATCCCCGCGTGATCGGGCGCTTGCAGTGCCAGCTCAACCGTCGCCCCCATGAACTCTTTCGACAACCCTTCAGCCTTAGTCACCCGGAGGGTCGCAGTAAACGTTTTCACCGCCTGACCACTCACCGGCTCGACCAGCGTCGCGATCCGCTGCAGCGCGCCGTTGACAATCTTCGACGCTGGCGGCGGTGGCGCGACCTGCTCTGCCCGCAGGCCCAAGGGCGACACCAGCACGACGACCAGGACGAGCAAGCAACGGGTGGATCGCATGGTTCTCCTGAAAAAGGGCCTGAGCAGTGTACCGCACGCGCAAGAAAGGGAAATCACAAATTGTTCCGGCTTTGCTATCCTTTGCAGCCATGCCGCGCCTCCACCACATCGCACTTGTCTTGCTCCTGCTGCTGACTGCTGCGTCGCCGACCACAAAACCGACCAGCCAACCCACCGACTGGCTTCCTCTCTTCCCCGCCGACGGCGAGCCCAAAGGCTTCCACGTCACCGCCTGGTCCGACGTTGCCAAGCCCCCGCCCGACAGCGCAAAGTGGCTAGTCAAAGACGGCGTCCTCCATGGCTCCACCCCGCGCGGAACCTGGCTCGTCTCCGACGATGTCTACGCTGATTTCGAACTCGAGCTCGACTTCAAGATCGGCCCCGCCGGCAACAGCGGCGTCGGCCTCCGCTTCCCCGACGCCGGCGATCCCGCCTTCGACGGCTTGGAACTCCAGATCATGGGCCCCCGCTACCGCGGCGACGACGCGGTTCCCGATAACGAGCGCACCGGCGCGCTCTACCAGCTCTTCGCTCCCAAAATAGAACCCTTTCGCGAAGAAGACTGGAACCACTACTGGATCACCTGCAAAGGCTCTCACATCAAGATCTACCTCAATGGCCATCAGGTGCAAAACCTGAACCTCGACGATCAAAAAGAAGCTCCCAAGCGCGGCAAGCCCCCCGCCGACCGCCCCCGCACCGGCCACATCGGCTTTCAGGAACTCTCGAGAGGCGACACCCACGTGCAGATCAAGAACGCAAAGCTCCGCCGGCTCTGATCTCGCTCGCGCGCCGCTGATTTATTCGCGTTCATTCGCGTGAATTCGCGGATAAATCCTCTCCCGCTTTGACATCCCCCCGCCCGTCCCTATCTTCTCCCCAAATGTCCGAACGTTCGTACTTAGTCCAGAAATTCGCCAGGATCCCCGTCGGCGCCAACCACGTCATCGGCTACTCCGTCGCAGGCGAGGAATCCGTCGTCCAGATCCCCGAGCTCGACGTCTGCTTCGACATCGGCCGCGCCCCCTACTTCGCACTCACCAGCAACCTCCTCTGCCTCACCCACGGCCACATGGACCACCTCGCCGGCCTGGCGTACTACCTCAGCCAGCGCCACTTCCAAGGCATGCGCGTCGCCACCGTCCTGCTCCCGCAGGCCCTGGTCAATCCCGTCGATCAGATGCTCCGCTGCTGGCGTAATATCGAGCGCCAGAACACGCCGTACCAGCTCATCGGCATGACGCCCGATTCGGTGCATCAACTGCGCAAGGACTTCCTCATCCGCGCCGTCGAAACCCACCACGGCGGCACAAGCCTCGGCTTCGTCCTCGTCAGCGTCCGCGAAAAACTCAAACAGGAATTCTTCGGCCGCCCCGGCCAGGAACTCGCCGCCCTCCGCAAACAAGGCGTAGAAATCCAGTACCGCGTCGAAGTACCGCTGGTCGCGTATCTAGGCGACACCGCCTACGGCAAAGTCTTCGACAATCCCGACGTCCAGAACGCCGAGATCCTCCTCACCGAGTGCACCTTCTACGAGAAAGACCACAAACCCCGAGCCAAAGCCGGCCGCCACCTGCACGTGGACCAATTGGTCGAGCTCGTCCTCCCCAACCTCAAGAACCAGCAGATCATCATTACCCACGTCTCCCGGCGCACCGGTGTCCGCAAGGCCAAAGCCATCCTGAGAAAAAAAATCGGCGAAGAGAAAATGAAAAACATCCTCTTCCTCATGGACTTCGAAGGCAGCCAGGACGCCGGCGAAATCGAAGAAATGGGCCCACCGCCGAGTGATACGGCGGAGTGACACCCCCGTATCACGGGGCGTCCCGCCCGTGCAAAAAGCGTTCGGAATTTGCCTACAACACCGGTCTTGGCCACCATGTGATTGACCCAGACAACAACGCCGGCCCCTTCTTCTGGCTCCCCAGCTACGCCTTGGCCTGTATACCGCTATGGCTTCTCCTGACCGCGTGGGCTTCACGGTGCCTCATGCGCCGCTACCGCGCAGCCGCTCACGCATACGAACGCGCGCCTTCGTACCTCGTCGTGGCGCTCGAAGAAGCGCGAGCTTAACTCCGCTAGCCCGCGGGAGCGCTGCGGAGTGAGCGCCATTGCCACCATCACCCAATCGTATGCGTCCCATGCGTCACCGCCCCGCCCGCCCGCAGCGCCGCCGCCACCAGCGTCGTCTCCGCCAGTTCCTGCTCGCTCGCCCCCGCCGCCTTCGCCCGCGTCGCATGAATCTCGATGCAATACGGACACTGCGTCGTCAGCGCCACCGCCACCGCCATCAGCTCCTTATACTTCAGCGGAATCACCCCGCCCTTGAACGCCGCCTCATCGAACGCCACAAACGCCTTGAACGTCTCGGGCGCCAGCTCGCCAAACCGCTTCAACTTCGCCAGGTTCTTCATGTCGTACATCGCGCAATCTCCTGAATTCGCAGGGTGGGCTCTGCCCACCACGCCAAAGGGTCCACCAACATCAATCTCGATGCGCCGCCACAACGTCGCTTGCGGTTTCGCACCGGCCGAACGAACTGTAGGCAGCGCAAAACCGACGAACAGTGCACTCCAGGTACACCCCGGCTATACTGCCGTAATCCCGTCGCACCGAGGTTCGCCATGCCCCAAGCCCCCCTGAAATCCGCCGCCGAACTCTTCGGCCTCCCCGCCCCGCCCAAGACCGGCCGCGACCGCCTCGTCGCCACCGCCGTCGATCTCTTCTACCGCAACGGCTTTGGCGCAGTCGGCGTCGATCAGGTCATCGCCGCCGCAGGCGTCACCAAGACCACCTTCTACAAACACTTCGAAAGCAAGGACGACCTCATGGTCGCCGCCGTGCAGCGCCGCGATGAGTGGGAGTCCCAAGCCTGGGGCCGCGCCGTCCGCAAACTCGCAGGCGACGACGAGCCCGCCGCCCAGCTCCTCGCGATGATCGATGTCATGGACCTCTGGTTCAACGACCCCGAGTTTCGCGGCTGCATGTTCATGAACACCGCCGCCGAGTTCCCCAACCCGCACGATCCCGTCCACCAGGCCGCCGCCGCTTACCGCAGAAAAGCCCGCAACAATTGCCGCGACCTGGCCAAGGCCGCCGGCGCGAATGCGACCGCCGCCGAAACCTTCGCCGACTGCTTCACCGCCCTGATCGAAGGCGCATTGGTCATGCGCCAAACCCAGTCCCGCAACGACGCCGCCCGGGTTGTGCGGCCTGCGGTGGAGCAATTGATCGTCGCGTATCTGCCGCGCGCCGTCTCAACACAATCCGCAACATCCACCACCGACCAGCAATCCCTCATTTCGCAGTGAATTCCACCAGCTCCGTCCGAAGCGTCTGACCGTTGTTCGTCATATCCGTCCGCACGGTGCCTCCGGGAACCTGGTCGCTGCTCCACGTCTTCATGACAAACGAGCTATCTTCGCCCGCGGAGCGCTCGATGGTCTTGCATTGATACGTCTTGCCGCCAACCGTCACCTCTTCCGTGCCGCGCTTCGCTTTGGCATCGTCTGAAGGAGGGGACCACTGCGCCGGGATGGATGTTTTTTTCGCGGGCCGCTCGCGCTTCTGTCCCCCGATTTCAACCACAGTTTTCGTTTCGATCGTCACTTGCTCAGCGGTGACCTCGATCAGCGTAGCGGTCTGCGTCGCACCCCCGCCGCCGACCGCTGCCCCCGGGCGCGCGGCGCGAAGCGTCACCGATGACCCGGGTTTAAACTTGGCCCAATAGGCGTAGGTTGGATTCTCGGTCTTCTCGGCCAAAGCCGACGCGGGAAGGAGAACCAGAAGCGTCAGCACGGAAAACGCAGCAACGAGCCGGTTGTTATTCATCGCCCTGTGCGCCGCCGGGTCCGATCTTTGGAAGAGGCCCGAAGCAGCGCCCTTTCATCAGCCGTATAGAGCGTGCTTGCGAAGGCGGGGACGGCCCGATTGAAGCACCGAAAAGTTCAGGCCGCGCGTCGGACAGTAGATGGCATCACGGAGCTCGTCAATCGGTGGAACGCTGCCGGCTCACGCATAATCGCGCACCTCCCTCCCAGACAAAAATAAAAAATCTTTCCCCCGTTTCCGCTACAAAAACCGCGATTCTCGCCAACGTGATGGGCAAAAATGGTCCCAAATGCGCACCACCACCAGTAATAGGGAAGACCCGCGCCCTCACCCGGCGAAATGCTCAGTGAAAACCGAATAGCGTCATCCCCCGAAACTCCTCGATTCTGCCCCCGCAAACCCGCGACTAACCCGCAAAAACCCCCGAAAAACCCTCACTTTTCCATCCCCACGCCACCCAGGTTTTTCACCCAGCTATCGGCAGCACAAGCCCTTACCCCGCCAACCCAAAACCGGCGCCGGCTCACGAACATTTTTCTCTCCCAAAAGAAACGACCGAAACAGCCTCAGCCATTCCGGTCGCGTTGTTTGTGATTGGATGCTTGAACCCTGATCATTCCCGCGCAGCGGGCCTTACGCTGCTTCGAGGAGCAGGCCGGTCTTGCTCCCCCATCGCAGCTTCCGATACGCCTGCACGCTCACCGTCGCGCTCTCCAGCATCGGCGCCAGCGCCTCAGCCGTCACGTCGGCGTGATCGACCAGCAGCCGCAGGCGCGGGTGACGCAGGCCATCGATCGACAGTTGCGGAACCGCCATGCCGATCAGCGCCCGGTTCTCGACCAGCCACCGATACGCCTGTGCGATCGACCGCAGCTCGGTCAGTCCCTTGCGGGCAACCGCCAGGATCACCAAGCCGCGATCGCGAGTGACGGCCAGACGTGCCGACGGACACATCGGCGCACGCACTGGGCATTCGATCAGCTCGCCGCGAGCGCCCGCCAGGATTGCGCTGAGCACCGCTTCTTCGTCGCCTGCCCCTTCGGGAAGGTCGATCACCTCGCCCATCGCGTCGCCCGCGACCGGCATCGCGACCGGCACGGCGGGAGCCGGGAGCATCTGCGGATTGCGAACCGTGAACTGCGGATCGACCGAAAGAACGGGAGTCGAAGTCTTAATCGTCTCGGCCTCCGCGGCATGGATCGTTTCAGTCATTGGCATTTCATCCTTCGGATTTGATTCTGATTTCTGGTTTCGAACTTCTGATTTCTCTACAGCCTGCGCCTTCGCCCTGCTCAGGAAATCCGCCACCACCAGCCACTGCGCGCCGATGGCGAGTTGGGCCGGGTCGCGGGCCAGGCGGCAATGCGCGACGACATGCTCGGCCACCGCGCGGGTCGGCTTCACCACAGGCTCCGCCTGTAGCTCGATCCCCAGGAACTGCAGGCAGACGCCGCACAGCTTGCGGTGCACCTTGGCCGCCTGCGTCTCGCTCGTGGTCTCCATCAGCGCCAGCGTCATCCGCGGCGTGTGCAGGTTCGCAAGCCCCTTGAGTGTTCGATAACAGGAAACCACCCCATCATGATCGCACGTCGAAAGCAGCGCCCAGTGATCCACCAGCTTGAGCAACTGACGCGACTCGTTGCTCCGCAAATTCGGCAGCACGAGCAGCCAGCGATCCAGGTCCCAGCTCATCTCGGCCAGCGATTCGGTAATCAGTCGCCCGTCAAATTCCTCGTTCGCCTCGGCTGGATTTGGATCCCCCGAGTTCGGCTCGATCGACCGCTCGAAGCACATCAATCGCACTTCGCCGCCGTCCACTTCCAGCAGCCCGACGCGCTCGCCGTTGGCGGCCAGGTGCCGCGCGTAATCCTTAACCCGCTCCACCGCGCGGCCATTCAAATGCTGCGCGATGATCGCCGTCACCGGCGGAATCCGCACATCCGACGTCTCGGCATCGGAGCGCTCCGCATCAGATCCGGCGAAAACCTGGGCATATTCTTCAGGCGTGAGATCGATCGAAGGCGCCGCCTGCGGGGCGGGAGTCTCCGGGCTCGCCGGGCTCTTGGGCGGCGTCCGCACCGGACGCACCGCGCCGCCCGTCTGCTTCTCCCGTACGCTGCTCAGGAACAGGTGACTGATCTCGCTGATCGACCGGGGTTGTTTGGGTGTCTGGTCCATAGGTTAGGCCACTTCGACAACGTTGTTCAGCTCCCCGAACTGGTTGGTCTCGACCGCGTTGTTGTTCGGATCGGTCATCCACTTGCCGTCGACGACCAGGCGGTAGCGGTAGCGACCCGACGGCAGCGGCAGGCGCATCTGCCAGGTCCCTTCCTTGGAGCGCAGCATCGGGGTGGAGATCGGCGTCCAGTTGTTGAAGTCGCCGGCGATCATCACCTTGCGGGCAGTGGCGAAGTTGGCGGCGAAGAGCACCTCTTCCCCCTCCTGCTTAACGCCGTAAAACTCCTCGAGCTTTTGCTCGATGGTCTTGGCGGGCGCCTGGGCCGGCGCGGCGGCGCCGTTGGCATTGATACCGATCTGTCCAGCAATGCGGGGCGGCGCATGCTCCGGCTCGTTCGCATCGTGCGTTTCGTCTTCACCAAATGCGCGGGTTTCAACCCGCCGATTGGAAAAGGCGACGGGCGTCGCCCCGGATCGCGCCAGCTCCGCCAGCGAGGCAAAACCGTTGCCGTTGCCATTGGGCCCGCTGGTCGCCGTGGCGAGTTGCGGAACTTCCACCGGCGTCGCCGGCGTCTCCGACGCCGCTGCGGGGCCATTCTTGATCGTGCCGCGTCCGAACTGGTAGTTGGTCAACTGCGCGAGCTGCCTGGCCCGCTGCACCAGCTCCGCCGGCCGCGAGAGACGCTCGTTGGTCACCGGCTCGATATCGACGGGGCGATGCCCCATCAGCTCGCGCGCCAGGTTGACGAAATCCTTGTACCCCCTGCTGCCCGGATCGTATTCGGTGATCGGCTGACCGAAGCTGGCCGCTTCCTTCAGCTTGGTGTTGAAGTTGATGGTCGATTCCATCAGGTAGTCGCGGAACTTGGCCCGCAGCTCCTGGAGTACCTCGCGCGCCAACTTGGTGCGGGTGTCGTAAAGCGTCGGCAGGACGCGGATCAACACGTCCTTGTTGACGCGCTCCTTAAGGAGCTCAAGCGTCTCCATCACCTTCGCCAGGCCATGCAGGCTGAAGAAGCCGGTCTCCACCGGCACCAGCACCTCGTCGCAGGCGCGAAGCGCGTTGAAGGTAAGCAGGCCGACGCTCGGCGGGCAGTCGATGACCACCCAGTCGTAGGTCTGCCGCACCGTGTCCATCGCCTTAAGCAGGCGGTCTTCGCGACCGGGCCGGCCCGCGAAGATCTGCTCGAAGGCGGCGAGCTTGATGTTCGACGGCGCCAGGTCGAAATCGCTGGCGATCTGCCAGACGATTTCCGAGAGCTTGGCGGGCTTGCCGTCGGAGGGCTCGATCAGTGTGTCGTAGATCGTGCGCTCGATCTGGTCTTCGGGCACGGCCAGGCCGACGCCGCAGTGACCCTGCGGGTCCATATCGACCAGGAGCGTCTTCTGACCCAGGCGGGCCAGGCACGCGGCCAGGTTGATGCCCGTGGTCGTCTTCCCGCAGCCGCCCTTTTGATTGATAATGGCGATGATCCGCATGGCGAACCTTCCTTGGCGATGAGCGGCAGCCAGTCCTTTGGCCACCGGCAGAATGTCCCTGGGCATCGGAGCCCACTTCCCAATACTGAGATCGACGCCAACGTTCGGAAAACTTTAGCTTTATCGGGCGTCCCGCAATTCGATCAGGGGTCCACTTACCTCCGTAGAATCGGGAATCGGGAACTCCGGAGGGCTCCCACCGTATTCTTGTGGAGGCTCGACCCGTTCCGGGGTATAGTTGATTGCGATGGCCGTATGCCTGAGGCCGGAGGGCCGATTGGCGTTGAATTCGTGGGGAAATAGGCAGTTTCGGAGGCGAGACTAATGCATCCTGTCCGCGCGCTTGTCGTATCGGCTTCGCTGGCATTTCTGCCAGCCGGGCAGTTTGTGTTAGCTGACGTGATCGTCCATCAGGTCGAATCCCGCCCCGCCGAAAATCCCACGACCGGTTACGCTCCCATCGATTTCGCCGGCTCGACGATCCAACCGGGTACCGGGAATTTCGTCGGCATTACCTTTAATGCGCTGGCGAACACGACCAATACGTTCAGCCCGCACGCCGCCACCGTAGGCGGTAACTATTACGGCGTTGGAACGGTGGCTCACCCATTCGTCAACAGCGCATACATCGATGAAGTTGACAACTTTCTGAACAATGTTGTCAAAACGCAGACGATTTCGAGCAGTTCCGCCCCCGCCCCCGGCCGCGTCGCGCCTGTGGGAGTCAACGTCCGGGTCAGCAATCACAGCTATATCGCGTCCTACCCGACGCTGGCTTCGGATCAGGATGCGGTTCGGCGGATGGATTACCTGATCAATCGCGATCAACTGGTGTTCGTCGCCGCCGCGGCTACGAGCGTCGTCGGCAGTACCCAGCCCAATGCATATCTGCCTTGGTCTGCCCGCAACAGCCTCGCCGTTCGCGGTGACGATTCGGTCTTACTGTTCAATCCGGGCCTTACACCGCCGGGCAAGACGCATGCTGACTTATGGGGGACTGGCCTCAACGGAGACAATACCGGCAGTTACGTGACGGGCGCGGTCTCCGGGTACGCCGCGGCGCTGATCGGGCAGTCGCAGCTTCTCGGGCCGACGTTCTCGCCGGCCGGGCACGAACAGGTCGTTCGGAGTTTGCTAATGACCGGCGCCGACAAGACCGCCGTCAGCGCCAACAACGGAGCGTGGAGCAATCAGACGGCGAATCACCTCAGCGTGGGCTTGGGCGCGGGCAAGGTGCGCTACAACACCAGCCTCGACATCCTGAACGCTGGGCCGCGCGCGATTGCTAGCGTCGCGGCGTCATCAATCGGGAGTGCGACGGCCTCGGCGACTACGAAAGGCTGGGCGTACGGGACTTCAGTCAATGGCGATCAGGCGATTGTCGTCTACGCTCCCAACGGCATCGACGATGTGACAGCGACGCTGAATTGGAATGTGACGCAGCCGGACGTCGGCAGCAACATCAACAGCCTGCCGACCGCCACGATTTTCCCCGACCTGAACCTGGAACTGCGCCCGGTGACGCCCAACGGTGGCGGCTTCACGGTGGGCGCTGCCATTGCTGATCCCGGCCTTCAAAGCGCCAGCACCGGCGCGAACTCGGACAACATCGAGCACCTCTACTCGACGAACGATCTCCCCGGCGGCTACTACGCCTTCATCATCCACGGCGATGCGAGCAAGACCGTGCCGTATGGTTTCTCGTACAACATCACCCCCGTCCCCGAACCGACCGGCCTGGTGTTGTTGGTACTGGGCGCCGCGCCGCTGCTGCGGCGTCGCCGGCGGGCTTGAAGTCGTCAGGCGGCTTCGGGGACCATGCGCATGGTGACGCCGGTGGTGGGGCGGTATTCGTTGAGCGATTCCATGAGTGCCCCGACGGCCGCGTCGCGCGGGCCGTCCACCACGTCGGCAAGCCTCGCCAGCGCCTTCTCGATCTCTGCGCCGCTCGCGGTCGGCAGTTGCCAGACGCGGATCTTGGCATGACTGGTGGGACGGGTCTTCTCATCATCGGTCGCGAGTTCTTCGAAGAGCTTCTCCCCCGCGCGGATGCCGGTGAACTCGATCGCAATATCATCGTGCGGCGTCTTGCCCGCGAGGCGAATCATCTCCTCCGCGAGATCCAGGATCTTCACCGGTTGCCCCATGTCGAGCACGAAGATCTCGCCCCCCTGCCCGATCGCGCCGGCCTGCAGGACGAGCTGCGAGGCTTCGGGAATGGTCATGAAATAGCGCCGCATGTCGGGATGCGTGACCGTGACCGGCCCGCCCGCGGCGATCTGCTTCTGGAAGATCGGAACGACGCTTCCGGAAGAGCCGAGGACGTTACCGAAGCGGACGGCGACGAAGCGGGTGCGCGCGTCTGTAGATCGTTGTCCTGAGCATGGCCCGTTCAACGACTGGATGTAAAGTTCGGCGAACCGCTTGGTCGCCCCCATCACGCTTGTGGGGTTGACGGCCTTGTCGGTTGAAACCATCACAAACGCAGCCGCGCCGCAGGCGGCGGCGGCGTCGGCTACGACCTTGGTGCCGAAGACGTTGTTCTTGATCGCCTCACCCGGATTGATCTCCATCATCGGCACGTGCTTGTGGGCGGCGCAGTGGAAGATGACCTGTGGCCGCTCGGCGTTGAAGATGCGGGCGATCCGCTTCTTGTCGGTCACGTCGGCGATGTAGGGGACGAGGTCCGCGCCCAGCCATCGCTGGCGGAGTTCCTGGTCCATCTCGAAGAGAGCGCCTTCGGCTTGCTCGATCAGGATTAGACGCTGGGGAAGGAAGCGGAGGGTTTGGCGGCAGATCTCGGAACCGATCGATCCGCCTGCACCGGTCACGAGCACGCGCTTACCGGCCAGAAAACGCTGCACTTCGGGGGTATCGAGATTGACCATGGGCCGGCGAAGGAGGCGGTCGATCAGGCCGGTGGCTTCGGTTGGAGTAGGCGCGGCTTGCGCGCAGGAGAGTGGGGGCGGTCCTTCCGCCAGGTGCACCAAACCGCTGACCTTGTCGCGCTTCATTCGTTTCATCCAGCGACCCGCATCAGTATCGGCTGATTGGGGAGCGGGAATTAACATTCTCGGACGTTAAGGCGTGCCCCGCCTCGCTTTGGAGCAATAACGCGGGATGCGGGTGACCGGCGTCATCTGTAGGATGCCCCGCCATGTCGCGGCGTGAGATCGAGAAGAAACTGAAGCTACGTGGGGTGCTCGCGGGGCTGCGCAAGATGTACGGGGACGTGCGCGTCCCGCCGATCCGCGCGGGCGCGGGGCTCGACATGCTCGTCGAGGCGATGCTGTCGCAGAACACCAACATGATGAACGCGCATCGCGGCTATCGAATGCTCCGGCGGCGCTTCAAATCGTGGACGGCGGTCATGAACGCTGAGGTGGGCGACGTGCAGCGCGAGATCGCGATCTGCGGCTTGGCGCGGATGCGGGCGCGGCGGTTGCAGGCGCTGCTGCGGACGATCAAGGAAGGTCAGCCGCGGTTGAGCATCGATTTCCTGGCGAACGCGCCGGTTGAGGAGGCGATGGAATTCCTCCTGGGCTTCTTCGGAATCGGACCGAAGACGGCGGCGTTCACCCTGCTGTTCGGACTGGGGCACTCGGTGCTGCCAGTGGACAACGGCGTGCTGCGGGTGGTGCGGCGGCTTCGCCTCGTACGGGCGAAGGCGCGGGACCTGGAGGCGGAACGGGTGTTGTCCCCGCTGATCCCACGGGGCAGGCATTACCCGATGCACGTGCTGCTGTTCCGGCACGCGAAGGAGCGGTGCCGGGTGAAGAATCCGAAATGTGGGGAGTGCAAGTTGCTGAAGCTCTGTCCGCACGGGCAGCGCGTGGTGCGGCATCGACCGCCGGAGATCGAGGTGGGCGTGGCGGAAGTGCGAGAGCGAAACTTACGAAAGGCGGAGTTCATCTCGGCCGGGCTCGTGAAGAACGGGAACGAAGATGACTGATTGTTACGCGGGGAGGCTTCGCTTGAGAACGTCCATCGTCTCGCGCTGGCGCTGGCGGACGAAATCGCGGGCTTTGGCGGCCTTGGCTTTGGCGGAGGCGGGGTCTTTGGCGATCTCCAGGACGGCAGGGGCGATGCGGCGCACGTCGGCTTCTTCGTCGAGGTTGAAGAGCCAATCGTCCAAGCCGATGTCGTGCCACATGAAACCTTTGCTGGTCTGCTCGGGGAAGCGGCAGACGACGGCGGGGATGCCGTTGGCGATGCACATGATGGGGCTGTGCATCTCGTTGCCGAAGAGGCCGGCGGAGCGTACGTAGGTGCTGACGGCCTCGTCGGTGAGCCAGTACTTGTCGCGCCAGACGACCTTGGCCTTGACGTCGGCGGGGAGGGGATCGACGACCATCTCCTTGCCGAGGGCGATCTGGGTCATGTCCTCGGGACAGACGAGGACTTTCATGTCGGTCTGGCGGGTAATGGCGGTAATGGCTTCGCGCAAGGGGGCGTGGTCGTGCTCTTTCATCTGCTGGTTGCGCTGGTCATGTTTCTCGTCGAGGGGGCGGCCCTTCTTGATGGTCCAGTAGGGCGTCCAGCGGTAGCGCGGGATGCAGCAGAGGAATTTGCCTTCTTCCAGGCCGTGGGCGGAGAGGAAGACGCTGGCGGCGGCGTCGTTGCGGAGGTCGGTGACGCCGAAGGCGGAGTCGGGACCGAATTCCATGATGGGGCAGGCGACGCCTTTGTCTTTGGCGAGCTTGAGGGAGACCGAATCACGGAAGAAGACGAATTTGGCAGCGGTGAGGAGTTCGATCGCGGCGGGTTTGGCGTCGAAGAAGGAGATGCCGAAGATGCCGTATGGCTTGCCGGTTTCCGTTTTCCAGCGGGCGACGTCTTTCTCGGCTGCGAAGCCGGAACTGGAGCCGTGGAGGAAGAAATCGCTTTCCTTGATGGCGGTGGCGATGGCGGCGGCGCCGGAGAGGATGGCGAGCTTGGGGAAGCGCTTCATCAGCAGTTCGGCTACGCCGTTATCAACACCGCTGGGCCAGAGGTGAACCTCTGCATCGGGGATGAACTGTTCGAGGAGGGTGAGAATGCCGACGGGGTGGGCGATGTCGCCGATGTTGACGGTCTGCCAGGCGTTGCGGAGGAGGATGCGCGGGGGGCGGGCTTTGTCGGCGAAGGCGGGGAGAGAGGCGGCGAGCGTGGCGGCGAGCGTGGCGGCGAAGGTGGAACGGAGAAAGGTGCGGCGGTTCATGATGGCGGGCATCGTAGCCGAAAATTCATACGCCCACGAAATGACTGCAAATCAACGCGCGTGTGGGATGTCGTGGACGCAATCGGGTCGAGGCGCAATCATCGCGCAATTGCGGAGAATTCAGGAGCCCCGGAACACCGTTACGCTGGCCCGCGCGACGAGGCGTGGCTCGATCAGACGGAGGCAGTCGGTGGGGGGAAGTGCGCCGGCGAGGGCGCGCTCGAGCACCTGGCCAGCCAGGCGCACGTGCAGTTCAAGGTTGACGTCGATGCAGGTTAATGGTGGGTTGCAGTGTGCGGCGAGGGCGCTGTCACCGGAGACGACGATGGACATCGCCTCGGGGACAGGGCGGCCCTCGTCGCGGCAGGCGGACATGGCGGCGACGGCGCTCTCGTCGCCGGTGCAAACCAGCGCGGTGACGGCGGCTTCGCCGGCCTCGCGGAGGTACTCGCGCACGCGACGGTAGGCGTTCTGGGTGGGGCATTCGAACCGGGGAGTGCGGACGTCGATGAGGCGGCGGTCGAGCTCGTCGGCGGGGCAGTCGTCGGCGAAGCAGGAGCGCCACTTGGCGACTTGGACGCTGGTAACGGGATGGTTGATGTAGTCGCAGAGCATGCCGATTTTGGTGTGGCCGTGCTCGCGGAGATGCTGGACGGCCAGCCCGATCGCCTGCGTGTCGTCGGCAAGGACGGAGGGGACACCGAGATTGTCCATGCGATTACCGATGAGGACGGCGCGGCCATTCACCTGTTGGACGGCCTCACCGATGGGGCCGCGCATGGTGAGGTCGTCGGGGATAATGAGAAGGCTGAGGGCGCCCCCCAGGATTTGGCCGATGGCGTGATCGTCACCTGGATGTTCAACGCGGGTGAAGCGGGTGGACCAGCCGCAGCCCTGGGCGTATTTGCTGGCAAGGCGTTTGAGCGTGATGACGTGAGGCGGTTCGTAGCCAACGGTGATGATGTTGAGCGTAACGGTCCCGCTCGACATAGCGCGGGGCTTTGTGCTGCCGCCGTCGCGGTCGGGCAGCGCGACAAAGGCCCCCTCCCATGGACGACGGTTGAGTAAACCCCGCTCGACAAGTTCGCCAACGGCCCGACGCGCCGTCATATAACTGATACCGTACTGCACTGCCAAGGTGCGTTCGCCCGGCAGTTTCTGCCCGACGGTGTATTCTCCGGAGCGAATGGCCTCGGCCAAGGCATCTCGTACCCGGGCGTACTTAGACAGTTCTTTCATTTCGTATAGCACTATAGCAGTTGTGCTTCGAAGTTAAAGAAAATTCGCGATATCCGATTTTTCCCTTTGACATATCGACCTACGTCTGCGCTAAATGCTATGAGCACTTCCATAGCAGATTTCTTTTTAGACGATGTGACTTGTTGCAGGAGGGTATCCCGATGTCCCATGCGAATCGCGCTGTTTCTATCCCTAGATTGGTCTCCGCGCGCGGTCGGCGCCGGCCACTGGGCCTTGTTCCGATGGCGTTGGCGGTGATGATCTGCGGGTTGGGAATTGCCGACTGGGCGCATGCCGCGAGCCAAACCTGGACCGGCGGGGGCAACGACGGGTTGTGGACCAATGGCGCCAACTGGTCCGGCGGCGCCGTGCCGGGGGCGGTGATCACGCTTAATAATGACGTGGCCACGTTCAACGGCCCCGTCGGCACCGTGTCCCCGATCATCTTTGACAACCAGCGCAACCTGGCATCGTTCCTGTTCGACACCGCCAACGCCGGCGCGTACACGTTCCAACACCCGGACTGGGACCCGACCAACCCCGGCCTCGGCTACACGGGCACGGGGCTTTGGCTGACCTCGACTGCCAATCCCGCGGGCAACATTACGATGACCGCCGACGTGACCAACGCCCAGGTGTTCAACACTCCGCTCGTCTTCCGCCTGGCGAGCAGCACGAACGGCGCCTACAGCATCGTCAACAACGCCACGAATCCCAACGCCGCGTTCGCGTTCAACGGGTCATTCGTCAACCAGTCGGCGAATACCCGGCCGCTCACGCTGACCCTGGGCGGCAGCAACACCGGGAACAACACGATCCGCGAGCTCTACACGACGGCTACGAACGGCGCGATCCTAGTCAACAAGACTGGCACCGGCACCTGGATCCTCACCGGGGCCAGCCCGAACTGGCTTCAGAAGACGTCCAATGGCGTCGCCGCCGGCGTCCAGGTCAACGACGGCACCCTCGCCCTCCAGGACGGCGGCGCCTTGGGCGCGCTGACGCAAGGGAACATCCGCGTTCAAGGCACGGGCACGCTGCGCCTGGATAACATCGCCTTGACAAACAACGGCATGACCCTCAACGCCACCGGCCGCCTGCTCGCGAGCGGCAATTCCTCCGTCAACGCGGTCGCGGTCGGCGGGACCGCCACCGACGTCACGCTCGCGACGTCCGCCGCCGGGAACGTCTTTACCGTGAACGGCGTGATCAGCGGCGGCTCGGCGTCGACGGTGGCGCACGTTGCGGGCCCGGGGCAGGTCGTGCTGAGCGGCGCCAACACGAACCTCGGCAGCTGGTCCCTCGACGCCGGCACGACCACGCTGAACAACCCCAACGCGCTGGGCCCTGACACGTCGGCGGCGGTGGCGTTCGGCGCCAACAGCACCGCGACGCTCCAGCTGAACGGCAACACCATTACCCTCACGAGGCTGAACACCAACGCGACGGCCGGCACGCCGGTGATCCAGAACGGCGGCGCCGGCAACGCAACCTTATTCGTCAACACAACCGTCGCGAACACGTACGCAGGCACCCTCCGCGACGGCAGCGGCGGCGGAACGCTCGCCCTGACCAAGAACGGCACCGGCTCGCTCACGCTGGCGCTGACCGGCGCGAACACCTACAGCGGCGGCACGAGCATCAACGTCGGCACGCTGTTGGCGAACAACACCACCGGCTCGGCGACCGGCTCCGGCGCCGTCAGCGTCGGCAACACCGCGACGCTCGGCGGCGGCGGCA
>JAQGHM010000261.1 GCA_028291615.1 Phycisphaerales bacterium | reverse complement strand
CCGCACGACCTGGTTGACGGCTGATGAGCGCGAGCGGTTCGAGTTGACCACGTTCACGCCGGGGTCGCTGAGGAAGTTGTTTGAGAAGGCGGGGTTTGAGGTGCTTGGCGTGATCGGGAAGACGATCCTCCCGGTGCGGGAGAATAAGCGGCTGCTGGAGGCGGAGAATGCTGTGGAGCGGTTGCTGAAACTGGAGGAGGAACTTGGACGGGATGCGGCGAGTGCGGCGACGGCGGGGCATTTACAGATCACGGCGCGAAAAACTTCTTAGGACGCGCGTCGCGACAACCGCTCCCCCACCCACTTCTGCATATCTTCTGCCATGGGAAATCCAACCGGTCGATCGTAGCGAACCAATTCGTCATACGGCCCCCGCTCAAATGTCGTCGAATACACCTGGTGCAGATCGATGACAACGTCCGCGTCCGGTGTTTCCAGCGGAATTGGGATCGCTGGCGGGCGGTCCTGAACCGTCCATGGGAAAACTTCACACTCCGGCCGCCGGTCGGCACGGGAGATCATCGCGAAGTAGTGTCCCTCTGGAAGCCCCTCCCGAAACGGCATTCGCGGCCCACGCAATAGCATATCCACTTCGACAAGGTGGGCTGGTCCCCGAAGTATCTGGTCGCGCTTCAATAAGTACTCGCCACGTCCAACGCCCCGCTTGTTGGTCGGCGAAAGCAGTTCCAGCACCGCGACCAACGTGTTGTCCCCGCGGCGCACGACCTCAATATACCCCTCGCGAATCGGGTCGCCAATGATGTGTCGAACGATGGTGGGCTTCAGCGTTACCGCGCCGGAAACGTCTCGCGCCGTGCCCGCCTCGGCTCGTTGTTCAACCAGTACATCTGGAATGCGCTGTACTATTGTGTCGTCAGCGTCCTCACCACCACCACGGTCCAGATACACGTGCTCTTCCACCCGCGCGATATAGTTGCTGGGCAACTTGCGCATCAGCATCTCACGCCAGCAGAATATGAAGCCGTGATGAAAGTCATGCCATACCCCTTGCCCTTCCAGAAACGGATCGACGCCCGGAAATGGACTACCCATAAACGTCACCTCGCCTAATGGCTCCCCATTATAGCCGCGGCGCCGCGTCGCCGTACCCCGGCGGCCTGGGCTTTCGGCCCACCTGCGTGCTGAACGTTTGGATATAGGAGATCCACATGATCGACAGGCCATGGCTGTAGGCGCCTTGGATCACCAGATCCATGTAATGCTGCGTCGGGGGGATGTGATAGCGCTCGATGCTCAGGCCCTGGTAGGTGACGGCTTGGACGGGTTCGCCCTTGGTCAGGGGTGCGACCTTCACCTCGATCAGCTTGTACGTGCCGATCTCCTTGCCCGAATTGTCGGCCTTGCGGTTGACCTTCAGGTCCAGCACGTCAACTTCGGCCTTGGAGAGGTCGAATAGGACGCCAGCGACGTATTTGCCGGGGTCGTAGACGATGTCGGCGATGCCGCCGCCCCAATATTCGCTGAAAATCGGGAAACAGAGGCGGTAATTGTCCAAAACCGCGGGTTTGCCCGGCTTAAGCGCGGGGGGACGGTGTCCGTGGTGCCGACACCATTCGGCGACGGCGCGGGAATTGAGGTTGGAGCCGTAAGCGAAATACCACATCCAGAAACCCGGTCTTGATTCCGATCAAAAAGCATTCTCAGGAAATCGCGCGAAAACGCAAAGCCGCCGAGATCATCTCCACCCCCTGGTCCACAAATCTCGCTTTGTTCGCCCAGACCTTAGGAAGATGCATCCACGTTCGTCAATTCAATCCAGCGTCCCCCGGAATGTTCTGCCATGCCGGCTGCAAAGCCGCCACCGCCTCGACCATCCGCCAAACCCGCCGTTTGACGTCCCCCTCCGCCAGCAGCGACTGCTTGAGCGCCACCTGGTCGTCGGGCAGCACGTTGAAGGCCAGCAGGTCCGCGATCGCGGCGGTCGGCAGGCGGCTCGCCAGCATCTGTCGTATCTGATCGCCTCCCGGCAGGCTCGCGTACGCCGCGCGATCGAATATCTCGATCAACCGCTCGCGCGCCTCAATTAGATTTGTCTCCTCCGAATCGGTTTCAAAAACCGGTTCCAGCTCAGCCTCGCGGTAAGATCCGGTCCCGACCTCGCGAACGACTCGCGCCCGCGTGTGCCCCTGGAGGAGGAAGTTGTAGCGCCCGTCCGGCAGGCGCTCGTGCGAGAGGATCGTCCCGACGCAAACGACGGGCTCGATCGTGGGGCGGCCATAATAGTCTTTTTCCCATCCGCGGTTCAGCAGCGCCATCGCAATCTGGCGATGCCCGCGCAAAACGTCCGCGGTCATCTGCTTGTAGCGTTCTTCGAAGATGTGCAGCGGCAAAACCGCGCGCGGGAACAGCACGACATTGGGAAGCGGAAACAGCGGCACCGCGGCCGGTAACACCTTGCCGCCCGTAAGATCGGTCATACGGAAGGATTGTAGTCGCGCACGTCCGCGCAGCGCAATTAAAACCGCCCGAAGCACTCACGCATGGCCGAGTTCAATCCGCGCCGTATGGCGGATGCACCGCAGGCGCCCTCCGATTACGCCCCCCGAAGTTCGCGCTCCGCCCGAAGCCAGTTATCCGTCTCCGAACCCCCCTGCCCCGACGACCAGATCTCATACGCGCGCTGGGCGATGTCGCCGTAGGTTACTTCCTTTTTCGCCGCCGTCCGCACCGCGCCCTTGGGCACCGGACTGTTGCGTACCGGCGTCGATATCGCTGCCGGAGCGGCGGGCTTGGCAGCCGGCGTTACGGGCTTCTTGGACACAACGACGGGAGCCGCAGTTTTCTTTGCCATATGTCACCTTGTTCGCGCGCAAGTTCGTGTGGGAATCCAGCTTAAACAACAGCCGATGGTTGCGGCCGCTCATTACATCCGATCTAACCAATAATATCGGCAAATGCAAGTTATCAGACTCAAATTTCCTCCAGATTAACCCCCGGTTTACTCGCGCACCTGATCTCAAGGATGTTCTTTGAGCCACGCCAGCACTTCCTGGTCGTGCCCCTCTGGTTTCACCTTCTCGAAGACGTGGCGGATCTTGCCGTCCTTGCCGATCACGAACGTGCTGCGGGCCGCGCCCCAATACTTTTTCCCATACATGCTCTTCTCGACCCAGACGCCGTATTTCTCGGCAACGGCGTGGTCGGCGTCGGCCAAGAGTGGGAAGTTCAACTCGAACTTGCCGGAGAACTTTTCGACGGCCTTTACGGGATCTGGGCTGATCCCGAGCACGACAACGTTCGCCTTGTCATAGTCGGCCAAGGCATCGCGGAAGCCGCACGCTTCCTTGGTGCAACCGGGCGTGTCGGCTCGCGGATAAAAGTACAGCACGACTGTTTTCTTGCCTTTGAAGTCACCGAGCGAGATGCTTTGGGCGCCGCTAGCGGGGAGCGTGAACGGCGGTGCCGGTTCGCCCACGGCGGGCACAGTTTTCTTCTCAGCCATTGGATTCCTTTCCTTACTTCCCCGCCAATCCCCGCTTAATCGCCCCATTTACCAGCCCCGGATCGACCTGCTGGCCATATTTCTTCATAAAAATCCCCATCGCCTGGCCCATCTGTTTTTCGGTGAATGCGTTCTCGGTCAGGAACGTTTCCACGAGCTTTTCCGTCTCTTCCGCCGATGCCTTTTTCGGCATGTATTCTTCCACGATCGCCAGCTCCGCTTTAAGCTGGGCAACTTCGGTTGGACGGCCTATTTTCTCGTATTCTTCTGCACTTTTTCGCAGTTTCTTGGCATAAGCTGCAACGGCCTCTTCTTCGCTGATCTTTTTTGGCGCCAGGTCGATATTCTTGACGTCGCTGATCAGCATGCGGATCACCCCCAGACGCTCCTTCTGGCCAGACTTCATAGCGGCCTTCATATCTTCCTGCAGTTTTGCGAGAACGCTCATTTTTGCACTCCGTAGTAGTTATTGGTATAAGATACGTATCCTAACAGAGGGGTGCCTTCCGTCCACCAATCCCTCTGACGGGTTCTCTGGACATTTTGTTGTTGGTGCTTGAACCGCCTCTGGCGGGCGCGCCGTTCGGGTGCGACCCGCGACGCGGGGTCCGTCTCGCGGGGGTCATGCACTGTTCGTGTAATGCGCAATCGAGGTGACCGCGGCCCAGCCTGGGCGCGGGGTCAAACTTCCTCTTCTTTGCGCTCTTTCGCGTCTTCGCGGCGCTACTTTTTTAGTCGGGGCTCTGAATTTTTATGTCTCAAGTGTCTCAAGCCGTTACCCTGGAAGGGATCCTGCATTTCAAGGACGATCGCTCGGACGGCCAACTGCGCGATCCGCTGCACCCGCTGCGCCCGCTCTCCGGCGGCATCTTCGTCTCGCGCCAACTCATCAAAGAGCTCAACCTGCGCCCGGGCTTGATGGTCAAGGGCCAGCCCAAGGGCCGCCACCTCACGCGCCTGCACTCGGTTGAAGGGTTCGCGCCGCAGGAGTACGCCGAGCGCACCAGCATCTACGAAGGCACCGCGCTCGACCCGCATCCGATGCTCAAGCTCGAGCATGATCCCAACGAGATCACCACGCGGATGATCGACATCCTGACCCCCGTCGGCTTTGGCCAGCGCGGGTTGATCGTCGCGCCGCCGCGCACGGGCAAGACCATCCTGCTGCAGAACATCGCGAAGGGCATTCATCACAATTATCCCGACACCGAGCTTTGCCTCCTGCTGATCGACGAGCGGCCTGAGGAAGTGACGGACATGCGCCGCAACATCCCCGGCACCGTCTATGCTTCATCCAACGACAACGACATCGAAAAGCATCTGGACCTTGCGCAGATCGTCATCGAACGCTGCAAGCGCAAGGTCGAATTCGGCAAGAACGTCGTCGTTCTGCTCGACAGCCTCACCCGCCTAGGTCGAGCCTTCAACGCCGGCGGTGTGCAGGGCGGCCGCACGATGTCCGGCGGTCTCGACAACCGCGCCCTCGAAATCCCCAAAAAGCTCTTCGGCGCAGCCAGAAAAATCGAAAACGGCGGCTCCCTCACCATCATCGCAAGCTGCCTCATCGACACCGGCAGCCGCATGGATCAGATCATCTTCGAAGAGTTCAAAGGCACCGGCAACATGGAACTCACGCTCGACCGCAAGCTCGCCAACGCCCGCATCTTCCCCGCCCTGAACATCCTGCAATCGGGCACCCGCAAGGAAGAAAAGCTGCTGGACCCCAAGAGTTTGGCTGCGGCCCACAACATTCGCAAACACCTGCTGAACATGTCGCCGGAGCAAGGGATCAAGAGCCTGCAGGACTTGATGAAGAAGGTGCCGACGAACAAGCAGATCTTTGATTCGGTGAGCACCTAGGATCATCCGAATTCGCGCCGCAAAACCCGCCTGATGTGTTAAACTCGGGTTGTCATGACCACAGACGACCTCGCGCAAGAGCTCGAACGGCAGCCTTTTGTCCCGCTACGTCTTCACTTGTCGAGCGGCCAGACAATCGACCTTCTCTATCCGCATACAGGTTGGATTCGTCAAAACACGCTCCTCATTGTCCACCCCTTGGAAAAGGGTACGCAACGCATCGGCAACTACGATGTCATCGCGCTCCGCCTGATCGAACGCATCGAGCAGATCGCGGAACGCGCCGCGGGATGACGCACAACAGACATCGCAGCTGATCGAAACGCTTGGCTCCCGCCGCCCCGCCCGGTTATATCTCCGCTATGCCCGCCCCCATCTTGATCCGCTCCGCCACCCTCGCCGACGCGGCCAGGCTTGCTGATTACAACGCGGCCATGGCGCTGGAGACCGAGCACAAGTCGCTTGATCCTGCCACGCTTCGAGCTGGGGTTGAACGCGCTATCGCTCAGCCGCAGGCGGCTCGATACCACCTTGCTGAGATGGACGGCCAGGTCGTCGGGCAACTCATGGTTACCTTTGAATGGTCCGACTGGCGCAACGCGGACTTCTGGTGGATTCAGAGCGTTTACGTTCATCCGGACTTTCGCTCGGCGGGCGTGTTCAAGGCGCTTTACCGGCACGTCGAGGCGCTTGCTCGCGAGGCTGGCGCGTGCGGACTGCGGCTCTACGTCGAACGCGAGAACACGCGGGCCCAGGAAGTCTACTGCCGCCTCGGCATGGGCGACTCCGGTATGCCGTTTACGAGACCGACTGGTCGACCAAGCCGGGCGCAGCTCATTCGCCGATGCAGTAAAGCGCCTTCCACGTGCGGATGAACATCTGTCCGTCCGAAATCGCCGGTGTGGCGTTGATCCGCTCGCCCAGGTCATTGGTCGCCAGCAGTTTCCATTCCTTCGGGTCGGCGGCGAAGACCAGCGTCTTGCCCTTGTGCGTCGAGATGTAAAGCCGGCCGGGCGTTGAAACCAGCGACGACCAGATTCCCTCGCCTGCAAGGCGATGGTTCCAAAGCGTCTTGCCGGTCGCCGGGTCGATGCACTCGATGCCCGGTTCATTCACGACGAAGAAATGGTTGTCGATGAACATCCCTGAGCCGATGCGCTGCGGCGGCTTGGTGGTCGATTGCCAGAGACGGTGGGTAGCGGTGGTGTCGCCGCTCCCGCCCAGCTTGAAGCCGATCCCCTTCCCGCCATAACCCGCCAGGGCGATGCCGATCTTCCCTACCCCCGCGACATCGCCGACGACGACATCGGTGTAGGCGAGAGGTCCGGCGCCGCCGCACGTCCAGAGGATCTTGCCGGTTGCCAGGTCATAGGCGTTGACGTGGTACGGTTGGAAGACCAGCAGTTGGTCTTGTCCTTCGACCTGGGTCACCAGCCCCGTGCCCCACGAGCCAAGCCACTCGGGATGTTGAGCATCCTTGTCGGGCGCGCCGCCGGGCTCATCCGTTTGCCAGAGGATCTTGCCTGTGGTTTTGTCGAGGGCTATCACGAAGCTTCGCGTTCCCGGGCCGCAGTTCAGGTAGACGCGGTCGCCGTGAATGATTGGGGAAGAGGCATAGCCCCAGATGTGCCGGAAGACGCCAAGGTCTGTCCGCCAAAGTTCTTTCCCGGCGAAGTCATAACAGAAGAGCCCGGCGGAACCGTGCCAGACCACCACCCGTTCGCCATCTGTGGCGGGCGTCGAGGCGCAATATGGATTGTCCGGATAGGTCGGATCCGCCGGTTCCCATGTAACCGTTTGCACCCAGAGTTGTTTGCCGTTAGCGCGATCGAAACAGTAAAGGCTGCGCTCGACGCCCTTGCGATCCTGGGCGCAGGTGACGAAGACCTTTCTGGCTGAAATGATGGGGCTGCTATTTCCCGCCTGGGGCAATTCGGCGCGCCATCGAACGTTCTTTTCCTTCCCCCACTCAAGGGGCACTTTGGTGTCAGATGATTTGCCGTCGCGATCCGGCCCGCGGAAAGCGGGCCAATCACCCGCGAACGAAACGGTGGCGGCGGCGACCATTGTGACGAACAGAAAGGCGCACAAACGCATGGGATGCTCCCGAAAATGCATGGTATTGACGACCGAAAGCAGAGACTTTAGTGTAAACGCCAACGCTTGATGGAAAAGGCAGTTATATCTCAGCAGAATACAAAATTTTCGATACGGATAGCAACCGCCGGGACATTTAACGGTACATTCAACACCCCTTTGAGGGATATAATCCCCAACCCAAACTACTTTTAACGGAAGATTCTGTCGGCGGGCCGATAGGACATACAGTCACCATGGAACCATTCGATTTCACGACATTTGATTTCATCAATCGTTCTAACGCCGAATATATCGAGCTTCTGTATCACAAATACCAAACCGATCCGCGGTCGGTTGATACGCACTGGCGGGCGTTCTTTGCGGGGTTTGAGGCGGGCGGGGGACGACAGATCAGCTCGAGTGAGGGGCAGTCGGCGCCGAGCGGTTATGAAGATCTGGTTCATGCTTACCGCGAGCTGGGGCATTTCGTATCGAAGTTGGATCCGCTTGGGCACAATCGTCCGGCGCATCCGCTGCTGGATCTGGGGGAGTTCGGGCTTTCGATCAACGACCTGGACCGGCAGGTGGGGAACGGCACGTTCCTTGGGCCGACGGATGGGACGCTGCGCGATCTGATCGAGAAGCTGCGCGCGACGTACTGCGGGACGATCGGCGTGGAGTTCATGGAGATCGCGGACAAGGCGCAGCGCGAGTGGCTGGTGCAGCGGATGGAGCCGACGCTGAACCGACCGCCGGTGAGCGCGGAGGAAGGGAAGGCGATCCTGTACCAGTTGGTGGCGGCGCAGGGGTTTGAGGAGTATCTGGCGCTTAAGGAGCAGGGCAAGAAGCGGTTCTCGCTTGAAGGGGCGGAGGCGATCATCCCGTTGATCAATTCGATGATCGAGACGGGCGTAAACCTGGGCGTGGAAGAAATGGTTACGGGGATGGCGCATCGCGGCCGGCTGAACGTGCTGGCGCACGTGCTGAACAAGCCGTATGAGACGATCCTGTCGGAGTTCGCGGAGAAGAGCATCAATGACATGCAGGGGGATGGTGACGTCAAGTATCACCTGGGTTATTCCAATGACCGCAAGGTGGGCAATAAGCAGATGCACCTGGCGCTGTCGTTCAACCCGAGCCACCTGGAACTGGTGAACCCGGTGGTGGAGGGGATCGTTCGGGCCAAGCAGTATTACCTGCGGGACGACAGCCGCAGCCGGGTGGTGCCGCTGCTGATTCACGGCGACGCGGCGTTCACGGGTCAGGGGATCGTGATGGAGACGCTGGGGCTGTCGGAGATGCCTTACTGGCGCACCGGCGGGACGATTCACCTGATCGTCAACAACCAGATTGGTTTTACGACGCTGCCTAAGCAGGGACGGTTTACCCCGTACCCGACCGACATCGCCAAGGCGATTCAGGCGCCGGTGTTCCACGTCAATGGGGACGACCCGGAGGCGTGCGTGCACGCGGCGCGGCTGGCGGTGGCGTTCCGGCAGCAGTTCCACTGCGACGTGATGATCGACGTCTGGTGCTATCGCCGGCACGGGCATAACGAGGTGGACGAGCCGTCGTTCACGCAGCCTTTGATGTACAAGCAGATCGATTCGCACACGCGGATTCGCGAGCTGTACGCGAACAAGCTGATCGCAGAAGGGAAGATCACGCAGGCTGAGTTCGAGGACATGAAGACCAAGGCGCGCGAGCGCTTCGACAAGGCGATGGAGCGGGCGAAGGACGACAAGCCTAAACAGTCGATCACGTCGTTCGGCGGGATCTGGAAAGGCATGTCGAAGGCGGGCGCCGACTGGAGCGCCAAGACCGAGATACCGCCGGACGTGATGCGCAAGATCGGCGAGCGCTGCACGACGGTGCCGGCGGACTTCACAGTGAACCCGAAACTGGTGAAGCTGCTGGATCAGCGGCGCGCGATGAGCCTGGGGAAAGCGGCGGTGGACTGGGGGTGCGGGGAGATGTTCGCGCTGGGGAGCCTGCTGCTGGAGGGGACGCCGATCCGATTTGTCGGCCAGGATGCGCAGCGCGGGACGTTCAGCCATCGGCAGGCGTGTCTGCACGACTATCAGAACGGTCGGAAGTATTATCCGCTGCAGGAAATCGACCCGGCCAACCAGGCGCCGATCGCGATCGTGAACACGATGCTTTCGGAGCTGGCGGTGCTGGGATTTGAGTATGGGTTCTCTTCGGCAGACCCGCGGAACCTGGTGATGTGGGAGGCGCAGTTCGGCGACTTCGTGAACGGGGCGCAGCCGGTGATCGACCAGTTCATCGTGGCGGCGGAGTCAAAGTGGCAGAAGATGTGCGGGCTGGTGATGCTGCTGCCGCACGGGTACGAAGGACAGGGGCCGGAGCATTCTTACGCGTATCTGGATCGTTTCCTGGCGCTGTGCGCGGAGAACAACATCCAGGTTTGTCAGCCGTCTACGCCGGCGCAATATTTCCATCTGCTGCGGCGACAGATGAAGCGGAACTTCCGCAAGCCTCTGGTGCTGATGATGCCCAAGAGCCTGTTGCGGCTGCCGGAGTCGTTCTCAAATGTCGAGGAGTTCACGCAGCGCTCGTTTTTGTCGGTGCTGGATGATCCGGCGGAGCCGAGCGCGCAGCGCGTGCGGCGCGTGCTGTTCTGCTCGGGGAAGATGTTTTACACGCTGGACGCGGCGCGGAAGAAGCAAGGCGTGAACGACGTAGCGGTGGTGCGCGTCGAGCAGCTTTATCCGTTTCCGGAGAAGGAGATCCGGGCGATCTTCGGGAAATATCGCCTGGCGAACGAGATCGCCTGGGTGCAGGACGAACCGGAGAACCGCGGGGCGTGGCGATTCATCGACGCGCGGTTGCGGCAGATCCTGCCGGAGAATCGCGTGCTGACTTACTTTGGCCGCGACGAAGCGGCGAGCCCGGCGACGGGGCTGTACAAGATGCACCTGATCGAAGAGGCGGAGATCGTGTCGCACGCGCTGGAACTGCCGCCGCGCGAGGTGACGCCTCCACCGACTCCGGAGGAGCGGAATGGGGGGGCGAGCGTACCGGTGGTGGGGGTTGCGGTTGGGGCGAGCGTGGAGCTGGTGGATAAGGGGACGCCGGTTTCGGATTGATCGATTCGGTCGTAGTGGGGGCGACCGGAGTGCATATGCGTGCCACAGTGCGAAGCCGCAAGCGGCGAAGGATGAACGCTGTTGTCGCGCTGCGCGCGGGGTGATACAAACAACGACTGGATTGAGACAGCAAGGACAAAGGAAAATAACATGGCAATCGACGTGGTCGTCCCTCCGCTGGGCGAATCGGTGACTCAGGCGATCCTGATCAAGTGGCACAAGGGAGATGGCGCGCAGGCGGCGATGGATGAGCCGCTGTGCGAATTGGAAACGGATAAGGCGAACGTGGATATCCCTGCGCCGGGGGCGGGGGTGGTTCGGCGCGTGCGGAACGAGGGGGAGACGGTGCGCGTCGGGGAAGTGATTGCGCGGATCGATTCGGTGGGCGCGGCAGCACCGGCGGCGGGCAAAGGCGGAAGTGCGCCGGCGGCGGCGGCAACTCCGGCGGCTGCGACGGCGGGGGCGAGCGCGACGGCGGCAGGGGCATCGAAGCTGGAAGATCTGTCACCGGCGACTCGGCGGATCGTGGAGGAGAATCGCGTTGATCCGGATTCGATCCCGGGCACCGGGCGCGGCGGGCGGTTGACGAAGGAAGACGTGCAGAACTTCATCGACAAGAACGGGCGGACGGGTAACGGCGAAGGGGCGGCGCCCGCTCCGGCGCCTCAGCCAGTGCGGCACGAAGCGCCGGCGTCGATGACGGCGCCGAGTCCGAAGACGGGGCCGGCGTCGGGCGGCGGTGGGGCGATGAACTTCGATGCGCATGGCGAGCGGCGCGTGCCGATGAGCAAAATTCGCCGGCGGATCGCCGAGACGCTTGTGAAGGCGCAGCAGACGGCGGCGATTTTGACGACGTTCAACGAGGTGGATCTGCAGGCGGTCATCGATCTGCGGTCGAAGTTCAAGGAGACGTTCGAGAAGGCGCACGGGGTGGGGCTTGGGTTCATGTCGTTCTTCGCCAAGGCGGTGGTGCAGGCACTGAAGGAGTACCCGCACGTGAACGCGTTCATCGATGGGGAGAACATCGTCTATCACCAGCACGTGCACCTGGGGATTGCGGTGAGCACGGATCGGGGGCTGGCGGTGCCGGTGCTGAAGAATGCGCAGGATCTGTCGTTTGCGCGGGTGGAGTCGGAGATCAAGCGGCTGGCGTCAGCGGTGCGGGATGGGAAGCTGGGGCTGGAAGAGTTGTCGGGGGGGACCTTCACCATTACGAACGGCGGCGTTTTCGGGTCGCTGTTGTCGACGCCGATTTTGAATCCGCCGCAGAGCGCGATTTTGGGGATGCATACGATCCAGAAGCGGGCGATGGTGGTGAACGATAAGATCGAGATTCGGCCGATGATGTATCTGGCGCTGTCTTACGATCACCGGATCGTGGATGGGAAGGAAGCGATTGGGTTCTTGGTGAGGGTGAAGCAGTTATTGGAGGATCCTGCGCGGTTGATGCTGGAGGTGTAGGGGGACGTGAAGACATGAAGACGTGAAACATGAAGAATTGAAGAGGGGGTATCCCATGAGAGAAACTTTATGACGACCGAAATTAGGGCGATCTACAAGGTGCGATCGGATGGCAGCATCGTCGTACCAGTTGGCGTAGAGGAAGCCGGAAACGAGGTCGAAGTGACGGTCACGCCAAGACGCCTGGGGAAGCGTGCGAGCGAGATGACGCCGGCGGAGTATGCCGCGTTCATCGATGGCATCACGGGCAAATGGGTCGGTGAGTTTCCCGACATTGAAGACGTGCCGCCGGAAGAGCGAGACCCGCTCTGATGCCACACCTCCTCGACACAAATGTTTGGGTGACCGTTCTCAGGGGGCGCGATCCCGTGCTCACGCAGCGGATCAAAAATATTCAGCCGGGCGACGTGCTTCTCTGTTCAATCGTAAAGGCCGAATTGCTGCACGGCGCTCAGCGGAGCGTGGACCCGGTCAAGAACATTTCATTAGTTCAGACGTTAGTTTACGCCCATCGTTCCTTGCCCTTCGACGATGCGGCTGCCGAGATACGCCGTGATTCGAGCAAGCTTGGAATCCAAGGGAATGACGATCGGCGCGAACGACTATTTGATCGCTGCCATCGCACTGCGGAACAACCTGACCGTCGTCACAAACAACACCTCCGAATTTTCGCGTGTCCCGGGCCTTAAATGCGAGGACTGGCAGACACCATGACCGCCTCTCGCCATTGGCGCTCTTCGGCCCTACAATCCCTCGCCCTATGGCAGAGAATACCACTTATGATTTGGTCGTGATCGGCGCGGGTCCGGGCGGGTATGTTGCGGCGATTCGCGCGGCGCAACTGGGGCTTCGGACGGCTTGTGTGGAGCGGGAATTCCTGGGGGGAACCTGCCTGAACATCGGGTGCATTCCTTCGAAGGCGCTGCTGGATTCTTCGGAGCGGTATGCGGCAATCAAGAATGGGTTGGATAAGCATGGCATCAAGGTGCAGGGCGTTTCGCTGGACCTGGGGGCGATGATGGCGCGCAAGGGGGAGGTGGTGAAGTCTTTGACCAGCGGCGTTGGAGGGCTGTTTAAGAAGAACAAGGTGGATCATTTTAAGGGGACCGGGCGGGTGGCGAATCCGACGACGGTGGAAGTGACTGGGGGCGACGGGGCCAAGCAGACGATTACCGCTAAACGAATCCTGATCGCAACGGGGAGCGCGCCGATCGAGATCCCGTCGCTGCCGTTTGATGGGAAAAATATCCTCTCGTCGACGGAGGCGCTGGCGCTGACGGAGGTGCCTAAGAAACTGGTGATCGTCGGGGCGGGTTACATCGGCGTGGAGATGGGATCGGTCTGGGCGCGGCTGGGGTCGGAGGTGCTGCTGATCGAGTTTTTGGATCGGGCGCTGCCGAACATGGACAATGAGATGGCGACGGGACTGCAACGGCAGCTTGAGAAGCAGGGGTTGAAGTTCAAGTTCGACACGGCGGCGCAGTCGGCGAAGGTGGAGGGCGGTCGACTTAAGCTGGCGTGGAAGAGCAAGGATGGGAAGGAATCCGGCGTTGAGGAGTGCGACAAGATCATGGGGGCGGTGGGACGGCGGCCGGTGACGGATGGACTTGGGTTGAAGGAGGCGGGGGTGAACGTCGACGCCAAGGGGTTCGTCCCAGTCGATAAACATTTTCAGACGAATGTGCCGGGGATATATGCGATCGGCGACGTGATCGGCGGCCTGATGCTGGCGCACAAGGCTGAGGAAGAAGGGATCGCGGCAGTGGAGACGATGGCGGGCAAGCCGGGGCACGTGGACTATCACACGGTACCGGGCGTGGTCTACACGCACCCGGAACTGGCGCAAGTCGGATACACCGAAGATGAGGCGATCAAGGCGGGGCATACGATCAAGGTGGGGAAGTTTCCGTTCGCGGCCAACGGGCGCGCGAAGGGAATGGATGAGACGGCGGGGATGGTGAAGATCATCGCGGATGCGAAGACGGATCGGGTATTGGGCGTGCATATCCTCGGGGCGCACGCATCGGACATGATCGCCGAGGCGGTGGTGGCGATGGAGTTCAAGGCTTCAGCGGAGGACATCGCGCGGTCGAATCATGCGCATCCGACGCTGCCGGAGGCGATCAAGGAAGCGGCGATGGCGGTAGATAAGCGGCAGATTCATATGTGACAACAGTTGGCGACAAGCGCTGGTATTGCAGTGATGATGAACCGATATCCCCGCAAACCTGCGATGATCGTGCTGCTGGTGACGCTGACGCTGGGGGTATTTTACGTGACGGCCTGGGGGAAGATCGAGCGGCTTTGGAAGAAGCAGGCGGGGGATCAGAGTTTGGCAGCGCTGGAGAATCGGGTCTCGCAGGAGCGCAAGGTGGGCGCGGTGAAGGTGGAGACGTTGCGGGCGTATGGGGCGGCGTTGTCGGCTGAGAAACGATTCAAGGACGCGGCGACAGCGTTTGGGGAAGTGCTGGCGATGGACCCCGGCCAGCGGGATGCGAAGTTTCAATGTGGATTGGCGCTGGCGCAGGCGGGGGAGTCGGATGCTTTTTACAATTTCCAGAAAGACCTGGTTTACAGCGAGGCGAAGCTGGCGGTGGAATTGTTCGAGCGGCCTGAGACGCAGGGATATCTGGCGCAGGAGCGATTTGCGAATTTGTCGAAAGAGGCGAAGAATCAGGCGATGGATTGAGGGAGAGTAGTCAGTAGTCAGTAGTCAGTAGTCAGTAGTCAGTAGCTAGTAGAAAAGCATGCGGGCGTTGGGGCGGGTATGATGGGGGCCATGACCGACGAAGAGCGATTCCAGGCGCTGTTGCAGGCGCGGTATCCGGCGATTTCTATTGTTACGCCTGAGGAAGAGGATGCGCTGGATACGGTGTTGCGGGCGACCGTTGAGGTGCAGCTTGATGCGCTGCTCTGGTCGAACTCGCGCGGGGTGCGGGATGGGCTCTTGGAGGACGGGCCCAGCGTGCCGGATAGCGAGCATCCGGCGGCGGCGATGTTTCACCTGACGACGCTGTCGGCGAAACGGCGAGTGATCGTCACGCTGGACCTGGCGGCGCATCTGGCGAAGGATGAGCGGACGCTTCGCCAGTGGCGCGATGTGATCCGGGCCTGTCAGCGGGACGGATCGACGCTGGTGATGATCGATCATCAGTCGGATCGGCCGGAGGTGGTGGGGGAGTGGTCGACGGAGTTCGAGCTGTCGCTGCCGGATGAGGCGGAGTTGGAGCGCATCGTCAAGTCGACGCTGCGGCAGCGGAACGAGGAGAAGCCGGTTCAGGTGCACCTCTCGCGGCGGGACCTGGAGACGATCCTGCGGAACTTGAAGGGATTGTCGCGGCGGCAGGCGCGGCAGATCATCCTGGAGACGGTGAGCGAGGACAATCGTCTGGATTTGTCGGACGTGAATCACATTTTGGCGCAGAAGCGGCGGATGCTGAAGGCGGGCGGGCTGCTGGAGTACGTCGAGTCGCCGGTGGACTTGTCGGAGATTGGCGGATTGGCGCGGCTGAAGACTTGGCTGGGCCAGCGGCAATGTGGGTTCTCGAAGGAGGCGGCGGCGTTTGGGTTGTCGGCCCCCAAGGGTGTGCTGATGCTGGGGGTGCAAGGGGCGGGGAAATCGCTGGCGGCCAAGGCGGTGGCGACGGCGTGGCAGATGCCGCTGATGCGGATGGACGTGGGGGCGCTGTATGACAAGTACATCGGCGAATCGGAGAAGCGACTGCGCGAGACGCTGCGGCAGGCGGAGGCGATGGCGCCGATTGTGCTGTGGATCGACGAGATCGAAAAGGCGTTCGCATCGGCGGCAAGCCGGAGCAACGATGGCGGCCTATCGCAGCGCATGTTCGGGACGCTTCTGACGTGGATGCAGGAGCGGCGCGGGCACGTGTTTACAATCGCGACGGCGAACGATATCGAGGCGCTGCCGCCGGAACTATTGCGAAAGGGGCGGTTCGATGAGATCTTTTTCGTCGATCTGCCGACGGCGGAGGCGCGGGGGCAGATCCTCTCGATCCATCTGAAGAAGCGGAATCGCGAGCCCGTGAAGTTTGATCTGGCGGCGCTGTCGGCGGCTTCGGAAGGATACAGTGGGGCGGAGATCGAGCAGGCGATTTTGGCGGGGTTGCACAATGCGTATACGGCGAAGTCGGAGTTGAAGACGCAGCACGTGCTGGATGCGCTGGCGATGTCGCCGCCGATCTCGGTGACGATGGCGGAGCGGATCGCGGGGTTGCGGTTGTGGGCGCGGGGGCGATGCGTGCCGGCGGATTGACGTCGCTCTGGACGCGACGCTGCGCATAGACGAATCTGGTGCGCCATGAGCCACGCCCTGCTGCACCCGCGCGACGAGATCATGCAGACGATGGAGCGGATTTACCGCTACCGGATGACGACGACGTCGGGCGGAAACTTATCCATCCGGGATGGAGATGGCGGCGTCTGGATTACGCCGGCGCGGATCGACAAGGGGTCGCTGCGGCGCGAGGACATGGTGCGAGTGGGGGCGGACGGATCGGTCGAGGGGTTGCATCGGGCGTCGTCGGAGTATCCGTTTCATCGAGCGATCTACCAGCGGCGGCCGGATATTGGGGCGATCGTGCATGCGCATCCAGTGGCGCTGGTGGCATTTAGCATTTGCGGGCGTGTGCCGGACGCGCGGTTGCTGCATCAGGCGCGGAGCGTTTGCGGGGAGGTTGGGTTTGCGCCGTACGCGCTGCCGGGGAGCGATCGGCTGGGGGAGAACATCGCGGCCGCATTTGCGAAGGGGCATCATTGTGTGATTTTGGAAAATCATGGCGTGGTGGTGGGCGGGGAAAACCTGCAGCAGGCCTTTCAGCGGTTTGAGACGCTTGAGTTTACGGCCAAGACGATAATCAAGGCGCGGATGCTGGGAGAAGTGCGGTATCTGACGGACGATCAGGTTGCGCTGCCGCGGATCAACGTGATCCCCCTGCTGGCGTTCGATCGCACGATGGATGCACCGGCGACGAATCAGGAGAAGGAACTGCGGCGGTTACTGTGTGATTTTGTGAAGCGCGGATATCGGCAAAGATTGCTCATAAGCACTGAGGGGAGTTTTTCTGCGCGGCTGGATGCGGAATCGTTTTTGATTACGCCGTACCGGGTGGATCGGAACACCGTAGATCTCGCAGACGTCGTGCTGGTGCGCGGCGGTCGGGCAGAGGCGGGAAAGACGCCGAGCCGGGCGGCGGCGGATCATCGCGCGATCTACGACCGGCATCCGGAGATCAACGCGATCGTGAATGCGTATACGGTGAACGCGACCGCGTTCAGCGTGACGGGGGCTACGTTCGACAGCCGGACCATCCCTGAGAGCTACATATTTCTGCGCGAGGTGGAGCGCATTCCGTATGGCGTGCAGTTCGGGCGGCCGGAGGAATTGGCGGCGCGGGTGTCGGCGCGGCGGCCAATTGCGCTGCTGGAGAACGACGGCGTACTGGTTTGCGGAACGAACATCCTCGACGCGTTCGATCGCCTCGAAGTGATGGAATCGACGGCCGAGGCGATCATCAACGGACGGCAGATCGGGGAGGTCAGACCGATGGGGAATGACGTGATCGCGGAGTTGTCCAAGGCGTTTTTGGGAGGGGGATGACGGCGGTCAATCGTAGCGGGCTTTCATGTCAAGGAGGGCGGGGAAGTCGCGACGCCAATTTTCGACGACTTGCGGATCGATGTCGGCCGTGACGAGGCCCTCATCGTTGCCGGCGTCGGCGAGGATGTTGCTGTGCGGATCGACAATCATGCTGCGGCCGAAGTACGCGTACTTCGGGTCTTTGCCGCAACGATTCACGCCGATGACGTACGCCTGGTTTTCAATTGCGCGGGCCTGGAGGAGCGTGACCCAGTGCGATTCGCGCGGGTAGGGCCAGTTGGCGATGACGGCGAGGAGCCGCGCCTTGTGGCGGGCGGCAGCGCGAAAGACTTCCGGGAAACGGAGGTCGTAACAGACAAACGGGGCGACACTCATGCTCTCCCAATCGAAGAGGCGAATCGCGTCGCCGCCGGTGTAATGCTTGCCTTCCTCGCCCAGCGTGAAGGGGTGGATCTTGTCGTAGCGAACGAGCTCGCGGCCGTCGGGGGCGAAGGCGAGGGCTTGGTTGCGGCCGCGACCGTCGGGGCCGAGGTTGACGACGCCGCCCAGGACGTAGAGTTTGTGATCGCGCGCCAGCGAGCGAAGAAACGCTTCGGCGGGGCGGTCGGTTGCTTCGTGAATGGCGGCGACGTTCATCGAGAAGCCGGTCGAGAACATCTCCGGCAGGACGAGCAGCGCGCCGGCTTCAGGCCGTTGCGCTTCGAGCAATCGACGGACGCGATCGAACGTGGCGGGCTTGTCTTCCCAGACGATGTCGAGCTGGACGCCGATCACTTTCATGGCAGAATTCCTTTCAGACCGCGCACGAGGCGGCTGATGCCTTCCCGGGCGGTCTCGCGCGTGAGCGCGCCGTAGGCGATTCGCAGGCAGGAGCCGCCCGCGCCGAACGTGTCGCCAGGCAGGACGCCGACGCCGTATTCCTTAATCAGTCGCTCGACGATCGTCATCGGCGGCAGGTCGCCGTGTACCCGCGCAAGAAAATAGAACGCGCCGTCGGCGCGCGGGATCGTCGCGAGCAGGCCTAGCGCCTCGAGCTCGTTCAGGACGATCTCGCGAACGTTCCGGATCTCCGCAATCCGCTCATCACAATAGGCGCGGCCCGCCTCCATCGCGCCCAGCGCCGCGTGTTGCGACACCACCGGCGGACAGATCAGGATCGTGTCCTGAATCTTCTTCACGCTCGTCAGCAGGCGTTCGGGAATGACCATCCAGCCGATGCGCCAACTCGCGAAGCCGTACGACTTGGAGAGCGAGTAAAGGGCGATCGTGTGCGGCGCGCTACCGGGGAGCGATGCCGGGGCGAACGAGCGGGCGCCGTCATACGTGAAATACTGGTAGGCCTCGTCGCTGATGTGGTAGATGCCGGCATCCCGACACATCTCGTTCACCTGCCGCAGCGCATCGGGGGAATAGACCGCGCCGGTCGGATTATTAGGGGAGATCGTGACAATGGCGCGGGTGCGCGGCGTGATGGCGGCGCGCAGCGCGTCGGGGCGGAGTTGGTAGTTGTCGTCGGTGGGAACGAGGACGGCCTTGCAACTGGCGATCGCGATGGCCATCTCGTGATTGAAATAATACGGCGTCGGGAGAATGATTTCGTCGCCGGGATCGGCGATGGCCAGGATCGCGTTCATGAAGGCCATATTGCCGCCAGCGGTCACGACGACGGCGCGGGCGTGGGTTGGATCAAAGCCATCTTCTTCGACGTGCTTGGCGCGGATCGCGGAGAGCAGTTCGGCAATGCCTTGGACGGGCTTGTACGTGTGGTCGTTGCCAGCGGCGTATCGCGCGGCGCGATCGGCGGCTTGGGGTGGCGGCCCATAACTGACGACGCCCTGGCCGAGTGAGATGGCGCCGGGCGTGGCGCGAATCAACTCGCCGATCACCGGAATGACCGGGGATTGGACGGCTTGAACTCGGCGCGACGGGTGCATCGGCAGCGGTACTATCGCAAAGGGTCGAGGTTTTCAAACGGCATTGACGTCCGGGAGCTTAAAACTCCTCGATCCTCAACTTCATGTCCGCACCGGCCCATCGATTTTCGAATTGGCGGCGGACTTCGTCGGCATCGAAATGCCGGCCGCGGGCCTTTAGGCTTTCCGCCAGCCCGAAGAGCGAACGGGGATTATTCGGCGTCTTCGCGAGGTCTTCGCGGAAGACGTTCTCCGCTGCGAGCGCGTCACCGCTTCGTAGCAGATGAGCGCCAAGCGATTCACGGACGGGCCACGGAAATGCCGGCGGCTCGTCGTAGTCGAGCGCGTCCTGGGCCGCTACCGCCAGCTCCAATTCCTTCCGCGCGGCAGCGTTGTCGCCTCGCGCGGCAAACACCTTGCCCGAAAACAGATGATCGGCGATCGCGAAGACCTGGCCGGCGGTGTTGTTGCCCATCGACAGGTCCTTCGCCTTTGCGGCCTCGACGGTGAACGCATCATGCTCGATGAGCGCGGGGCCAATGTCCTTCATTGCGGCGTGGGCGAGCCCGCGGGCGAAGTGCCAGGCGGCTCGACTGGCATGGCGGCCCCCCTTCGGCTCGGGCCATTTGACGATGGCGCCCCAGTCCGCCTGCCGCGCCGCGATCAGGATGGGGATCGTGCCGAATGCCTCAAATATCGGCATTTGGTCGATCACCGGATCGACGTGGGCGGCAAGTTTGGCCGCGGCGCGGCTGGCGTCCTTCGACTGCCCCGCCATGGACGCGGCGACGGCGAGGAAGTGTAGATTGTGACTGTAGTACATCGCAGGATAGAACGCGCCGTCCGGCGTGCGCGGCGCGCAGCAGGCGATGTACGCCTCGTCCACCGCCGCCGCCTGCGCGTTTGCAGCGATCGCTGATGCGTAGTCGCCCACGCGGATGTAAACGTGTGCGGGCATGTGGACGAGGTGCCCCGACGCCGGCGCGAGAATAGGCAGCCGCCGCGCCGAGGCCAGCGCTCGCTGCGGCTGTGTCGAGGCCTCGACGGCGTGGATGTAATAATGATTGGCGCCCAGGTGGTTGTTGTTCCGCGCCAGCACCCATTCCAGCGTGGCGACGATTTCTTCGGTCCCCTCTTCGGGTCGGCCGTCACGCGTGTAGAGGTGCCAGGGGCGGAGGTCCATCGCGCTTTCGGCATAAAGCGTCGCGGCATCTAGGTCATCAGGATAACGCTTGCTCAGTTGGCCCATTGCGATCTTGTAATCGTACGCGAGCTTGCGAACGTCGGCGCGCGGGTTAGCAGCGTAGCGTTTGGTGATCGCGTCGATATAACCGCGCTCGGCGGTGGTGGCGTTGGACGCGAGCGCGAGCGCGCGCTGCGCGGCATCATATGCGGCTTTGGCGGCGGCCTCGTCGATTTCCGGCGCATTAATGTTCGGGCCCAGCGCCACCGCGCGGCCCCAATGCGCCATCGCCAGCTTGGGGTCGAGTTCAGCGGCGTAAGAGAACGATCGCACCGCCTCGGCGTGGTTGAACCCGTATAGGTACGCCAACCCCTGGTCGAAATATTTCTGCGCCTGCGGGTTGATGGTGGTGACGGGATGGTGCACCGGGCCGAGACCCGGGACCAACTTAGGCGCAGCCGCGGGCGATTGCAGCTTCGACCCCTGCGCCGCTGTTTGCGGCTGACATGCTGAACCCGACAGAAGCAGCGATGCCGCGAGAGCGATGCGTACGATTGGATTTGCCATGGTTCAACTCTTCAACTTGCGAATCGTCCCCGGAACCACCGGCTTTCCGGTATCGGCGCTGGCGCACGCTGCAAAACAAAGCGCAAGGCTCGCAAGGTTATTCCACCCACTGTTCGAAGGTTCGCGCTTCTGCTCGATCGCCAGCAGCAATTCAGCCATCGCGCCGTGGAAGCCCTCGGCGAACCAGGAGCCCGTAAGCTTTGGTTTGGCGACGCCGCGCTTCGTGTAGATTGTGACCGCCTGTTCCGTCAGGCTCGGCCCGTCGCTCACCAGCGCCCCCTTCGTCCCCGCAATATACGTCCGGTCCTCACGTCCGCTGCGCACGTCCGCATCGAAGATCAGGCTCGCCTGCGCCCCGTCATACTCGATCAGTGCCTGCGCCAGCAGCGCCGGCCGCGCCAATTGCGAAGGCGACACCGCGCTGCTCGCAAAGACGCGCGTCGCCGTCTTATCCCCCATGAAGCAGCAGAGGATATCAAACCAGTGCACGCCAAAATCATACAGCACCAGGTGCCGCACATCTTCAAACGGCGTCCCCTTCACCCAGTTGTGATCCCAGTGAACCGCCAGATGCGCCGCGATCGGCGTTCCGATCACGCCCCGTGCGATCGCGTTGCGCAGGTAGGAGAAGTGCGGCGCCCAGCGGCCATTCTGATTCACCGCCAGCTTGACCCCCTTCTTCTCCGCCAGCTCAACCAGCCGCTTCCCCACATTCAGGTCCGTGACGAACGGCTTCTGCGACAGCACATGCTTGCCCGCTGCGATCGCGGCCCGCATGATCGCCACGCGCTCCTCGGGGTGCGTTGCGATGTCCACCACCTCGATATCGTCGCGTCTAAGCAGGTCGCGATAGTCAGTGGAAATCGTAGCAGCGGGATAAAACTCCTTCTGCCGCCCCCGCGCCTTGGCCTCGGTGCGATCGCACAGGGCCACGACGTCATATCGCGCCGCCTTGTACGCCCGCAGGTGATACTCCGTAATGCCGCCGCAACCGATCAGGCCGATCTTTGGGCGGTATCGTCGGGGATCTTGCGGCAGATATGGCACCGCCGGCGCTTCGACGCGCTTGGCGCTCGCGCCGCTCGTCAGTGCGTAATCTCGTTTCTTCGCCATCTTGATCTCGCTCATCCCACCAGCGGCACCGTTCGCCGCTCTTTCGCGCTCAACACTGCCGAGTCAACGATCTGCTGCCCGATCCGCGAGATCGGCTGCGACAACGGCCCCTCGATCGGCCGGCCGGTTTCGATGCAGTGAATCACGTATTGAATCGGATTCTGAAACGGCGGCCGCAGCACGTCCACCGCGATCGTTTCGCCCTCGGGATGCTGTCGCGTCTGCAATCGAACGGTCGGTTCGTAATCATATGTAGAAACCGTTCCCTCCATCCCGACGATCACGAAGCCGCACTTGGGCTGCGGCTGCATAATCCAGGGATCGGTGAACGTCCCCCATCGCGTCTCAAACTTGGAGAGTCCGCGCCAGTAGCGGGCGACGGTCACGCTTTGCTCATCCACCTCAAGGCCCTCGGGTTGATCGACGACGGCCGTGACGTCGATCGGTTTCTCGCCACGGTGATACCAGGTGCCCAGCGTCGTGCCATAACCGAGGTAATCGAGCATTGATCCGCCCCCCTGCTCGCGCGAGTAAAACCAAGTGGTCTGCTTGGCCCGCAGCATCGTCGCCTCGTCGTATTCGACCTTGTCTGCGCCATGTCGCAGCGGGCCGCGATTGCCGCCGTGGTAGTGCACCTCGAGGATGTCGCCGAGGCGCCCTTCGTCGATCAGCCGCTTGGCCGTCTCGTGCGGCGCGGACCAGACAAGGGGCCAGTTGATCGCCAGCACCTTGCCGGTTTTCTGCACCGCCGCCGCCATGCGATCCGCCTCGGCGAGCGACGCCGCGAACGGTTTTTCAACGATCATGTGCACGCCGAACGGCGCGACTCGATCGACCCACTCCCCGTGCCGCGCGGTGGCCGGGCAGAGGATCACCAGATCAGGCTTGGCTGTCTCCATGCATCGGCGATAGTCGGTGAAGACGCGGTCGGCGGGGATGTTAAAGTTCTGGATCGCCTGCGCCATGCGGTTGGGTTGCTCGTCGCAGATGCCGACGATCTCTGCGTCCGGATGGTTGAACGCCATGCGCAGGTTGTCACCCATGTGCATGTGATCGAAGTTGATGCCGGCGATCTTCCATTTCTTCATCGCGGGATCTCCGTGGAACTGAATCGCTCGCCCTGCTGCAGCACGCGATAGGCCTGCCCAATTCGCTCGCATTCGGGGATGAACTCATCAGCGGGATCGGCGGTGTTGAATTCGAACATGTCGTAGTGACAGGGGATGACGACGCGGGCGCCGATGTCCTTGGCAAGTCTCGCCGCATCGCGACCCGACATATTGCCGACCTTCCCGTTGATTGGAAGAAGGGCAACGTCAATGCTGAACGGCCGCAGTGATTCCGCCATCCCGTCGTAGACCACTGTGTCACCCGAATGGTAGACGACGCATGGACCGACCTTCACGACGAACCCAAGATAAACGTTGCGCCCTTGCTCATCGAGGGTGAGCTGGTCGTGGGCGGCCGGAACCGCAGTGAAACTGAAGGGCCTGTGTTCGGCTCGATCCCATGCGTTCATGGATTGGTAGAGGGGAGAGGCGTGCGCGAGCCGTTCCGCCGCGAATGGTTGATTCGCTTCTGCGAGCACGATCGTCGGAAACAGTTCGTCGGCGTTCGAGGCGCCCAGCACGCGATCAACCCGGGCTTGGATCGCCCTGATCATCGGGACGAGCGTGTCCGCGTCGAGATGGTCCGTGTGATTGTGTGTTGAGGTGATCACGTCAACGAAGTCCAGCCGTTCCGGCGCGACGACGCGCTCGCTCCGTCGGACGTGCGGCTTGTCGCTTCCTTCGTATTTCCTCGTCAGCGAGTTTGAGAGGTACGGGTCGAAGAGCAAATGCTGTCCGCGATATTGAAGGAGGAAGCCGCTCTGCCCGAGCCACCAGAGGCGAAAGGAAGAGCCCATCTCGGCCTGTCCGCCCGCCACGTCTGCGAGGAATGCGTCATCCTTCAGTGCCGGCTGGATCACAACCCCAACTCCTTCCGCACCATCCTCACGCCTTCGACCATGTTGATCAGTTTCTGGCGCGCGGCCCATCTGGCGGTTTGGCTTAGGCCGCAATCGGGGGCGAAGACTAGCTTTTCGGGTGGGGCGTGTTTCAGGCAGCGGCGGACTCGGGTGGCTATGTCTGTAGGGGTTTCTATGTAGTAGCTTTTCACGTCGATGATGCCCACGGCTACGTCCATGCGGTTGGCTACTGCGGTGATGGCTTCTAGCTCGGCGAACTCTCGGCTGGCCATCTCCAGGTGCATTTCGTTTACCTTCATCTCCAGGAAGGCGGGGAACATGGGGGCGTATTGTCTGGGGCCTACGGCTCGGGCTTTGTAGTTGCCGAAGCATAGGTGGGTGGCTAGGCGGCACTTGCCTACTACTGGTTCTACCGTGCGGTTGAAGATGTCTACGAAGCGCTTGGGGTCTTCGCGGTGGGCGTAGCAGCTCATGGAGGGTTCATCGACGCAGATCTCTTTGCAGCCGGCTTTTACGAGGGCTTCGAGCTCGGCTCTTACGAGGGGGAGGAGAGCCTCGGCTAGGGACCAGCGGTCGGGGTATTGGTGGTTGGGGAGGAG
>JAQGHM010000254.1 GCA_028291615.1 Phycisphaerales bacterium | reverse complement strand
TCCAATTGGCGATGAGGTGATCGATCGGTTTAAGAAGAAAGCGGAGTATCTCAAGGAACTGCCGGTGACGATGGTGCACGAGAACGAGAAGGGAATCTTCGGCGACATCGGACGGCGGTGCCTGGCGCTGATGCAGGGGGTGAACTCGCCAAAGCTGCGGTGCGCGTTTGATTTTGCCAACTTCGTGCAGTGCGGGGAAGATCCAGCGGTCAACTGGCCGCTGCTCAAGCCCTACACGGCGCACATCCACATCAAGGACGCAAAGATGGGCAGCGGCCAAGTGGTTCCAGCGGGCGAGGGAGACGGGCGGATTCCGGAGATTCTGAAGGACGCCTGGGACGGAGGATATCGCGGGTTTTTGACGCTGGAGCCGCACTTAAAAGTGGCGGGACATTCGCACGGGGAGACGGGCCCGGAATTGTTCAAGGTGGCAGCGGATGCGCTTAAAGACGTTTGTCGGAGGCAAGGAATCGAGCTGGCGGGGGCGTGATTTTGCTATCTGTGCGGCGAAACCGCGGAGCGACTGCGGGCAGCCTGGTAGCGATGCAGACTGTTGTTGCTTCTAATGGAATCGGATGACGATCGTTTCTCCCGTTGATTCTTCCCCACTTCGGTTGATGGAGCTGCCAGCGCGGCTGCGCGTGCCGCTGGGGGTGCGGGCGCCGATGGCGGTTCCGCCGGGAATTGAGATCGGCGCGGTGGTGGCGAAGGGGCAGGTGTTGGCGGAGACGTCGGCGGACGGCGCGCCAGCGGCTTTGGCGCCGACTTCCGGACGCATCGTCTCGCTCGGCGAAGCCATCCTGATGAACGGCCACACGGTACCGGCGGTGGAACTCGAATGTGATTTCGAGGATCGACGCCTGCCCGAAGATCATGACGCACAACAGGCGGAGGTTCAGCGCGAGCTGGCCGATTCGCTCGACCGGGTCGCGCCCGACGACCTGGGGCTGTGGATCGATCGGCTCCGGGCGGCGGGAATCTGGGCGGACAGGCTGCACAGTCCGGACCTGCTGGGACAGTTGCATCAGCTCTTCAAGCGGCCGGTGGACACGATCATTTGCAACCTGGTCGATCATGATCCGATGCTCCGCCTGCAGGCGACGATGGCCGGGCGATTCGGGCCGGTATTGATCGCGGGCGTGGCGCTGCTGGCGCGGCTGACGGGGGCGCGGAACGTCTGGATCGCCGTGGAGGCGGGCGCAACGCCGAAGTGGTGGATGCCGCTGCGGCGGGAATTGCGCAAGGCGTCGATCGACGTGGTGCCGGTGCTGGCCGATTACCCGCAGGCCGATCCAACGCTGCTCATCTACACGCTGCTTCGACGCCGCTTGCGGCCGGGGCGATTGCCGGTGGAACAAGGCGTGTTCGTGCTGGACGCCGTGACCGCGATCGCGATTGGCCGGGCCGCGACGCGCGAGCAGGCGATGCTGCAAATGCCGGTGGCCGTGCGGGACCACCTGCGGGCGAAATCTCACCTGCGGATCGCGCCGATCGGGACCAGCGTGCGCTACCTGCTCGAGCACCTGCAACTGCCGACGGACGGACTGATGCTCCTTCGCGGCGACGCGCTCCGCGACCTGCCGATCACTGCCGACACGGTAATCGCTGGCGGCGAACTGACGATTCACGTCCTGCCCGCAAAACCACCGGTCGTGCCCGATCCATGCATTCGCTGCGGATGGTGCGAGCAGACCTGTCCGACGTCGGTTCAACCCGCGGGCCTCCTTGAAGCGGCACAGCGCGGCGACGCGGATCTAGCGGACCACTACGGCCTGGGCGCGTGCATCGAGTGCGGGATCTGCGCGTACATGTGCCCGTCGCACCTGCCGTTGTTGCAGGGAATCCGATTGTTAAAACGGACGCGATCGGAGTAAACGGCTCCAGCAAAGTCGCGAGCGGCGAAATGCGATGAACCTCACGATCCCTGTCTACATTGAAGAGCACAAGGTGGCGGACGATCCGAACCCGCAGTTTCGCCTGCGACCGCTCTTCTTTGCTGGGCCGATCAAGGGCGGGCGTCAGCTATCGGCGGGCATGTCGAAGCTGGCGCAAGCGGTGCGGCACGAACTCGACGCGCTGGCGGTGCAGCCGCGGCAGGACGCACTGATTCGCTGGACCTTCTCACCGGCGCTGTCCGAGCGAAAGGTGAGCTTCGCGATGCAGCTTCGGCGGCATACCGCGGAGTGCCGCTTCCTGGTGGTGGCTTTCGAAGCATTCGACCGGCGGCTGGCGTTCACACCATCGCTGCCGGATCTGTTCTTCGAAGTGCTGCGCGGCCAGGACGTAGCTGAACGAGCGCGAGAAGTCATCACCGAGCATTTTCGCAAGCTGGAACGGGAAGAGGGAGAGGCATTCACGGTGCCGGCGCAATTGACGAACTACACCCGAGCCTGGGTGACGACGCTTGAACTCGACGTGCACCCAAGGCCGTCGCTGGAAAGGCCAGCCGCGGCGAACGATCTCCTGGCGATCCTATCGCAGAAAACACCGGACGGCCGCGCCGAGCTGGCGAAGGTCGGCCGCTGCCTGGATTGGCTTTATCCCGACGAACTGGATCGCGTGGTGATGCGCGACGCGGAAGTAGTCGAGCTGACCCGGCTACTGGCGGAGCCGGATCGACGCCCGGTGCTGCTGCTGGGACCGCGAAAGGTCGGCAAGACCGCGCTCGTGCACGAGACGGTGCACCGGCGGGTGTCGCAGCGCCAGGGGCCGCACGGCGTCGGAACGCACGTCGCCGAGCGCAACGTCTGGCTGGTCTCGCCGGCGCGCTTGATCTCCGGGATGTCGTACGTCGGACAGTGGGAGGGGCGGCTGCTGGCGATCCTGACCGAAGCGGCCAAGCGCGAGCACGTGCTGTACGTCGATGACGTGCTCGGACTTTATCAGGCGGGACAATCGGCGGATTCGAACCTGAACGTAGCGGCGGTGATGCGACCGTGGGTCGAGCGCCGCGACTTCCGGCTGCTGGCGGAAATGACGCCCGAAGCCTTCCGCGTACTGCGGGAAAAGGATCGCGGCTTCGCCGATCTCTTTCACGTACTGCCCCTGCGCGAGACCGGCGAGCCGCAGACGCGGCGAATCCTGATTCACGTCACCCGCGCCCTGGAGGATCGCCACCGCTGCCGGTTTAACGCCGAGGTCCTGACAACGGTAATGGACCTGCAGCAGCGCTACGTGCGCGATCAGGCGATGCCCGGCAAGGCGGCGGCATTTCTGGCTCAACTGGGTCTTAAATATCGCGCGCGGGACGTGGACCGGCCACTGGTGCTGAGCGAATTTGCGGCGCGCTCGGGCCTGACGATCTCGTTCCTCGATCCGTCGGCGCGCCTGGAGCGGCGCGAGATCGTCGCGGCGCTGGCGAAGCAGATCGTCGGCCAGCCAACGGCGCTGGAGGCGATGGCTGACGTCGTGGCCATCGCCAAGGCGCGGCTCAACGATCCCGGCCGGCCGCTGGGCACGCTCCTGTTCCTCGGGCCAACGGGCGTGGGCAAGACCGCGGCGGCGAAGGCGCTGGTCCGCTATCTATATGGCGATGAGAGCAGATTGCTCCGCTTCGACATGAACGAGTACCTCGACGCCGGCTCATTGGCTCGGCTAACAGGAACATTCACGCAGCCGGATGGCCTCCTGACCTCGGCCGTCCGCCGGCAGCCGTATTGCGTCCTGCTGCTGGATGAGATTGAGAAGGCGCACCCGGCGGTATTCGACCTGCTGCTCCAGGTACTCGGAGAGGGACGATTAACCGATTCGCTCGGCCGCACGTCCGACTTCACCAATGCGGTGGTGATCATGACCTCCAACCTGGGCACCCGCGAGGCGGCGGCATCGTTCGGCCTGCGTCCACCCGACGCGTCGCGCAAGGAGGCATTTCTTAACGCGGCCCAGCGATTCTTCAGGCCGGAGTTCTTCAATCGAATCGATCGCCTCGTGCCGTTCGACGCGCTGGGACGAGAGCAGGTCGCCGCGATCGCCGACCGCCTGATCGCCGATCTTTTTCGCCGCGAAGGCCTCGTGCATCGCCGCTGCGTGCTGGACGTACACCCGGCCGCGATGAACCGGATTGTCGATCAGGGATACCACCCGGATCTCGGCGCGCGGGCGCTGAAGCGCGCCGTCGAGCGCCAGCTCACCGCGCCAATCGCCGCCCGCCTCGCCGCGCTCACGCCCGATGCACCGACGGTCGTCTCGATCTACCCCAGCGGCGACGGGATCGCGCCGCACGTGCAGGCGCTCGTAAACGTCCGGCCAATCACGCCTCGGCCCATTGAGGATGACGCCAACGCCCTGCTCGATCGCGTGGAAGATTACGTCAACGAACTAGAGATTCGGACGGCGGAGGCGGAATCGGATTCCGTGCGGGTCTCAACCGACGCGCTGTCGCCGGCTCATTTCCAGTACTTCGCGGTGCGCGAACAGATCCAGCGAATCGACCGGCTAATCAAGCAGTTCGAACAGTCGTCATACTCGCCGCCCAACATCACGCGCCGCACGCCGCGGGTCCGCACGCCGCGGCGGGTGCGCATCCTAGAACATGCCACCGACGCCTACGCCGACCTCCTCGCGGCCGGCGACCTCCACGCGCAGCTCGGTGATCTGCTGGAACGCGCCAGGCCGCTCGGGGATGATCCCGCCGACCGCCTGACGGACTTAGCGCAGGAATGTGCGCTGCTGGATGCCATGGCAAGCGACACGAGTTCACGGCTGCTGGTCTGGCTCCGTCCGCTTGGCGGGCGCGAGCAATCTCTGGCGACCACGCTCGCCGACGCCTACGCCAACCTGTTCACCCATCAGCACAGCTTCGTCGCCACGCCCATTAAAGCATCCCCCGGTGATGCATCCACTTGGCTCTTGGTGGAGATGCCCGGCGCGGGATCCATCCTGCGCGGTGAAGAAAGCACGCACCTCTTTTACCCGCAACACGAGAACGTCCTGCCAGTGCAGGTGATCATCGTTCCGCTCGCCCATGACGATGACGCGGCCGCGACTGCGCGCAAACATACGGGTGCCCGCGAGCAGTGGCGGGCACAGGTGGCGGCCGGCGAAGCAGCGCCCGATTCAGACCCACAGCCGCTCGGACCGGTCGTGCGCGTGTACGATCCCGCGGCGGCAACACTAGACCTCCGCACCCGGCTGCTCTGTCCAAACCTGCCGACCGGCGAAGACCTGCGGCGATTCGTACTCGCCGCCCTGCCCCTGCCACTGCAACTAACGACTGAAACCTAAGCCGCAAGAATGCCCGCATACCGATTCCCCATTCTCCTCTTTCAAGGCCCCGCCGGCGGTCACACCGCCACGCTTGTCGAGGACAACGGCGGCATCGCCGCGCTCGGCGCAACACCCGCCGAGGCGCGCGACCGACTTCGCGATTACCTCGAACGGACCTACCGCAATTTCCCCTGGTACGAACGGCCGGACTTCGAGGAACCGCAACTCAGCTTCCAGCGCATCGATGTCCGCGCGCAATACACGGCCGCCGGACGAACCTACCCCTGCGGCGAAACGATCCCGCTGCGCGTCGCCGTCGTCACCGGACACACCGCGACCGGCTTGCTCGTCGCAGCGATCCCGACGCTGGGAATCCGCTTCAACTATTACAGCCGCGACGATCTCAAACCCCTGGTCACGCAGTACGTCCAAGCCCACGTTCGCGACCACACGCCCGCGCAGGTGGCGCGTTATCTCCCGCCCGCGGCCATGGAACTGGACGACATTGTCATCCAGGTCCCGCGGGAACCGCGCGAGCGCATCGAGGAGACCGACCTCGAAGACCTCGCCGCCGTTGCCGATCCGCTCGCCGCCCGCGAGCTGCGCACCCGCTATCCGCGCGCCTGGGAGCGCGACGAATTGATCGGCCGCCTGGTCGAAGCACTCCGCAGGGAGAGCGCACCAATCCTGCTGCTGGGCGAATCGGGCGTCGGCAAAACGTCCATCCTCGCCGACGCCGCGCGCCGCATCGAGCGCGCCGCCGACCCCGCCGACTCCGTCAGTCCACCCGCCGACGCCGACGCACCCGCGACTCGCCGCGGCAAGCGCGTTAACCGCTTCTGGCTCACCTCGGCGCCGCGCCTGATCGCGGGCATGCAATACCTGGGCATGTGGCAGGAGCGCGTCGAGTCGATCGTCACCCAGACCGCCGGAATCGCCGGCATCCTCTGCGCTGAGAATCTGCTCGACCTCGTTCGCACCGGCGGCCGCTCGCCCGGCGATTCGATCGGCGCGTTCCTCATGCCCTACCTGCAGCGATCGGAGCTGCGCCTCATCGCCGAAGCAACACCAGCCGAACTCGACGCAATCCGCCGCCTTCTCCCCGGTCTTGCCGACCTTTTCCAAATCATCACCGTGCCCCCCTTCTCGCGCGCTCAAGCCGTGAACTGCCTAAACCAGATGGCCGCGGCACACCGGCAGAACCTGAAGGTGGATGCGGAGCGCGGCCTCGTCGAAACCGTCTATCGCCTGTTCGCACGCTTCATGCCGTACCATCCATTCCCCGGCAAGGCGCCCGCCTTCGTCGCCGACCTCTTCGACCGCGCCGCCCGCGAGCAACACGAGCGCGCCAGCCCCGCCGACGCAATCGCCCTCTTCGTGCGCCAGACCGGCGTCCCCGAGCTCTTCCTGCGCGACGAACTGCCTCTCGACATCGAGCAAGTCGTGCGCACGCTTCACCGCGAGGTGATCGGCCAGGAGCGCGCCTGCCGCGCCGCCGCGGGCGTCGTCACAACCTTCAAGGCCGGCCTGAATGATCCCGAGCGTCCGCTGGGCGTCCTGCTCTTCGCCGGCCCCACCGGCGTCGGCAAAACCCAGCTCGCGCAGTCGCTGGCGCGTTTCCTATACGGCGGCGGCACGGCCGATGGCGCGCGACCGTCCGCGCAGCGCCTCGTCCGCCTCGACATGTCCGAATACGCCGGCGCCGACGCCGCCGAACGCTTCCTCGGTTCGCCGCATACCGGCCCCGCCGATTGGATTCAAAAGATCCGCCAACAACCCTTCACCGTGCTGCTGCTCGACGAAATCGAAAAGGCCGCCCCCGCGATCTTCGACATCCTGCTCGGCGTCTTCGACGAAGGCCGCCTGACAGACCCGTGGGGCCGCCTCACCCACTTCAAGAGCGCGGTCATCATCATGACCAGCAACCTCGGCTCCGCCGCCGGCGACGCATTTGGCCTCTCGAAGACCCATGCCCCCGCGTACGAGAGCGAGACGATGGGCTTCTTCCGCCCCGAATTCTTCAACCGGATCGACGCCGTCGTCGCGTTCGATCCGCTGACGCCCGAAACGATCCGCGCCATCGCCGAAAAGGAGCTGCGCGACCTCGCGCAGCGCGAGGGCCTCACCCGCGCGGGCCTCCGCCTGCGGTGGACGCCCGCCCTGCTCGATCTTCTCTCCCACGAGGGCTTCGACCCACGCTACGGCGCGCGCCCGCTGCAGCGCGCGATCGAGATGCTGGTCGTCACCCCGCTTTCAAAGTACCTGGTGGATCATCGGAAACGCGATACAACGATCATGATCGACGTCGATTCGGGGGGCCGGGTAACGATCGCGCCGTCGGGCGATTGATCGCCCGCGCCTTACTTCTTAGGCGCAGGCTTGACGACCGCCGCCGCCTCCTTCGCCTTCCCGCCACCGCCCGCAAACATCACGATGTTGCGCATCAGCTCCGTTGCCGACGCCGGCTCGTAGCCGAAAATTCCATCGACCGCCTGCCCCACCAACCCCTCGCTCAGATCCTCCACGCTGAAGAACACCCCCACGCGCTTATTCACTTCAATCCCCTTAATCCGAGGCGTGCGCGCATTCCCCACGACCCGCTTCGCAAACGCGCGATAAGAAACCTCCGCAGTCTTACCACCCGCCGAAAACACCGGATGATCCGGCGCGAGCAAATCCATCTTCGCCCCCGGAAACAACGCCAGGATCTGCTCCTCCGCCGCCGCAGCAAAATCAGTTCCCCCGCCGCACGAGTCGACGATCAGCGTCCCGCCCCCCTCGACAAACTTGCGAACCTCCTCCCCCGCCTCAGGCGTCAGGCGAAACTTATCCGTCCCCGTCAGATGCGCAACCTTGTACTCTCCCTTGCCCAGCTCACCGCTCCCAAGCTTCACCCCCTTCATTGCCAGGTCGGTCTGGTTGTGGTTGTGCATCACCGCATTCAGCCGCCGCCAACCACCCGGCTCGGGGTTCCAATTTCCGGCATATTCGAGCCGCGCCACGGCGATTTCGCGCGCCGCCGTCACCTGCTTAGACGGATGCACGATGTACGTCTGCCCCTTGACCCGCATGTTCGACTTATCCACCGCGTAAAAATAAAGATTCCACAGAAACTCATGCCCCTCCTCGCGGCCGGCATAGGTATTCAGTTGCCACAGCCGCGAAAAATCCCCCGCCGAGATCAGCACCATCAGCTCCCGCGCGCCGTTCGACAGGCTCTTGATCGCCGGCTTGTTCTTCCACTTCGAGAAATGATACGGCGTGGTCATGATCAAATGGTTGTCAGGCAGATCCCGAAACTCATACGCCGGAAACAGTTTCTGCCCCAGCTTCTGAAACGCCAGCGCAAACGCCGGCTGCGCGCAATCGGCATTTCCCACGATCATCCCCCCCTGCACCACAAACTGCCGCAGTTTCTTCTCCTCCGCCTCACTGAAGCTAATCGCCTGGTTTCCCGCGATGTAAAGGATCGGCGCATCGTGCAGGTCATCGACGGGAACCTTCAGATTGACGATCTGCCAATTAAGGTCCCGCTCCAGTTGCCGCCCCATCCAGCGCACCAGGTTGGCGCAATCCCGCGGCCGCTGATTCCAATTGCCCGGCTTGGGCTTGTCGCCGGCCGTGTCGATGTCGTACTCCAATTTATTCATGACCACCGGCGCCCGCCCGCGCACCAGGAACAGGATGGCAAAACACGTGTCCGCCACGCCCGTCCCCCAACCGCCATTCGCCCCCTGCGAACGCACCAGGTATTCCGCCCCATCGTCGTACCAGTCCAGCGTACCGAAATACTTGTACCCGCTCGCCACCCCGATCCGCTCAATTCCATAAAGTGTGTAATAAGTGCGCCGTCCTTCAACATCCTTCAAGTTTTCAATCATCCACCTAAACCCCCTGTCAATCGCCGAATCGCGGATGTTCCCAACGCAGTCGGCCCCCTTGGCCATGTTCAGGTAGTCCTGCGTGATGAAGAGCGTCGCCACCCCCGCCGCCGTCATCGACGCCCGCGCCTCCCCTTTACCGTAGACGTACTCCCACGCCCCCGCGTTGTCCTGATGCGAGCGCCACGCCGTGTCGATCATCTTCCACGCCGACGTCGGCACTTCATACCCAAGCTGCGCCACCGCCCACATCCCCAGGACGCCGTACTGGCTGACGCTGTGATCATACCGGGTCGCCTTGTCGTTCACGGGATAGTTGAACATCCCCTTGGGCGTCCCCTCCTTCTTCAGCGACGCCAGCAGGTTGTCACCGTCCCGCTTGATCCCCGCCCTGACCTCGCGGCTCTGCGGCAGGTAATGCCAGATCTGCGCCCGCAGGCCCAGCGAATAAATCCCGTCCATATTGACGGTCGTGCTGAAGTCGATCGCCTTGGCGAGCTTCGGGTCCTGCCGGCTCTCCCCCGCCGCGAGCAATGCGTAAGTCGCCAGCGCCGTCTCGCCGCCCCAGTGGATCGGCTTGATCGCCTTAGCCGGACTTGCGGGGTCCCAAAGCCCCGCGACCTGCGCCGAGTAGAGATACTTCACCCCCTTCTGGATCGCCGCCTCGACCTCCGCCGGCGTCGCCCCCGCCGCCGGTTTCGCCAGTGTCAACGCAAGCAAAACCGCCAGCACTCCACCACTGACAACACGCATTGATCGCCCTCCACAAATCCGGTTACCGCGATTGTACCCCCCCCGCGCTTCACTTCGACACCCGCTCCCCGGTACACTCCCCGCGCGCCCAACCAGCGCTGCAAGATGTGGAGCATGCCATGGACGACAACGACGATGCGAAGTTTATGCGGATGGCCATCGCCAAAGCCCGCCAGGGGATGGCCGCCGGGCAATCTCCCTTCGGCGCCTGCATCGTGCGCGACGGGCGGGTGATCGCCTGCGAGCACAACGTCGTCTGGCGAACCCCCGACGCCACCGCCCACGCCGAGGTCACCGCCATCCGCGCCGCCTGCAAGGCCGTCGATGACATCAAGCTCCCCGGCACGACGATCTACTCCACCACCGAGCCCTGCCCGATGTGCTTCGCCGCCATCCACTGGGCGGCCGTCGACCGCATCGTCTACGGGGCATCGATCGCCGACGCCCAGCACGCGGGATTCAGCGAGCTGGGAATCTCCAACGTCGACATGAAACGCCTGGGCGGCAGCCCCGTCCAGATCGTCCCCGCCTTCCTGGCGGGCGAAGCGGTCGAGCTGTTCAACCAGTGGCTCGCCGACCCGAAACACCGCGTCTACTGACGGTCCATTCGTCAAGCCAATGGCTTGCCGGCGCACCTCCCCAATTCCGAAAAATAAAAAAATATCCCCCGTTTCCCCGGCAAAAACGCCACTTTCCCCCCTCTGCTGCGCAAATGAGGTCTCAGCCGCGCATCGCCCCCCGGTCCTACGGAGGCCCGCGATGCGCCAACACAATCCGCCCGTCCCCACCCCAGTCGGCGCCACGCTGCCACGTCCCGCGCGCCCGCGCATCTATGAGCAATCCGTTGTCAAGCGAGCGAACGTTTTTATGAAACGGGCTGTTCCAAGCATCTATCCGGCATCATCCCGCGGGACGTGCCATTTAATAAGTTCGGGGCCGGCCGC